>JANPDE010000206.1:0-28062 GCA_031431315.1 Haliea sp.
CCAGCTCGCGCGAAGTTTGACAATTGCGGAAGTCCCCTGCTAACTCCCGCGCGTGAGCCGTGAACTGTTTGATTCACAGCCGATGTCTATTGGTAGTGGCACGCACGTAATAGTGGCACTCATGAACCGCCCCTCCGGGGATAAGGCCTGATCGCTCAGAGGGCTGGGATATTCGCTCTTCAGGCCTTATCCCCGGAGGGACTCTGGCGCAGTGCACTCAACCGTTGTGATGTACGCGCGATAAAGGCGTGTGGCTTTTGCCATGCTCCGCGCCCAATATCTCACCAGTTTGAGCACGCGGCGAAGGCCTACTGCCACTCGCCGCAACGAAGCCTCCAATCGTGATCCATCAACGGTTAGCTCAGGCGTCATTGGTTTGAATGCAACGCCCCCTGCAGGGGGCTCAAGGAGCCAGGAGCCGTAAGGCTGCGTAACTACCGCTTTGAGCGGCTCACAAACTAAAGCCCCCGGCGTGGCCGGGGGATATTTACCGGCCCAGAATGGAGCGCGCGACCACTTCCCGCATAATTTCCGAGGTGCCGCCGTAAATGCGTTGAATCCGCGCGTCAGTGTAGAAGCGCGAGATCGGGTATTCGGTGGTGTAACCGTAACCGCCGAATAACTGCAGGCACTGGTCGATGGTTTTGCACTGCATTTCAGTGCTTGCATATTTGAGCATAGCGGCGTCTTCGGCGGTCAGCCCTTCCCGCGCATAGGCATCGGCGCACTTTTCATAGAAGGCGCGGTTGATGGCGATCTCGGTTTTCACTTCGGCCAGGACAAAGCGGGTATTCTGGAAACTGGCCACGGTCTGGCCAAAGGCTTTGCGCTGCAGCACGTAGTCCACGGTGAGCGCCATGGCGCCCTCGGCGGAGGCGATGGCCTGCGCCGCAATGCCCAGGCGTTCGCGCGGCAGCTCGGTCATCATGATGACAAAACCCTTGTTCAGTTCACCGAGCAGGGCCGAGGCGGGCAGGCGCACATCCTGGAAAAACAGCTCGGCGGTGTCGGAGGTGTGCTGCCCCATTTTCTCGATCTTTTTGCCGCGCGCGAAGCCCGGCAGCGTCGCGTCGACGATAAACAGCGAGGTGCCTTTGGCGCCTTTGCCCGGGTCGGTGATTGCCGCCACGATGACGAGGTCCGCCAGCATGCCATTGGTGATAAAGATCTTGGAGCCGTTGAGAATCCATTCATCACCGTCCCTGACCGCATTGGTACGAATGGCCTGCACGTCAGAGCCCGCACCGGGTTCAGTCATGGCCAGGGCGCCCAGCACTTCTCCCGTGACCATTTTTGGCAGCCATTGAGTCTTTTGTTCTTCGGTGCCGAAATGCTCGATATAGGGGGCCACGATGTTGCTGTGGATGCCGTAGCCGGAGGCAATGCCCCCAAAGCCCATGCGCGATAACTCCTCCAGCACAGCGAAGGTGACCTGGGGTGTGGTGCCGGCCGCGCCATACTCCTGGGGCATGTCGGGACACAACAACCCGGCCTGTCCCAATGTATACCACAATTGCCGTGGCACCATGTGCCGGGCTTCCCACTCTTCGATATGGGGGGCAATCTCCTGTTCCAGGGCGCGGCATGTCATATCGCGAAACAGGGTCAGCTCTTCGTTATCCATGGTTACTGGTCCGGAAAGGTGTTGGGGAGACCCCTAATTTTGCGCGAATAACCTGTTGGAAACAACGCCAGTCGCCCTCTAAAAGTAAAAACCCGCTTCGCCGCAGCCACGGCACTAGTCAGCCCGACTGAGAGTGCTTACACTTGACCTCCATTTTCGCAGTGTACCTGGAGATTAACTATGCGCGAGTACAAACAGTTTTACATCAATGGTAAATGGGTAGATCCAACCACCCCCAATTCTTTTGACGTTATCAATCCCGCTACCGAGGAGGTCTGCGCACACATATCCCTGGGCTCCGAGGCGGATGTGAACAAGGCGGTCGCCGCAGCCAAGACCGCTTTTGAGAGTTTCAGTCGTACCAGCAGGCAGGAGCGGATTGAATTGTTGGAATCCTGCATTGCTACTTACCAGAAACATTATATGGAAATCGCCGATGCCATCCGCGAGGAGATGGGCGCACCAAAGAGCCTGGCCACTGGCGCGCAGGCGTATTGCGGCCAGGGGCACCTCGAGGAAGCCCTCAAAGTACTGCGCACGTTCGAGTTTGAGGAAGACCTGGGCGAGCATCGTCTCTTCAAGGAACCCATTGGTGTGTGCGGCCTGATCACGCCCTGGAACTGGCCGGTAAACCAAATTTCCTGCAAGGTGGCGCCGGCGCTGGCAGTGGGTTGCACCATGGTGCTCAAGCCCAGTGAAGTGGCTCCACTGTCAGCGTATATTTACGCCCAGGTGATGCATGAAGCGGGCGTGCCGGCCGGTGTGTTCAATATGGTCAATGGTGATGGGAAGGTGGTGGGCACTGCGCTGTCGAAGCATCCCGATGTCAGTATGATGTCTTTCACCGGCTCCACCCGGGCCGGTTCACTGGTGGCCCAGAACGCCGCGCCCACGGTCAAGCGCGTCACCCAGGAACTGGGCGGCAAGTCGCCCAATATTGTGCTCGATGACGCTGATCTGCAGGCTGCCGTCACACGGGGTGTGATGCACATGTACACTAATACCGGGCAATCCTGTAACGCACCATCACGCATGCTGGTTCCCAGGGCTAAACTGGCCGAGGCGGAGGCCATTGCTGCGAAAGTCACGAAGTCCGTCGTGGTGGGAGACCCTGCAGCGGCGACGACGACGATGGGCCCGGTGGTTTCCCAGGTGCAATTCAAGAAGATCCAGGCCCTGATCAGGAAGGGTAAGAAGGAGGGCGCCAAAGTCGTCACGGGTGGCACGGGTCGCCCCAGGGGCCTTAAGAAGGGCTATTTTGTTCGCCCCACAGTGTTTTCCCAGGTGAATAACGACATGACCATTGCCCGGGAGGAAATCTTTGGGCCGGTGCTCAGCATGATCCCTTACGATACTGAAGAAGAGGCAATCCGCATCGCCAATGACACCCCCTATGGGTTGGCGGGGTATGTGCAGAGCGGTGATCTCGATCACGCCCGTGCAGTGGCTTCGAGGATTCGCGCCGGTAATGTGCACATCAACGGTGCCTCCGGTGGATTTGACGTGCCTTTCGGCGGCTTCAAGCAATCTGGCAATGGCCGCGAGTGGGGCAGCCACGGCTTCACCGACTTTCTCGAAATCAAGGCGGTGGAAGGTTTCGGCAAGTAAACATGGGGCAGTTTGTACTCGCCATCGATCAGGGTACGACGGGTAGCACCGTCGCCCTGATGGATGCCCGAGGCAAACTGCGCGCTAGCGTCAATGTCGAGTTTCGCCAAATCTATCCCCAGCCCGGTTGGGTCGAGCACCGCCCGGCGGATATCTGGGCGTCGGTGCGTAAGGGCATGCACGCGCTGTTGCGCAAAAACATCTGTAAGCCGCGTGAGATCGTGGCAATTGGTATTACCAACCAGCGGGAGACCTCACTGCTGTGGGATACCGAAACGGGCGAGCCTCTCAACAATGCCATCGTGTGGCAGTGTCGGCGCACGACGGATTTCTGTGAGTCACTGCGAGCGGCAGGGCATGAAAATGCAGTCAGTCGCAAGTCTGGGTTGGTACTCGATCCCTGTTTTTCCGCCAGCAAATATCGATGGTTGCTGAAGAATTCACCCGGCATTACCAACGCTCTCAAGCGTGGGCGTGTGGCAGCGGGTACCGTAGACAGTTTCCTGATCTATAAGCTGACAGGCGGCGACGTCCACGTTACCGATGTGTCCAACGCCTCCCGCACCTCACTGATGAACCTGAAAACCGGACGCTGGGACCAATTCCTGCTGGACCTGTTCGAAGTGCCCCGAGGCATCCTGCCCACCATCATGCCTTCTAGCGGCATCCTCGGACATACCCGCGGCGTCCCGGGCCTGCCCGATGGCATTCCCATTTCCGGTGTGGCCGGTGACCAGCAGGCGGCCCTGTTCGGCCAGGCCTGCTTCGACGTCGGTGATGCCAAGTGCACCTTTGGCACGGGCTCGTTTATCCTGATGAATACTGGTGCGGAACGCCTGCAGTCGCATGCGGGGTTGCTCACCACAGTGGCATGGCAGTTGGGTGAAAAAGCGAATCGTGTTTATGCGCTGGAGGGTGGTGCCTTTGTGTGTGGCGCGGCGGTGCAATGGTTGCGAGACGGCCTGAGAATGATCCGGACCTTACCGGACATCGAGAAACTGGCACTGCAGGTCGCTGATCACGGCGGGGTGGAGTTCGTACCCGCGTTAACCGGACTGGGTGCGCCGCATTGGGCACCTGATGCGCGAGGAACATTAACGGGAATTACCCGGGGCACCGAGCGTGGACACATTGCTCGCGCGACGCTGGATGCCATGGCGCTCCAGAATGCCGACATCCTGAAGGCCATGGAGAGTGATCTCGGCAGGCGCATGCGGCCACTGCGCGTGGACGGCGGAGCGGCAGCTAACAACCTTCTGATGCAAATACAGGCGGACGTGCTGGGCCGACGACTGATTCGACCGCAAGTGATCGAGACTACCGTGGCCGGTGCCTGCTATCTGGCGGGTCTGGGCGTGGGCCTCTGGAAGAGTCAAACGGAAGTAAAAGACATTTGGCGGGCGGAGCGGGAATTCTCGGTACTGATGAGTGCCGGTGCGCGACGCCGCCGCATTGCTTCATGGAATACTGCCGTACAGCGCACATTGCTCTGATGACATCGAGCAGCGTTCGTGTCTGAGGTCATTCCCTTTCGCAAACCCTCCTTGAAGGAAAAACACAAGGGTAAAATGTTGTGTCGCCACGGCCACCATAAATGGGAGGTTGATAATGTCAAGCAGTTTGATGTGAAACAGGGCAGGCTGGTAACTGTCTACTCCTGCGCGCGCTGTGGCAAACACAAGGTCCTGGCACACTGACTTTTTTGCGCGGTGAATCACACTTCTCCAGCGTTTTTAAGGTGCTGCGAGGAGGATGAGCGTGAGTTGGCTTGTTCAGGTCAAATCCGTCACGTATAGTTGCCAGGCAGCAGCAAATCAAACCGCAGGAAAAATCAGGGGAATTTTCTCCTCAAATAATGTTGCTGAACTGGATGGTAGTCGAGCATTTGCATGCGTGAGCCGGGTTCCCCTTCGCTGGGTACGTTAAAAATTGTTATTACAGGCGGCGCCGGCTTGGTGGGGCAGAACCTGATAATCAAACTTCTCGCCAAAGGCTGTAAGAACCTGCATGTTCTTGATAAATCGCCCCATAATCTCGCTATCGCCGCCCGGCTGCATCCGGCAATAACTTGTACAGAGGCCGATTTGTCCGAAGCCGGTCCCTGGCAAAATGTCTTTCACGAAGCCGACATCGTCGTAATGTTACATGCGCAGATAGGTGGCATCGTCGCTGAAGAATTCTATCGTAACAATGTGACTGCTACTGAGAATATCCTCAAGGTTGTGCCACCTGTCGCGTATCTGGTTCATGTGAGTTCATCAGTTATAGAATCCTCCGCCAACGCCGACTACAGTAATTCAAAGGCTCAGCAGGAAGAATTGGTGGTGAAATCCGGGCATCCTTACACTGTGCTGCGGCCCACGCTTATGTTTGGATGGTTTGATCGGAAGCATCTGGGCTGGTTGTCGCAGTTCATGTCTTCCTCGCCGGTTTTTCCCATTCCTGGCAATGGACACTATGTGCGACAACCATTATTTGTCGGCGATTTCACTGAAATAATTCTTGCCTGTATTGCCAAGCGGCCATCGTCGCAGAGTTATAACATTTCGGGTAAAGAAAAAATCACCTTTATTGATATCATTCGAAAGATCAAGGCGGCGAAAAAAAGTGCATGCCTGCTGGTGAAGTTGCCTTACTCGCTGTTCTACCTTCTGTTGGCAGTATATGCGCTGTTTGATCGTGATCCGCCGTTTACCACGACGCAGCTAAAAGCGCTGGTTATTGATGAGGTTTTTGAAGATATTGACTGGGAAAAAATCTTTGAGGTGATGGCGACGCCGCTGGACATTGCGATCACGGAAACATTTACTCACCCGATATACAGCAAAATGAAGCTGAAATTTTAGACATGGCAAATATAGCGATAGTTGGCGGTGGGCCCATGGGCCTTGCCTCGGCATACGACCTTCTTAAGCAGGGACATACAGTCAGCCTGTACGAGGCGGATAAGCAGCTGGGTGGTATGAGCGCGTCCTTTGTGTTTGATGGCATCAAGATTGAGCGTTACTACCACTTTATTTGTAAATCTGATGCGCCTCTGTTTGCAATGTTGAAGGAACTCGGTATCGAGAACACATTACGCTGGAATGAAACCCGTATGGGCTATTACTACCAGGGGAAAGTACGCGATTGGGGTGAGCCGATTGCGTTATTGAAATTTCCAGGCCTGGGATTGATAAGTAAGATTCGTTACGGTCTTTTGGCGTTTACTTCCACCAAGCGCAGTGATTGGCGCAAGCTCGATAAGATTGACGCAGTTACCTGGTTGAAACGCTGGGTCGGCGATAGAGCCTATGATGTCCTGTGGCGCCCGCTGTTTGAGCTGAAGTTTCATCATTACACCCCCAATCTGTCCGCGGCCTGGATTTGGTCGCGGCTGAAACGCGTCGGGACTTCCAGAAAAAATTTGCTGCAGGAGGAAATGGGTTACCTGCAAGGTGGATCGGATACTTTTCTCAATAGCATCGAAGCGCGTATCAAATCCATGGGTGGCGCAATCCACCTGTGCGAGGCGGTGCAGGAAATTACTATAGTCGATGGGAAGGTGCGTGGTATCCGCACACCTGCGGGAAGTTTTGAATTTGACAGGGTGATCAGCACCATACCCATGCCATACGTGGCCGACATGGTTCCGGCCCTGCCCATCGCGATACGGGACAAATACAATTCGGTCAACAATATTGCCGTGGTATGCGTGCTGGTGCATTTGAGCGAGGCACTCACGCCTTATTTCTGGCTCAATATCAGCGATCCCAACATCGATATCCCGGGGTTTATTGAGTACAGTAATCTTAATGCCCTGGGTGGGCACATTGTTTACGCACCTTTTTATATTCCTGGTGAGCACGAAGATTTCCAGAGGGATGATGCATTTTTTATTGAAAAGGTGCGCAAGTATCTTTTCGCGATAAAGCCGGATTTGACCGATGCGGGAATTCTCAAGATAGCGGCGGGACGCTATCGTTACGCTCAACCCATATGTGAGCCGGAATTTTCCAAGCGCCTGCCCCCGATAAATCCTGGAGTAGAGGGGCTGTATATTGCCGATACCTGCTTTTACTATCCCGAGGATCGATCGATTTCAGAGAGTATTCAGCTCGGTCGGCTACTGGCGAAAATGGCCGGCGGTGCGTGTTGAGCAAGCTTGGCAGCTATTCGGCTTCTCTTTTGGGCAGTAGATTCAGCCGCTTTTTGTTGGCCGGAGGGTTGGCGGCGCTGCTCAATTTTGGCAGCAGATTTTTCTACAATCTATTCGTCGACTTTAGTACGGCCGTGGTCCTGGCCTTCATCACCGGACTCACCACGGGATACATTCTCAATAAGCTCTATGTATTCACGTCCAGCGGAAATTCCATGCTGGTGGAAATCGGCTGGTTTGTCATTGTTAACCTGTTTGCCCTGGCGCAGACCTGGGGATTAAGCGTTTACCTGGCGCAGGTATTGCCAGCGTATATGCCGATCGAAGGCGCGGGTGGAGAAGAGCTGGCCGAAGCGATTGCTCATGGAGCAGGGGTCCTGCTGCCCGTGTTCACCAGCTACGTTGGCCACAAGTACCTTACGTTCCGGGAATAGCATACAATCCCGACATTTAAGAACTGGATGGAGCGGTAGAACATGGGGAGTGAGCAGAGCAGGGCCGATATCGTTCAGCAGCAATATCGTCAACGGTTTGCTGAGACTATGGACTATCGGAATGCGCTGTGGAGTGTGCTTTGTGGCAATTTTTTCCAACGCTATGTTAATCGGGATGCGGTGCTATTGGATCTCGGCTGCGGCTGGGGGGAGTTCAGCAATAATATTTTGGCCAGCAAGAAATATGCGATGGATATGAACCCGGATGCAGCGGATCGACTTAACGACGATGTAGAACTTATCCTACAGGACTGTTCCCAGCCATGGCCATTGGCAGATGACTGCCTTGATGTAGTGTTCACCAGCAATTTCCTCGAGCATTTGCCCCAGAAATCCAATATTGAATCGACCATCGCTTCGGTAAAGCGCTGCCTCAAACCGGGAGGGATATTCATTGCGTTGGGTCCCAATGTCCGATTGTTGCCTGGGGCGTATTGGGACTTTTGGGACCACCATGTTCAAATCTCAGACCGCTCGCTCGCCGAATTAATGCGATTGAATGGGTTTGGTATAAAAGAACAACATGCCGGATTTCTGCCGTACACGATGTCGGACGGAAATCGACCCAATCTGTTACTCGTAAAGTTATATCTGCGACTTGGTTTCGTTTGGAAGTTATTGGGCAAACAATTTCTTATTGTGGCTGTATCCGAAAAATAATGTAGGTTGGAACTCTGGATGTCTATCAGTCACGAAATGACAAAGGATCGGAACGACGAGGTACCCTTGTGTGTTGACCTCGACGGCACCCTGGTCAACACGGATACACTTGTTGAAGCCGCAATTCTACTGGTAAAGCTAAACCCGTGCTATATCGCCGCCATGATATTCTGGCTGTTATCGGGCAAGGCCAATCTCAAGGAACAAATTGCGTCCCGTATTAAACTGGACGAAACCACTTTGCCCTACAACGAGCCATTGCTGCAGTGGTTGCGCGCGCAGCGCGAAGCGGGTCGAAAACTGATTCTGGTGACTGCCGCAAACCACCGGATCGCCGAGCCCATTGGTAATTATTTACAGTTGTTCTCGCGCATCATCGCCAGTTCCAGTACACGCAATCTTGGAGCAACCACCAAGCGCGATGAGTTGGATCGGCTTTTTGGAAAAGGCGGTTACGACTACATTGGCAACAGCCATGACGACCTGGCGGTGTGGTCCAATTGCCGTAAGGCGGTATTGGTCAATACCGGCAACAGGCTATCCGCGCGGGCTGCAAAACGGGCGGACATCGAGGCGAGCTTTCCCCGTAATTATAAGCCTTTGCAAGCGTTGATTGGCGCGATGCGACCGCACCAATGGAGTAAGAACCTGTTAATTTTCGTCAGTATACTCATCGCCCAGCACTACACGGATACCGATTTATTACTTTCAACGATTATCGCGTTTATCTCCTTTTGCCTTTGCTCGTCGTCTGTTTACCTGATCAATGATTTACTCGACCTGGAATCGGATCGTAAGCATAAAGAAAAATGTCATAGGCCGTTTGCCAGTGGTCGGGCACCCCTGATATTGGGCATCCTGACGGCACCAGTATTGTTGGCAGTGTCCGCAGTCCTCGCCTGGTACGCGGGAGCATTCTTTTTTGTCGTTCTGGTGCTGTATTTTGTCATAACACTGGGTTACTCCTTTTACCTCAAACGGGTGGCCTTACTGGATGTATTGGTGTTGGCCGTTCTCTATACTGTGCGCATTATTGCGGGTGCCGCAGTGGCTGATGCCATGCCTTCAGTATGGCTGGTTTCATTCTCGATGTTTATTTTTACCAGCCTCGCTATGGCCAAGCGATATGCTGAATTGAAATCGTTGGAACTGGATTCGGGAACCTGGGCGAATGGTCGTGGATACCATGTCAGTGATATCACTATTATTGCCCAGCTTGGCACGGCATCGGGCTACATCTCGACGCTGGTATTGGCGCTGTACATCAATAGCCACGATGTAATGGAGACATATCGCAATCATGGGATGATGTGGCTGCTCTGCCCATTGTTGATGTACTGGATAGGACGCATTTGGCTGGTCGCCAGTCGTGGTGAGTTGCATCAGGATCCGGTTCTATTCGCTACGCGTGATCGCATCAGTTATATCGTCTTTGGCCTTGGGCTGTTGGCGGTGATGGCAGCCCTGTGACCAGTTCCAGTTGGGGTTGCCTGCCCATAGCCGGCGCGGATCGCATTGTAGAGCGAGACTGGCGTTTTGACACCTTACCAGAGTTGATCGGTAGCGACACGGTGTTAGCTTTCGGGCGAGGTCGTAGTTACGGTGACAGTTGTATTAACAGCCATGGCACGGAGATCAGCACTCGGCGGCTCAACCGTTTCATTGGGTTTGATGCGGAGCGCGGAATCCTGAATTGCGAGGCCGGACTGACACTGGATGAAATACTGCAGGTCATCGTGCCCAAGGGATGGTTCCTTCCGGTTGTGCCGGGCACCCGGTTTGTCACACTTGGCGGCGCCATTGCGAATGACGTTCACGGAAAGAACCACCACCATGCAGGTTCCTTCGGATGTCACGTTCGCTCACTGAAATTATTACGCAGCTCGGGTGAAAGGGCGTTGTGCAGCCATAGTGAAAATCTACACCTCTATGCAGCGACCATTGGCGGTCTGGGGCTCACCGGGCTTATCACTAGCGCGGAAATTACGCTGATTCCTATTACAAGCAATGAGCTTGTGGTTGAAGATCTGATTTTTTCCTGCATAGAAGAATTCACCGCATTGAGTCGTGAGTCTGCCGATTGGGAGTATACGGTATCTTGGATAGACACATTTGCCAGAAACGGGCGAGTCTGCCGGGGCATTTTTTCCCGGGCCAGACACGCACAGAATCGCGGCAGCCTTGTTCCGGGCAGGCCCGGTTTACCCTTGGGTATGCCTTTCGCACCACCTGTTTCAGTAGTCAACAAATGGACGGTCAATTTTTTTAACCGCGCTTACTTCCGCGCAGGAAGCCGAAGGCACGGTCTGCGGCACACGCACTATCAGCCATTTTTTTTCCCGCTCGATGCGATCGCCAACTGGAATCGGATTTACGGTAGAAATGGTTTTTACCAGTACCAGTGCGTGGTACCACATCAGGGCGGTGAGCAGGCTATACAGACCTTGTTGCAAGAAATTCATCGCAGTGGGGAGGCTTCCTTCCTCGCTGTGCTAAAGGAGTTCGGCAGTCGTCTATCGCCTGGCTTGCTTTCCTTTCCCCGTCCAGGGCTCACGCTGGCGCTTGATTTTCCCAACCGCGGAAATAAGACGATGCGACTTTTGGAGTCATTCGATGAAACTGTACTGGCGGTCGGTGGCGCTATCTATCCGGCCAAGGATGCGAGAATGTCGCCTAAACTGTTCGTAGCGGGATATCCGGGCGTGGAATCTTTTATTTCGGCAATCGATCCGAAGTTCTCATCGACTTTTTGGCGCAGGGTACGGGAATGAATAAAGGTCCTTGTATATTGGTGTTTGGCGCCAATTCGGCAATCTGCCACGAATTGCTCAAGCTCTACGCGCTGCGGGAAGCCAATTTTTATTTGGTGGGAAGAAATCGCGACAAACTACTGGCGATCTCTGATGATCTGGTTGCCCGCGGTGGAATTGTTGTTGGCTCTGCCAGTTACGACTTTAATGACTATCAGCAACATGTAGAGTGTGCGATGCAGGGACTAGACTGCCTCGGTAGAATCGACATTGCTCTCGTCGCGCACGGCTCGCTGCCTGATCAGCCCGAGTGTGAGACTTCAGCTGCTGCGATGAAGGCCTGTCTGGACGACAACTTTACCAGTGCAGCTGTCATTGTCCAGGTATGTGCCCAACAGTTGTCGCTGCAGGGGTACGGTACACTGGCTGTCATCTCTTCTGTGGCCGGTGATCGAGGGCGGAAAAGCAACTATGCCTATGGTGCAGCCAAGGCAGGCATTGACACCTTGCTACAGGGATTACAGGGCAGATTCTCCGGCAGTGGTGTGAAGGTCGTTAATATTAAGCCAGGTATGGTGATAAGCCCCATGACCGCAGGAATGAAACATGGAGCCCTATGGGCTACCCCGCCGGCAATTGCGCCCGCTATTTATCGGGCAATAGAGAAGGGCCAGAGAGTGTGTTACGTGCCGGGGTACTGGCGCCTGATCATGTTGATAATCAGGACACTACCGACAGCCGTATTGGCAAAACTCCCCATCTAGTGCCCAGGGCATATTGCTACAATCATCTACAGCTCTTGATGGCCAATTGTGAAGTGCTGCTATTGGGTGCTCGTTTCTGAGAGTTTGTATTTGCGTACCATGCCGCGCATTTGGTCATAACTCAGGCCAAGAGTGGCCGCAGCACGACGTTGATTGTGCCCATTGTTGGCCAGTGCCTCGCGCAACAACGTTGTTTCAAGGCGCTGAATCTGGCTATGGAAATCGTTGCCTTGCGTAGTGCCTGCGTTGTCGGCATCTGCCGTTTCTAATTGCGCCGCCTCTTTAATCCCATCACCAACCCCGTCACTGTAAGGGGAGGAAAAGGGATCGATGACTACTCTATCGACCGGAAGTTCTGGATCGTTCCAGCGAAACAGGGAGCGTTCCACCGCATTTTTCAATTCCCGAACATTTCCGGGCCAACGGTGTTGCTGCAGTGCCTCAAGTGCCGAGTCAGTGAAGCCCGAAAAAAGATCCCAGCCCAACTCAGCGCTCATCTGTACTGCAAAATGCTGCGCCAGTTCGGCGATGTCCTGTGCCCGATGACGTAACGCTGGCAGATGTACCACATCAAAACTCAAACGGTCCAGGAGGTCTGCGCGAAACCGATTTTCTGACACCAGTATGCGCAGGTTGATATTCGTCGCGGCAATGATGCGCACATCCACCTGGAGGGTCTCCTGTCCACCGAGCCGTTCGAACTCGCCATACTCCACCAGGCGCAACAGTTTTTCCTGCAGTCGCACGGACATGGTGCCGAGTTCATCCAGAAAGAGAGTGCCCCCATTTGCACGCTCAAAGCGACCCTTCTGAATGCGGGTAGCTCCGGTAAAGGCGCCCGGTTCATGACCGAACAGTTCTGACTCGAGCAGGCTGTCGGCCAACGCGGCGCAATTTACCTTTATCAGAGGAGCTTGCCAGCGCGATGACAGAAAATGTACGCGTTGTGCTGCCAATTCCTTCCCGGTGCCACGTTCCCCCAGTAGCAGGACGGGGCGGTTGATGCCGGCCAGATGGGAGAGATGCTCCAGAGCGGTAGCCAGGGCGGGAGACCTACCAATCATACTTTCTTGTGGTCGCATAAGGTCAAATATACCTAAACATAGGGTTTTTAAAACCTGATATTGAGTATAAATAACCAATTTTAATATTCATTTGCAGACCACATTATTTAGAAATTTCGAAAACGCGTTATATTTCAATAATATAACAATACTGGCATGCATCCTGTTAGTCCCAGAAGGTAACGGTACCGATTACCTCGACGACCAGGAGGCCCAGCATGGGTATATTTTCTCGCATGACCGATATCATCAACTCCAACATCAATGCGATGCTGGACCAGGCCGAAGAGCCGGAAAAGATGGTGCGATTGATCATCCAGGAGATGGAAGACACTCTGGTTGAGGTGCGTAGTTCTTCCGCCAGAGTGCTGGCAGATCGCAAACAGGCGTCGCGACGCCTCGAACAAGTGTACGCTGAAGCGGCCGGTTGGGAACAAAAGGCACGATTGGCGATTGCGAAAGAGAGGGAGGATCTGGCCCGAGCGGCGCTGCAGGAGAAGTGCGCTATCGAGGAAGAAATAGCATTGGTTCAGGCCGAACTGGCCGCTACGGATGAACATATCACGCAACTCACAGATGAGGTGACTCAGTTGCAGAATAAGTTGAATGACGCCAGGGCCCGACAAAAGGCCCTGACCATGCGCGGCAAGACGGTGGAGTCACGTATCAAGGTGAAGCGGCAGATTCAGCGCGATGAACTCGACAACGCTTTTCACCGTTTCGAGCGCTTCGAGCGACGCATGGACTCTTTGGAAAGTCAGCTTGAAGCGATGGATCTGGGCAGGGAAGTACCTGTGGACCTCGCGGCACAGATCAGCGCGCTGGAAGACGATGAACGGATCAACGATGAACTGCAGCGAATCAAAGCGGAGTTGGGAGCAGAAGCAACGCACGCAACCGGTTCTAAACCTCCGCACATTTGAATTGTGCCGACTATAATGGTGCCAGAATTATTGTCCATCATATTGCCCGGGAAATGAGTCAATGGAATTCTGGAAATTTTTGTTTGTTCCCACCATCCTGTTTCTGGTGATTGTCGCGCCGCTGTGGATCACGATGCACTATCGCAGCATAAATCGATCGTCTCGCAGCCTTACTCTGGAAGACAAGGAGTCCATGGAAAACATGCTCGAAACCGTGGACAAGCTGTCCGAGCGAATTGGAACGCTCGAATCGATTCTGGATGCTGATCACCCCCACTGGCGAGAACAACTCAAACGCCGTGTACAGACTGAGGACAAGGAGTAAATCGTGACCGAACATCAGCACCAGCGTAATGGATATGCGGACAAAAGCTTCAGTAGGAGCATGCAATACTTTTACGCGCGGCGCAGCAGCGGCTGGGGACTAAACCTGTATCGCAATACACGAGACGGTAAAGTAGGTGGTGTTGCCGCAGGCTTGGCGGATTACTGGGATATTGCCCCGTGGGTAATGCGACTCCTGTGGGTATGCGCGTTCCTGTTTACCGGTACCCTCGCTCTGTGGCTGTATCTGGTGGCGTGGCTGCTGATGGCGCGCCGGCCTGCGAGAGCCGGCGTTGACGGGAAGCCGTCAGAAGAATTGGAATACAAGGAGATTGAAGTCGAAATGGAGTACGATGAGCGACATCACGATTATCGACCGCGCAAGGTTTTCCGTTACAGTGAAAGTAGTGCAGTGCGTTTGCGACGGGCACGGGAGCGTTTGGATCTCGCCCTGCGACGTGTTGAAAATCTTGAATCCTATGTCACGTCCCGCCAGTATGAATTGAATAAGGAATTCTCTCGGCTTTGACATGCTGCGACAGTGTGACCAATGTCCCACAATGCGCCAGCACTCTGTCTGAAACGGATGCAGTCGCTATCTCCTGCTACTAAAGTTCTCTACGTTTCGTCTGCGGATTGCATTTAATACAGAAGATGGTAAGGATGCTCAAGCAAGAATCCTATGTGCCGCGGCCATGCACAAACGCAGAATATTCGGGTGCGGGGCAGTCATTGCGGGATAACTTATCCGAACAGATCAATCTGGCATTTGTTCTGCGCGGAATCCCGAACTTTATCTGGAGGAGAGGGCGCCTTGAACAGATCTGTTCGTGTAGACATTTGTTCGCGTTGATCCAGTCCCAATCGCTTGCAACTCACCTTAAAGCGTTGTGACAACAGACTGGCGAAAGTGCCAGTGCCTCGCATGCGATGGCCGAATCGACTGTCGTTGTCGGCGCCTCCGCGACTCTGACGCAACAGGCTGATGACATGCTCGGCGCGCAATGGGTAGTGCTCGTGTAACCAGTGAAAAAACAGCTCGCGTATTTCCAGCGGCAGCCGCAGCATGATGTATGCCGCCGCGTGCGCACCCGCGTCCCGTGCCTGGGTGAGAATGTTCTCCATGTCAGAGTCGTTGAGACCAGGTATCACCGGCGCATACAGTAGTGTAACCGGAATGCCCGCAGCGCTTAACGTCGCCATCGCGGCAAATCGCGCCTGGTGCGACGCCGCACGCGGCTCCAGGAGACGTTTCAGGTCGGAATCGAGGGTGGTGAGACTGATGGCCACCGAACACAGGCCGTTCGCGGCCATGTCAGCCAATATGTCAATATCGCGGGTGACGAGTGTACCCTTGGTGATGATTGAAACAGGGTGGTGGCAGCGCTGCAGGACCTGCAAAACATCACGCGTAATCCGGTGAGTCTTCTCCACTGGCTGGTAGGGATCGGTATTTGCGCCCAATGTAATGCTGGAACAGATGTACCCCGGATGGGCGAGTTCGCGTTCCAACTGTGCCGCGGCATTTACCTTGTAAGTAAGCTTCGTTTCAAAATCCAGTCCTGGTGATAGATCCAGATACGCATGGCTTGGTCGGGCATAGCAATAAATGCAGCCGTGCTCGCAGCCCTGGTAGGGGTTTATGGACTGTGTAAATGGAATGTCAGGTGAAGTGTTGCGGGAAATGATACTGCGGGCCTGAACGGGTCGACATTCGGTGATGGGCGACGGGCTTTCGAGATCTTCATCCTTCTCAACCCGCGTCGGCTGAAATCGATTGTGGGGATTGCTCAAGGCGCCGCGGCCTTTTTGTGGACCGTGTTGTCGGGCAATGAGCGTGGTATCGTCTGTCATGTGGCGACCAATACTGTATATATAAACAGTATTCTTCCGTGGGCATTTTGGCAAGTCATTTCCTTACAGTTTTTCGGTTGGGTACGCGATTGTTTGGCAAGGAACAACAACGCTTGGTGCGGGTCAGTACCGCTCAGATGGATAAGGCGGCTGCGTATGAGTTTTAAAATTATTTTTACATGGGCCTTGATAAATGGCCAATTCCGTCTATTTTCAGTACAGCACGTCGCATTCCCTGCGCGTGCTGACACGTCCCCTGGCCGATGTTTCTGCCCCGAAGCATACGGCTATTTCGCCCGCTTTCATTTCGTGAAATGCGGGCTTTTTTATGTATATCAATTTCTTGTCGTGAAATGTTAAAGTGATTTATACGAATATATTCTCGCTAATAAGTCTGTATTGGGTGCATCAACGCGGTTTTTTCTTCGCATCACGCGGATAATCGAGCCACTCATCCAAGCCAGGGAAATCTGGATTTCTGTCATGATTGTGTAGTGCGGGGCACTTAATCTGGTGCACTGCCCATGAGGCACAACGAGTGCGGCCAGATCAGGCGTTTTGCCGTTCCCAACAGCGCTCGAGAGCCTCAGACCGTACTTTGTTCGAATAGGAGTTGCTATGCCAAACCCGATCAAGAAGCGCCTTGCGGATCTTCTCGACCTCGACCTCTTTATGCCACGGGAATTGAGCTGGCTTTCATTCAATGCACGCGTCCTGCAGGAAGCAGCGGACGAGTCGGTTCCAATCATCGAGCGGCTGCGCTACCTGGGTATCTATTCCAATAATTCCGACGAATTTTTTAGGGTCAGGGTGGCGGAAGTACGACGGTTGATGTCGGTCTCCACCGGCGATTTCAAACAGCAATCAAAAGACCTGCTGATTGATATACATAAACGGGTGCTGGAACTGCAGAAGGAGTTCGACCGTATCTACATTGAGATCATGCACACGCTTGCCAGGCATCGAATTTACCTGGTTAACGAAACTCAGTTGGATGAAGGACAGGCCGCCTTCGTGCATGCGTATTTTACCAGCAAGGTACTGCCTGAATTGGAACCGATACTACTTCGGGAGGAGAATGTAATCCCGGCACTGACTGATGAGTCCATCTACCTGGCTGTAGATATCAACTCGGGCGGAACCCATCACTCGGCCGTGGTGGAAGTTCCCACCGATCGGCTCTCCCGGTTTGTGGAAATTCCCCGCAGGAAGGGTAAGACCGGCAAGGGCAGCAAAGTGTTTATCGTGCTGGACAATATCATGCGCGCCCGGCTGCCACAGATTTTTCGCGGCGTTTTTTCCATCGATTCAGCGCATGCCTATTGTTTTAAATTCTCCCGGGACGCTGAGCTGGCTATCGATACTGGCATTACCGAAAGCCTGATCGACAAAATGGCCCTAAGCCTGAAACAGCGGCGCAAGGCGGATACTGTACGTATGGTCTACGACGGCAGTATGCCCCAGCATTTGCTGGACCAACTGTGTAGCCGTTTTGGCTTCGGCAGGCATGACACCCTGATTGCGGGAGGACGCTACCACAATTCCAAGGATTTCATGAAGTTCCCCAACGAGGGTCCGCGGCGCCTCGAATTCAAGCCGCTGCCACCGGTAAATATTGCACGCATGGGCGAGACCGACGGTGTATTCGAGAACATACGAAAGAAAGATATCCTGCTGTATTTCCCTTACCATCGATTTGGCAGCGTGATTGATCTGCTGAAAACAGCCGCCCTGGACCCACAGGTCACGAAGATAAAAATCTGCTTATACCGCGTGGCCAGGGATTCTCGAGTGATAGATGCCCTGGTAAATGCCGTACAAAATGGTAAGAAAGTACTGGCTGTCGTGGAATTGGCTGCGCGCTTTGATGAAGCGGCAAACATCAACTGGGCACAGCGATTAACAGAGAACGGTATTGAGGTGATTTTCGGCATACCCGGACTGAAAGTGCACAGCAAGTTATTGTTGATTGAGCGCCGGGAGGGTAATGCTTCACGTTATTACACGTATATTGGCACGGGTAACTTCAATGAGAAAACCGCTAAATTGTATACGGATTTCAGCCTTGCTACCTACGACCAGAACATAGGCAAAGACGCCAATAATGTTTTTGAATTTCTCCAATACAACTACAAGCGTCCAAATTATCGGTTGCTGCTGGTTGCTCCCCACAGCATACGCAGTGGTATTTTGGAATTGATCGATCAGGAGATTGCCAACTCCCGCGCTGGTTATCGCGCCTCCATGATGCTCAAGTGCAATAACCTGGTCGATAAAGAGTTGGTGATGAAGCTGTATGAGGCCAGCCAGGCGGGTGTAGAGATAAAGTTAATCGTGCGCGGTATGTGTTCCCTGCTCGCCGGTGTGAAGGAGCTTTCGGAGAATATCCAGGCCATCAGCATTGTCGACAGATACCTTGAGCATGCCCGCGTCTACGTTTTTTACAATCGTGGAGCGCCGCGTTACCTGATTGGCTCAGCCGATTTGATGACACGCAATCTGGATTTCAGGGTGGAGGTGCTTTGCCCGATACTCGATGAGGAAGCCAAACGCATGATCCAGGACATCCTCGACCAACAGTGGCACGATAATGTGAAGGCGCGTGTCCTGGACCGCAAGCAAAGCAATACCTATGTACGCGGCACAAAAAAGACGGCGAAGATTCGCTCGCAGGAAAGTATTCACAGCTACCTTGCAACCGGAAAGTTACCGCGCTATCCAAAGTCGAAAATGAACAGTCCGGCACGTCGACGACGCAATTTCGCTGCATGACGGCCTGTTGCACCGAGCCATGGGGAGTGTACACTTCTTGGCCCGGTGTGCTGCCGCTGCGTGCATCGCCTGACACCGGAGACCTTATTCGCATGGAGAAGAACACATGATTGCATATACCACAATAGGCACCGCTGATATCGAAAAGGCCAAGGCATTTTACCTGGGGGTGCTGCAGGATATGGGCGTTACTGTTTTCATGGATATCGGTCGACTTGCCGCTCTGGGTTCGCCCGCAGGTGGCCCGATGCTGGCAGTGTGTACGCCCTATAACGGTGAGGCTCCCAGTCCGGGTAATGGCAATATGGTGGCGATCTCCCCAGGGTCGCGTGAACTGGTGGACAAGTTACACACCAAGGCGCTGCAGCTCGGCGCTACGGACGAGGGCGCACCTGGACCACGTATGGATGGTTTCTATGGCGGTTACATTCGTGATCCTGATGGGAACAAGATCTGCTTCTGTCACTTCGGGTAGGCGTAATCGTTACTGCCCAAGCGGGAGCGCTTATTAATGGCGGGAGGTAGCTTACTCCTATTACTGGATGACATTGCCGCAGTGCTGGACGATGTGGCACTGATGACTAAGGTCGCGGCCAAAAAGACCGCAGGGGTCCTGGGCGACGATCTGGCCGTTAACGCGGAAAAGGCGAGCGGCGTGCGAGCAGAGCGGGAACTACCCGTGGTCTGGGCCGTAGCAAAGGGTTCCTTTCGCAACAAATGCATTCTGGTGCCCGCCGCGCTCGCGATCTCTTTTGTAGCACCCTCGCTCATAACTCCGGCACTTATCGTAGGTGGACTCTTCCTGTGTTACGAGGGCTTTGAAAAGGTCGCTCACAGATACCTGCACACCACGGCCGAGGACGCCGCACATCACGAGGAACTGGTGGAGCATCTGGCAGATCCCTCAGTCGATTTAGTGCAATACGAGCAGGACAAGATCAAGGGTGCGGTGCGCACTGATTTTATTCTGTCGGCGGAAATAATCGTGCTTACCTTGGGTATTGTTGCTGCAATGGATTTTGTCACCCAGGTGCTGGTGCTGTCTGCCATCGGTCTGATCATGACGGTTGGCGTCTACGGTTTGGTCGCAGGTATCGTAAAGCTTGACGATGCCGGGTTGTATCTGATGCGACGACAGGGGCGGGGCGCATGGCCCACAGCGCAGCGTTGGTTCGGTCGGTGTTTAATGGTATTTGCACCGTGGCTGATGAAATTTCTGGCAGTGGTGGGTACTGTTGCAATGTTTATGGTCGGCGGCGGTATTCTGGTGCATGGTTTTCACGTTTTGGACGAAGCCATAAAAGCACTGACGGCAATGTTGGGTGAGATCGCCACAGTTGGCCCAGTGCTGGCGTTACTGACACCAACACTCGCCAGTATTGTGATAGGAATGATCGCGGGTGCCGCGGTGCTGGCGGTTGTATTATTGTGGCAACGCCTGCGGGGTTCTTGAAACGCCCGAATTCGCGGTTATTTCAGCAGCGAACCTAGTACGCCTCGAAACAGTTTTCGCCCCAGACTGCTACCCGCGGCGCGTGCAACACTTTTCAGGAAAGCTTCTCCCGCGCTCTCTCGGTTGCTGGCTCGTGTTTTGGGCCTATTTTCAGGCTTGGGTGCGCGTTCGGCCAATTCCTTCTCCTGCGACAATTTTTGCCGCGCTGCCGTGCGTTCCAGCAGTACCTCATGGGCGGAGTGCGGATCCACCGGTGAACGGTAACGTTTCTGGTTTGCATCCTTGTCCAGCATTGCCTGGCGCTCTTGCGAAGTCGCTGCACCCATGCGGGACCGGGGTGGACATATCAAAACGCGCTGCACCGGGGCGGGTATGCCCTTGTCCTGTAACATGGAAACCAGCGCTTCACCCACGCCCAGTTCGGTGATGGCAGTGACAGTATCCAGGCCAGGATTCACGCGGAAGGACTGGGCGGCGACTTTGACCGCCTTTTGTTCGTTGGGGGTGTAGGCCCGTAGCGCGTGTTGTACGCGATTTCCCAGCTGGCCCAACACGCTGTCGGGTATATCGCTGGGGCTTTGCGAAATGAAAAAAATGCCAACTCCCTTGGACCGAATGAGGCGTACCACCTGCTCGATTTTTTCCAGCAGTGCCTTGGGGGCGTCGCGGAACAGCAGATGGGCTTCATCGAAGAAAAATACCAGTACGGGTTTTTCCGGATCGCCCAGTTCAGGCAGGTTTTCAAATAGCTCCGAGAGCAGCCACAACAGGAAGGTGGTATAGACCCGGGGATTCATTACGAGGGTATCGGCAGCCAGTATGTTGATCATACCGCGGCCGTCGACGCTACTGCGCATGAAGTCCTGAAGCTGCAGGGCCGGTTCCCCGAAGAACTTGTCGCCACCTTCGCGTTCCAGCATCAGCAGGCGACGCAATATGGCGTTGACGGACGCCTTGGAAACGCCAAATCCCGTGCCAAGCTCCTTGCTGTTGTCGCCCAGGTATTCGAGGGTGGTGCGCAGGTCCTTCAGGTCCACCAGTAGCATGCCTTCGTTGTCGGCGAATTCGAAGACCAGGGTAATCACGCTCTCCTGGGTCTCATTGAGATCGAGTAGGCGCGAAATCAACTGCGGACCCATTTCGGATATCGTTGCGCGGACAGGTGTGCCCTTTTCGCCGAACACATCCCAGAATGCCACCGGGTAGCCCTTCTGACTGTAATCCGTAATGCCGATCTTTTGTACCCTTTCATCTACTTTCGGGTGAGGTGTGCCGGGCTGGCATATACCCGAGAGGTCGCCCTTGACATCCGCCAGGAACACCGGTACTCCCAGATCGGAAAAGCCCTCGGCCAGACATTGCAGGGTGATCGTTTTGCCGGTACCGGTTGCCCCGGCCACGAGTCCGTGGCGATTGGCGTAGCGAGGATCGAGAAATACCTGGCCCGCTTCGGAGCCGCCTAAGAGAATACCGTCGGTCATTCGAGTTCTTTCCTTGGCAGGGGGACTGCGGAGCACGTTGTTGCGTAGTATAATCAAGGTCTATTCGGGTATCGACAGGAATATACCATGCGCTGGCAAGGTGGAAGACGAAGCGATAACGTAGAAGACCGGCGCGGGATGGGCCCCGCTGTTGGTGCTGTAGCGGCGCTGCCGCTGATACTACGATTTGTGCCAAACCTCATTCGCACGAAAACGGGACGAATTATCCTCATCACCGGTATCATCGTGATATTCGGTGGCCGCATGCTGGGGATAGATGTGCTGTCCTTCCTGTCGGGCGGGGGAGTGTCTACCGGTCAGCCTTCGGCGCCACTCACTGAGGCGGATCAGCAGATGGCTGATTTTGTATCCGTGGTTCTGGCTGATACCGAAGATACCTGGAATCCTATTTTTACCCAACTGGGACAGAATTACCGTAATCCCACCCTGGTGCTGTTTACCGGTAGTGTGAATTCTGCCTGTGGTTACGCCAGTGCCGCAGTGGGGCCTTTCTACTGCCCTGGCGATCAAAAGCTGTATATAGACCTGGCCTTTTTCCAGGACCTCAAAAATCGCCACGGTGCTCCCGGTGATTTTGCCCAGGCTTACGTGATCGCCCACGAAATAGGGCACCATGTACAAACTCTGTTGGGGATCAGCCAGCAGGTGGCCACTGCTCGCAACGGAGCGAGTGAAGTCCAGGTGAACGCGCTCTCCGTGCGACAGGAATTGCAAGCCGATTGCTTCGCCGGTGTCTGGGGGCATGTAGCCAATAGCAAGCGCCAGTTACTTGACCCGGGTGACCTCGAAGAGGCCCTGCAGGCGGCAACGGCGATCGGAGATGATCGCTTACAAAGAGAGTCGGGAGGTCAGGTGGTCCCGGACAGCTTCACACACGGCACCTCTGCGCAGCGGGTCAAATGGTTTAGAGCGGGTTTTGAGTCCGGCGACATCAACACCTGCGACACCTTCGCCGCTAACGACTAAAGCCAGGCGAGGGCGTTCGACCAGGGGGCACATTTCCCACCTGTCGTGTTTTCGATCGGGTTGAATAAGTGACACATGGTGAGTCGTTCGACGAGCAGGGATGATGAATCCCTGAACCTCGGGCGACAAGGAGCGACACCATGACTGCGGCAAAGAGTATTGAATACCGTATCATCCGACAGTTACTGCAGCGTAGGGAGGCGGGAGACAAGCTACAAAACCCCTGGGCAGATCGGTTGATCGCTATTCTGGCGGTTACGACTGGCCTATTTATACTGGGTAGCTACTTTGAGGAATTGCTGTGGGCGGCACTGGGTGCCGCTACGATTTTCACACTGAGGTAGGCATTGATCATGGTCGTCAAGTAGGCGCTGCGGTTGCCGCTACAATGCTGCAGCGGTCAGTGATGCAGCGGTCAGTGACGCCAAGTGGCTGACAGGTTCATTGCGGTAAAATTCCAAGATGGTAGCCATTATTGATTGCCACTGTCAGTGAATTGCGGGATGGAGTGAAACCCTGTAAATTGGCGAGCGATTTCCACGCTCTACCCCCACAAGAGATTTTGCCGATGAGTCTGTTTATTGCCAACGCCTATGCCCAGGATGCGGGAAAAAGTGCTCCCGGTGGCGAAATGCTCCAGATACTGTTTTTGGTCGGGTTGTTTGTGATGTTTTATTTCATCGCCATCCGCCCGCAGCGCAAGCGCCAGAAAGAACATGCCGCAATGGTGTCGCAGCTGGGCAAGGGAGACGAAGTGGTCACCAGTTCCGGCATTCTGGGTCGGGTTACGGCACTGGATGACAATTACATGGTGCTCAATGTGGCCACTAACGTCGAGATGAAGTTCCAGCGCATTCATCTGCACGCCATCCTGCCCAAAGGCACGTTGAAGTCCATCGGCTGAGGATGGCCCTGGTCTACCCCCGCAAGATAGACCTGGCCCACACGCCAACCCCCCTGCAATTTCTTGCGCGCGCCTCGCAAAAGTGGGGCTCTGGCCATCGCCTGTGGGTGAAGCGCGATGACCTCACCGGTTGTACCCTAAGTGGCAACAAGGTGCGCAAGCTCGAGTTCATTACCGCCCACGCCATCGACAACGGTTGCGACACGCTCATCACCTGCGGTGGCCTGCAGAGTAACCACTGTCGCGCTACCGCACTGGCCGGCGCCCAATTGGGGCTGGCAGTGCATCTGCTGCTGCGTGGCGTGGAGCCAGCAGAAAAAGAGGGCAATCTGCTACTGGACTACCTGGCGGGAGCGCAGGTCAGTTGCTATCCGCTACAGCAGTACGTTCGCGACCTTGATGCATTGTTGCGCCAGTGGCAGGCGCACTATGCCGAGCAGGGACGCAAGGCCCTGGTGGTGCCCACTGGCGGCAGTGATGGTATCGGGGCCTGGGGCTACATTGCCGCCTGCGAGGAACTCGCGAGAGATTTCCATAGCGCCGGTATCGAGCAAGCGCATATCGTTACCGCGACAGGGTCGGGCGGAACCCAGACGGGTTTGACCCTGGGCGTGGCACTGCACCGTTTGCCGGCGACGGTGTGGGGTATCAATGTCTGTGACGATAAACAGTATTTTCTCGACAAGGTCGCCAGCGATGTCGCTGACTGGCAGCGCCGCTATCCCTACGTGCCAGAAGTCGCTGTACAGCCGCGTGTGCTGGACGGTTATGTGGGCCAAGGTTATGCCATTGCCAGTGCGGAGATATTCGCACTCATCGCTGAACTGGGCCGCCTGGAAGGGCTGGTGCTCGATCCTGTTTACACCGGTAAGGCGTTTGCCGGGCTGGTGGCAGAGATTGCCAGCGGTCGCTTCGAAGGCTGTCGCGACATCGTGTTTGTCCATACTGGCGGAATTTTTGGTGTGTTCCCGCAACGGGCCGGGTTCGCTGGTGCTGGCCACCCGGAGCAATCCCATTGGCAGGAGAAACCCGCCGTGGAGATCGAGCGGTGAGTGAGATTCTGACCAGTGTCGAGGCGTGCGTGGACAAGACGATCGCCGTTGTCGGCAAGAAACTGGTGCTGGCCGCGCCGCTGGGTCTGGGCAAACCGGTGCAGCTGATGAATGCGTTTTATCATCGGGTTGCCGCTGACCCGTCACTGTCCCTGCATATAGTGACTGCCCTGTGCCTGGAGGTACCCAGATCCCGCAGTCCACTGGAGGCCAATCTCGCCGACCCTATCATGCAGCGCCTGTTCGGCGATTATGAGGAGCTGGCGTTTCTCGCGCCGTATCGCAATGGCCGCCTCCCGGACAATATTCAGGTCACGGAACTCTATTTCAAAGCGGGGTCGATGAAAAACCAACCGCTCGCCCAGCAGAACTATATCTCCAGCAATTACACCCATATCGTGCGCGATATGGCGGGGCAGGGCGTCAACGTGATGGCGCAGCTGGTGGCGGCGCGTGACACGGCCGACGGACTATCACTCAGCTTGTCCTGCAATCCGGATCTCACCCTGGAGATGATGGACAAGAGACGCGAACTCGACCGGCCCTTTATGCTGCTGGCCCAGATACACGATGACCTGCCTTTTATGGAGCTGGACGCGGAGGTGTCCACTGACGCCTTTGACCTGATCGTCCGCAATTCGGAGTACAACAAGACCTTGTTTGCGGTGCCCAATGCAGCGGTGCCCTTGCAGGATTACGCCACGGCGCTGCACGCCAGCAGCCTGATTGTCGATGGCGGCACCTTGCAGATCGGCATCGGCGCCTTGGGCGATGCGGTGGCGCACGCCTGTATCCTGCGTCAGCAGCACAACAGCGAGTATCGGTCCATGCTTGCGCAGCTCACGCATCAGGTGACCATGCTGGCCGACGATAGCGGACCCTTTCCTCAAGGCCTCTACGTCTCCACTGAGATGTTCGTCAACGGCATGATGCACCTGATCGAGCAGGGTATCGTCAAGCGCCAGGTCTACGACAATCTCCTGCTGCAACTGGGCATCAATGCCGGCAAAATCACGGCGCGGGTAGATCAACAGCTATTTGACTACGGCCTCCTGAGTGGCCTCATTCCACGGCGACTCGACGCACCATCCCTGCACGAGTTGCAGTACTGGGGCATTGTCGCCGAGAGAGTCGCCCTTGATGGCGATGGACTTCGGGTTGACGGTCAGACTCTCCCCAATGATTTGCAAGACCCACTGGTCCGCACCGCCCTGTTGCGCGGCGCGCAGGGTAACGAGCTGCGCAATGGGCGCGTGCTGCATGGCGGTTTCTTCCTCGGTCCCTCGGACTTCTACGAGAAATTACGGCGGCTGAATGCGGTGGGCAGGACGCAGATTTGCATGACAGGCGTGCGCCGTACCAACCAGCTATTGCTGGATTACCCGCTCTACTGCGCGCAGCGGCGCAACGCGCGATTTATCAATACGGGGATGATCGTGGCCCTGACGGGCGCCGTGGCATCCGACGCGCTGGAGGAGGGCACGGTGATCAGCGGGGTAGGGGGGCAGTACAATTTTGTCGCCATGGCGCACGATCTACCCGGTGCGCGTTCCATCCTGTGCATTCGCAGTACCCGCGGCCAGGGCAAGCAGTTGCGGTCCAACGTAGTACCTTTTTACGGCTATACCACCATCCCCAAACATTTACGCGATGTGATCGTCACCGAATACGGTGTTGCTGATCTGCGCGGACAGAGTGACTCGGAGGTTATCAAGCGCCTGGTCAACATTGCCGACTCGCGTTTTCAGGACTCGCTGCTGCAGTTCGCCAGGGACCACGGCAAGGTATCGCAGGATTACTCTATTCCCGAGTCGGCGCGTCACAATACCCCCGCGCGGCTGCAAGAAATTCTGGCACCCTACCAACACAATGGGTTGCTGCCGGACTACCCCTTTGGTACGGATCTCACGGCACAAGAACTCGCACTCGGTGCCAGCCTCCGTAAAATCAAGTCTCTCAGCGAAGAGCCTGGACAGTTTATTGCAGCGGCGTTCAAGGCCCTGTTGCACAGGGCAGACCCGGAGGCCGCCAAACCATTCCTGGAGCGCATGCAACTTGAGCATCCCGAGACGACAAAGGATTTTCTTGTCCAGCAATTGTTGTTGCTGGAGCTGGAAGAGCGTGGCTTATTGAAAGTCAGTTGAGTATGCTACGACGATGCCCAGTACGCTGAACGACAAACTTGTGATCGCCATCTCCTCGCGGGCGCTGTTCAATCTCGACGACAGCCACCAGGTCTATGAGCAGGAAGGCCTGCAGGCCTACTCGAAGTACCAGGTCGCCAGGGAAGACGAGCCCCTGCCACCCGGGGAGGCCTTTCCCCTGGTCAATAAACTGCTGCGGTTGAACGCCAGCCTGGCCGAGGACGCGCAGGTTGAAGTGGTGTTGTTGTCACGCAACAGTGCGGACACTGGACTGCGCGTGTTCAATTCCATCCAGCACTACGAGCTCGACATCAGCCGGGCAGCCTTTTGTGGCGGCCAGAGCCCCTGGCGCTACATCAACGCGTTTGGTTGCAAGCTGTTCCTGTCCAACGAAGCGCAGGACGTGCGTCACGCCCTGGACTGTGGCGTCGCAGCGGCCACCCTGATGTCGCGCAGTGGCGGCGCTACAGACAGCGAACAGTTGCGGTTCGCGTTCGACGGCGATGCTGTCCTGTTTTCGGATGAAGCTGAGCAGGTTTACAAACGCGATGGGCTGGAAGCGTTTACCGCCAGTGAGAAAGCGGCTGCCAGGGAGCCGCTGGGTGGCGGGCCGTTCAAACCTTTCCTGGCGGCCCTGCATCGCTTGCAACAGGCTTTTCCCCCGACTTCCGCGCCCATCAGGACCGCCCTGGTCACCGCCAGGTCCGCCCCTGCGCATGAGCGCGTAATCCGTACCCTGCGCGCCTGGAATATTCGCATCGACGAGTCGATTTTCCTCGGTGGCCTGAACAAAACCGACTTCCTGAGGGCGTATCAGGCCGATGTTTTCTTTGACGACCAGCAGACGCACTGCGTTTCCGCCAGTGCCCATATTGCCACCGGCCATGTGCCGCATGGCGTGGCTAATCCCTGACCACACCCACGAATGTTTATTACTGTTTAATTTGGCAAACCCACGGTTTAATGGCTATTCTGCATAAGGAAGGGAGGGGCACAGTCACCGGACTGTCCCCGTGCACCGGGAGGTTGGCATGAAGCTTCAGCAGTTGCGCTATATCTGGGAGGT
>JANPDE010000207.1:0-4666 GCA_031431315.1 Haliea sp.
CGATGGGCGTCGGCAAGGCCGCCCACAGGGGTGCCTGAAAAGTCGCGGCTAGCAGGCTGACCCAGAAGGTCCACCGTCCTTGCGCTGGTAGCGTTTTGCTGGCGTGTTCAATTACATGCGTCATAACGTGTTTCCTTTTGTAGTGCTTCGAAAAAACGGGGAATACCCCGGTGTGTTGTGTCTTATCCATGTTCTGATTCCCGGTGAAACCTGTGCCAGCGACTCACCGCAGATAAAAGCCCAATACCATCAGCACAATGCTGGCCCGGATAGCGCTCCATGACACATCCAGTAGCGTGACCTGCCCATCCTGCCAGGCCCGAAAGGTGCCCAAGGTGATCCAGATCACCCACACAAAAGCCAACACCAAAACGCTTGCCGCAATACCCAGCAGCAATGTGTCCGGGGCGACACCCGACCCGCTCTGAAACACTGCATTTTGGGCAGGGCTCATCCTGGATTCCTAGCGGCGGTAATCGCCACGCAGTGGTGGAAATGATCGGGGCTGTGCACGTGGGGCATCAATTTGTGCCTGGATACCGTTTATCATCAGGTTCACGTCGTCGCGCAGCCAGTCGTACTGAAATCGAACACGCGCATCGTTGTCTGCTTCTGTCTGCGCCTTGGTGATCAGTGATTCAATCGCGTGCAACTCGTGCACGATGCGCGCCAGTGCTTCGCGCTCGGCATCCGTGTCGGCGTACAGTGCGGGCGTCATGGCAAGTCCGAGGATCAGTCCGATGATTCGCAGTAGATGGCGTGACATAGGACAGGTGCTCCCGTGGATTCGTCAGGTGCATAGTGCGGCCCCGGCTGTTAGGGGGCGATAGGGAATCTATTCGCTTGTTGGCGTGGTTATTGGCGGGTTGGGGCTTGTTACTTTACTAGGGTTCCCAATATGGTAATGCGGAGGCTCCTGGCGCTTGCATGACAATTGCGACACTTTGTTCTGCCCGAGTGACCGCGACATAAAAATTGGCCGCCGACTTAGGCTCTAGCTGCTTTCCCGATTGCACGAAATCGATGATGGGGCCTGTGGGCACGATTAGCACACGCTCAAAAGCGTTGCCTTTCGCAAGTCCGAAATTGAGGTACTCAAGATCGAACTTCTTTCCGGAATTCGCTCCATTACGCAAGCATCTTGGCGAAAATCGGGCAAGGTAAGCGTCAAGATTGCCTTCATGGAGCAGAAAAACGCCATCATGACCAGTGACATTTTTGTTCAGAGACTGTGTCGCAGGAAACGACCAAGTCGCGTCAAAAATGCTGTCGGAGAAAGCCGCTATTTTAGGATGGCAACGCCAGGTGGTGACACTATCGATAATACTCAATATACCCAGTGCCTCACGTTCTCGAAACCAATATATTGCTTCGGCATAGGCATATTTTTTGTTTTTAGCGCTACGATGGTTCGTGGAGAGAACCGCTTGCCGTATATCACCAACCATCCGAATATCAATCGATGATTTAAGTAGCGCGTCTATAATCTCCCAATCGTAACTACTTAAATCCTGCACCTCATCTATGAGAATTTCATCGTAAATACACTCTAGTCTATGCAGCAAAGCGCCTTTACTTGCCTCAATTAATTCGGAAGCGAGCCGGCCAAGTTCACAAGCGTAGACAGCTCCGTGAGAGTCAACAAATCGTGCTAATCCCTTTGCCATTCGGTGTGGACGTCCTTCGAAATTGAAGCCTCGAATTCGCTCTCCGGGAAACATAAACGGCAGGAATGGTCTGGCAAAATCTCGTAATAGCAGCGTAAACCAGCCCATTACCTGAACACCTGGATGGTTCCCGGCATAAGTTGAGAGCCGCGCACGCAATTCAGACTGGTTCGTTTGGGTAAATGTGACCACCAGCGCTCGCTGGCTATGCGGTAAAGACGCACAGTGCTGTACAAGGCCCTGCGTTTTTCTTGACCCAGCGACTGCAAGCGTTAAGTAGTTAGCCATGTATGAATTTGGCTGCTCGGAGCATGTATTCTGGCGGAGTAATTTTTCGCTCCGACTGAGCCAGCCGAAGGGCAACTTCAGTTTTTTCGCGCCTCATCCACTTCGACAGGTCTGCGTGTGGCTGTATCTCCAGTATGTCCCGTAATGCCTGTTCGCCATTAAAATGAATCAATTGCGGCTCAAGAGTTTCGCCATGCGCCACAGCTCCAATAAAAAGCTCTCGCCGCCCTGCCTGCAACCAATCCTGAACCTGGATACCGAGTTCCTGTGGGTCGTTGCCATCATTGTCGCGAAGTGCGGCAACTGTTTTGTCAAGAGCTGCGCAAAGCCCGAGGCAGCGTTTCAGCGACAGACCTCGCATACTGAGGACGTCGATCCCACACTCCATTGGATTCTTTCCATGAATGTCCTTAAATACACGTTCAAAGACAATTTCGTCGGAGGGACCTTCGACTAAAACTATCTTATCGGCCAACACCATCCTGAGAGTGTCATAACCTGGGAGCTTCTGGAAATATGAGACAGTCTCTGGATCCAGTTCAGGAATTCTATGGGCTTTGCCGCGCCCCATCAAAAGTAGTGCGTCTAGTCCTAAACGGTTGAGTACAAAAGAACTGTGAGTAGTGATAAAAAGCTGTTGTTGCTTGCCCGCCAGTGACTCCATGCGCGACAGCAACGTAGTGAGACTAGTGTGGGTCAGGTGGTTCTCTGGCTCCTCCACGATAACAAAATAAGCCCGGTCAGAGTGCTTATTCATTGCTAGCGAAACTTTTATTGCCGCCTGCTGCCCTTGTCCCGACATCGAGAATGGCACATTGTCAACATGGGGGGTCACCGAACCCTCCCAAGAGGTACGAGCAGTCTGGTCCATTGCCAGAGAAATGGGACGATCATGAAGCGATGCATGCAGCTTACCAATACGTTGATTTATTTCCTTTAGAGCACCATCGGACATTGAGGCTTTCACATGGCGATACGCGAGGGAGATCGCGGCCCGTTCAGACGGGTCAAGATGATCTCCAAGAATCTGGCGCAAGTGGTAATCAATGCCGGTGCTAGATCTAACTGTTCGCGAGTCGATAATCGCGGTTGCGAGCTGCTTGGGTCGATTGGTAATTACATTGTCGGCAAAAGAGCGCCAATCAGCCATGTAATACTCGATCGGAAGAATAGCCGATGCTTTCTCCGCCCATGCTTCGAGTTCAGCAACATATTCGGGATTTGGAAATATTCTCAGAGCGACTCCTGGGCACGCCAAGGTTGGTATTTCTGTGTTGATCGCTCCACAAAGCTGCTGCAGATCATCACGATTCTCAAGAAACAATTCGATGCGTATTTCCGGAAAGGCGACTGGTTTACCGGCTATGCGCAATTGCACGAATTTCTCGATAATATTGGTATTAAACCAATAGGGATTAAGCTCTTCAATAACGCTACGTCCGTTAATGCGCCCCGTTAATGCAAGCGCGATTGCCTCCACCAAAGTGGACTTTCCACCTTCGTTAGCTCCAACTATCACGTTAAGCTTTTGGTTTAGCTCGAGCTCAAACTCTTCATAGATTCGGTAATTGTGGATTTTGATTCTCGTTATCAATTCAAACTCCCCTTTTTGGTTTGTCGGCAGTCATACAAAGAGCTGAATAACGGTCTTCATCGGCAGAAAAAGTCGCATTCTTAAATTTTGGGTATCCAACAGCTCAAAACCAAATTGCTCATAGAAACCACGCACACCCTCATCCAGGGCATCTACAACCACAGCATAGGACGGTAGGTGCTCGTTGATGGCGTAGGCGTGACGCAGCGCGCGGATCAGGGTGATCTTACCCAGCCCCTGCCCCTGTGCTGCTCTATTCACCGCAAGTTGTGCAATCAACAGAACTGGAACCGGATAATGTGGCAAGGACTTGGCGGCAGATTTCGGTAAGGTTTTTCGACTAATTTCCGTATGGGACAGTGTGTAGTAGGCACAGATATCGGCTTCTTTCCCTTTGGCGGGCAACACCATGGTCATACTGATACCGGCAGTCCGGTGCTTGGCGGCAAATTGCTGGAGGAAATCGTTTAACTGCGGCGTGCCGCAATCGAATGCGCTGCGATCATGAATGGTTTTATTCAGTTCAACGAATTCTGATGAGGGTATCACCGAATACCCTTGCGCTTGGCGAACGCCCTGGCCTCACGCAGTTTCTTGTTGGGGGTGTTCGCAGCATCACAGGCCTGGATAAATCGATCAAAGACATCGTCCTTGAGGACAAGCATGCCATGCGCCTTGATCACCCGCTGCGCATCCTTCTCGATCAGCTGGACAATATAGTCGGTCAGACTCTTCATGCCTTCAAGCGCTGCGGCTTTTTCTGCCGCCGCCTTGACCGTCTCATCAATTCGCATATCTATACGTGTTGTTGCCATGGGGGGTGTCTCCACTGAACGCTTTTTACTCACTGACTAGGATAGCAGGTTGAACGAATATGTACAGCACTAATCCGTACATATTTCCCAGTACTGGCGTCCAGGAAAAGCCGCCGTTTGTTGATAAATTACCAGCATGGCGTGCTTACAGGTATTTCTTAAAGGTACTGGCCGTGACCGTCACTGCCAAGCCAAACCCGATGGCAAACGGCAAAATCACCCAGGAGGGATGTACACTGACCGGCATCGACAGGTAGAGCACCCAGGGCACGCCCAATGCGGCCACCGCCAGGCCGGCGGCG
>JANPDE010000208.1:0-31146 GCA_031431315.1 Haliea sp.
GAGTTGCGGGTAATCCAGCGCCAAGCCCAAGGCGATGGCGCCTCCCAGTGAATTGCCAATCAGCGTACACTTCTTGACACCCGCAATATCCAGCGTCTGCTTGATACACTCGACGAAAAATGACAACGGGTGATCCACATCAGTGGGCTTATCTGAAAACCCGTAGCCTATATGGTCAGGAATAATACAACGGTACCCGGCCTCAACCAGAGGCGGATAGTTCCGCTTGAAATTGCTGTAACCGCTGGCACCGGGTCCCGATCCATGCAAAAACACGACCACCTCGCCCTGCCCTTCGTCCAGGTAATGAATGCGATAACCATTGGCGCAGTGGGCGTAGTTGGCCTCGGGTAAACGTCCATTCATTTTCATACTGCCTCCTGTTTGCGCCGCGTGGCTCAAAGGGCAAAATCCGCATTCTCTTCAGCAAAAACAACCCCGCCCAGATTGCTGGCAAACGGTATCGAGTTGTTGGCCACATGCGCCTGGCTGGCAAGAATATCCAGGTGAAATGACAACAAATCGCTGTCCAGGCGTATTCCACCACTGCCAGCGGCCTTGAGCATTTTGCCGGACAGGGCCAGACAGCGATCGGCAACCACGGCTGAATCGTAGCGATAGCGCACCCTATCCTCGATCGGGATGGGTACGCCGGCCCGACAGCAGGCCATCATGGCGTCGAAATTGCGCATCATGGTCAGCTTCATTTCCTCAATGGATGTTTTCACCTCGGCGGCTATAACGCGGGCGAAGGGATCATTTTTCATCTTGTTTGGACCCACCTGGCGTGTTTTGGCCACTTCGATAAACGCATCCAACGCGCCCTCACAGGCACCCAGTGTGGCAGTGCACACGGCCCGCACAAACACCTGCATAAACGGCATACGGTACAGCGGTGCGGTATTCACAGCATTACCGGGGTTGTCACAGAGAAAACCGTCCATGGCCTTGTGGGTACGGTGCTCAGGTACAAATGCGTTGTCTACCACAATATCATGGCTGCCAGTCCCCTGCAGGCCCACCACCTCCCAGTTGGGTAGGATTTCGTAATCGCTAATAGGCAACAGGAAGGTGCGATAATTGGCCATGTCGAAAGGTGCTTCAGGCGTCGGCACTACCGCGCCCAGGAATACCCATTTGCAGTGCTGTGACCCACTGGAGAAACTCCAGCGGCCGCTGAGACGGAACCCGCCATCGACGACTTTTACCTTACCCACAGGCGCGTAAGAAGATGAGATGAGTACCGTGGGGTCATCCGCCCACACATCCTGCGCCGCCCGATCATCGAACAACGCCAGCTGCCAGTTGTGCACCGCAATGACACCCAGGATCCAGGCACTCGAAGGACAGAAACGGGCAATCTCCAGCCCGACCGCATAGAACACCTGGGGATCCATGGCGTAGCCGCCCCACTGCTCGGACTGCAGTATTTTGAAGAAACCGGCCTGCGCAAACTCCGCCACGGTTTCGTCCGGTACTCGCATATCGGCTTTAGCGCGCGCCCGACGCGCTCGCAATGCGGGACCCATGGCCCTGGCCGCATGGATCAATTGCCGTGCGCGGGGGCTGTCTAACCCATAGTCATTCGTCATAACACCTGCCTCTTTCTTGTGGTCCCTTCATGGCGGTCGGTTTGCGCCGTAAATAACGCTGGCACCGTATAACTCTAGGCGACCGCTGGCCAGTAGCGCATCCTCTATTTGGGGTATCAGGACTACTCCACGACCGCCTCACCGTAGGTGGTGGGATCGCCAAAAAAGGCCCGATGGGACGGGGGGGAGCTGCCGTTGGTATCGGTGAGGCCGTACTCCTGCCCCAGTTCCGCGCCGATCAGCACCCTGCCGCTTTTTGCCATCAATAGCGGGTCTCTGGCCAGTGCGTCAATGACGCGGCCGGTGAATTCCGGCGTTTCGGCCGTGGCGGCCAAAGCCGCGTATTTATCGGGTTCCGCATCGAACACCCGCCGCGTGCGCTCAGTGAGGAGCAGGCCCATCCATATGGAGACCACCGCCACATTGTGCCCGCGGAAATCGATCGCCATATCATGCGACATTTTGTCCACCGCCGCTTTACCGGCGCCGTAGGCAGGACCGTGCATATAGATTCGGCCGCCAAAAGATGAAGTATTGACGATGAGTCCCTCACCGTTAGCCAGCAACAGAGGGGCAGCATACCAGGCCGCGGTATAGTGGGAACGCATACCTACATCCCACAGTTCAGTGAGCGCCAGGGGCTTATCCCAGAACGGTCCTGTAGTGGTCAGGGCATCATGCAGGTTGGTGGCATTGTTGACGAGGATGTCGAGTCGGCCCTGCTCATCGCCTACCTGCGCAAACAGCTGCCGCACCTGCTCTTCGTCCGAGTGATCGCAAAATACGGCAATGCCCTTGCCCCCTGCCGAGGTCACAGCGTCAGCCGTGGCTTGCACGGTACCGGGCAGCGGGGCATCCCCCTCATGGCGCGTGCGACCAGTCACGTAGACAGTGGCGCCCGTTGCGCCTAGTGCCAGTGCAATCCCCTTACCCGCACCGCGACTGGCACCGGTAACGACCACGATACGATCCCGCAACAGCCCCATACGCTATTCCTCTACCTCAGTGTCATATTCCGCGTCGAGTTGCTGGCGCGCTGGCGGTGGTGCACCGATATGCGGCGCACCGCGCCTGGCCGCCAACTCCACCTGCTTATGGCGCTCCCTGAAGCGCATCTTCTGGTCTGCCGTCAGACGCTCATAGCAGTGCGGACAACACACGCCGGCCTCGTACTTGCCGGAGCACTTGTCTGCCTCGGTAATCGGATGGCGACAGCCGAAACACTGGTCGTAACGTCCCTTCTGTAACTGGTGATCAACCGCTACCCGGTTGTCGAACACAAAACACTCACCCTCCCAGATACTGGCTTCCGCCGGCACCTCCTCAAGGTACTTCAGTATGCCACCTTGCAAATGATAAACCTCTTCAAAGCCCTCATTGAGCATGAAGGCAGAGGCTTTTTCGCAGCGAATGCCACCGGTACAGAACATCGCGACTTTTTTGTGCACAGCAGGATCGAGGTTGGCGCGCACAAAAGCCGGGAAATCCCGGAAACTCTCGGTACGTGGATCAAGAGCACCTCTGAAGCTGCCAATGTCGCATTCATAGTCGTTGCGGGTATCTATCAGCACGACCTCGGGATCTTTGACGAGGTCGTTCCAATCACGAGGCCGGACATAGGTGCCAACTCGCACATTGGGATCAATACCGGCAATACCCAGGGTGACGATCTCATTCTTCAGCTTGACCTTCATGCGATGGAAGGGCAGCTGGTGGTCGCGGGACTCCTTGTGCTCCAGGTCAGCCAGACGCGGATCATTGCGCAGGTAGCCCAATACCCGGTCGACACCCTCCCTGCTGCCAGCAATCGTGCCGTTGATACCCTCGCGGGCGAGCAGGATTGTGCCACGCACACCTGCCGTGATGCAGGTGTCGAGCAGCGGTTCGCGCAAGGCGTGGAAATCGTCCAGGGTGACGAACTTGTACAGTGCCGCAACAACGACCGCATCCATAACGCAGTCTCAGGGACCGTCTGCCGTGCTACCGCCGAGACACTGTGGCGAGGCTGGTGCATCACCCCCGCGTTGTTGCCACTCAACGGGCGAGTAGGTATGCAGTGCCAGCGCGTGCACTGGTCCCTCGAGTTGGGGGGCGAGCGCCGCATAGACCTGTTGGTGCCGAGCTACCCTGGAACTGCCATCGAACGCCGCACTGACAAGCACCACCCGAAAATGGGTTTCGGAATTCGGTGGGACGCTGTGTTGGTTGCTCTCATTGGCGACTTCCAGGAAGACAGGCGAAAATCTGCCCTGCAATTGCTGCTCTATCTCCTGCTGCACTGTCATAAACCAACCTGCCTGGAATGCCACGAAATTTCGCGGTATGTGGATTATAGCCAAGGTCCGGCAGCGGGGACAGCTCAGCTTTTGCGGACGCGCCGGCTGACGCGAAATTGCCCCGGTGTCTGCTGCGTCCACTTTTTGAAGGAGCGATGAAATGCGCTGGGGTCGGTAAATCCCATCTGCAGGGCCACCTCGTTGATCGAAAGCTCTGGACGGTCAAGGCACAATTTAGCGGCGTCGCAACGTGCCTCGTCTTTGAGTTGCTGAAACGTCGTCCCTTCGCGCTTGAGCCTGCGGCGGAGCGTCGGGGCCGAAATATTCAGCGCGCTGCTGATGGCTTCAAACCCCGGAAATCCTTCACTGAAATCGTGACCTATCATGGCCTTTACCTGGGCCGACAGATTATTGCCCTGCGGACTGTTCTCCATCATCAACAGCTGGTAGGGCGCCGTGCGCAGGAATTCACGCAGCGAGTGCTCGGTATGCACGACGGGCCAGGCCAGGCACGCACTGTCGAAATACAGCAGGTCATTGACCTGGTTGAAGTACAGCGGGCAGCCGAACAGACTCTCGTATTTTTCTACGCGCTGTGGTGTGTCCCCGGTGAAATCGACACGTTTCAGTTCAATCGGCCGACCGCACATCCAGCCGAAAAAACGATGCCACAGTGACAATCCGTACGCATCCGCTGCTACCACCCGGTGCTGGCCCGCCTGGGGCTGGCCTGCCCGGGGCTGGCCTGCCCGGGGCTGCCCCACCTGCGCCTTCGTGCGATAACCCACGCGAGCGAACTGGTCGCTGAAGTTGACATATAACTGGCTGTGCTCGTCAAAAAAGGTGCGATAAAACTCGGAAGCGCGCTGAATCGCCTGCCCGAGATTGCGACAGGAAATAATGCAGTAGCACATCATACGAAAAGCACCGGGGGCAGCCAGTTCACTGCCGGCCGTACCAAACGTTTCATCCTGCAGCAAGCTCAGGACGCTCTGGTAAATGCGGGAATACTGCATGGCGCTGATCTCTCCACGATACGCCGGGTCAAACTCGTTGAGGGGATCGAAATCCAGGCCGGCGTCATTGAGAACCGCACTGAAATCGTAACCCCTGTCGCCCACCATGCGCAGCAGGGTGCGTACGAATCGGGTGGGAACGCGGTCGCTCATAGGGAGAAGGGGTCGGACTGATCGAGCCGGCTATGTTAACAGAACCCACAGATAGGGGTTAGGCAGGCATATACGTTAAATAATCAGAGTAACTTTTGCTTCTTCAGATAGTTTTCGATCGCTTCTGCCGCGATGCGCTGGCCTTCGGCATTAGGGTGCGTGTAATCGTTCGGTTCAAGTCGCAGCGTCAGGCCATCATGTGATCGATATTCATCCAGCAAGTCATGGTGGGATATGCCAGCATGCTGCAAGGATGCATCGATAACTGCGTGTACGTGTTTCAACGGATAATTTGACAGGTCGTGAAAGTAGGGGAAAACAAATGCCACAAGCGTAACCCCGTCCGACATTATTTCAGTATGCAGCAATGCCAGATTGTCATCAATCACTTGCTTGTATTCCGGTTTGAAATACATCTCATTGAATTTTTTTGTACTTATGTAACTATCCGACGCTTGCCGATAGGTATCAAGTAACCAGGCCGCCAGCTGGCTCACCTTACCAACACTATGCAGTTTCTGCGCCTGAATCATAGTGTCACCAATCGCCTTGAATGACGCTTTATTCGACAAAGGGTCATTCAGTACGTAAGCCAGAATCACCAGATCCGGCTTAAACGCACGCACTTTGGTTCTATACACTTCCGAGTTTGCTTCTAGTCCATAACCGCTAACCGCAAAATTGAGTATTTCAAAAGTTTTGCTATGAGATGTACCGCTTTCGATACTATGTTGGTTCAGTAATCGTTCCAGTTGACGCGGAAAACTGTCTGTATCCGGCAGGCCAAAACCAAAAGCCACCGAATCGCCAATTACAGCAATTCGATATACGTTTTTTGCTTTGGACAATGCAGGAACTGGCCCGCGCATACCGAGTTTGTTAACCCGGGGATCCGCTGGGTCATACTCCACAAACAATTTCGGATTTTCGGATTTTACATATTTGATATTATATGAATTTTTGACCCTGTTTTTTGTTTCAACTCTCTGCTTTGTCGGCGGCTTGCCGTAAGAAGTGACGTACTCGTAATGCTGCAACACGCGCACCGTGATTTCGCCTAGCACTGCCATGCATAGCAAAGTCACCAAAACAACAATAGTGTTTAAGAGGTAAGAACGCATCCTGCAAACTCTTGATCAATCGACTGGTCAATATCATCTGGTAATGAAAGTGGAAAGGCAAGTTACCGAGAGCGGATAGCCGGTCTGAGGATTTCGAGTATAACTGGGCAAGACCCAAGCACTGGTATAGGGTTATACTGGAGCTATAAAAGGTGACGGGGCCGCCCAATGGAAGAACGCTACAACGTATATTTCGCCGGGCAGGTGCTGGATGGACATGACCTGCGCAACGTCCGCGACAAATTAGCCAAGGTGTTCAACGCAGACCAACAGACACTGGATAAGCTGTTCAGTGGTAAAGCACAGTTAGTCAAGCGCGAATGCGACAAGGCGACCGCCCTGAAGTATAAAGAGGCCATGGAGCGTGTCGGCGCCTTATCGATAATAAAGGTCATTGACAATGCCGCGGTGACCACCGCAGCTACCGCAAAAACACCGCCCATCCGACCGCTGACCGCGGCAGAAAAAATTGCAGCGCTGGCCGCCGCTCCCGACGCTGACCTCTACCATTCCATGGCGTCCAGCACTCCCCAAAAAGTAGTACCGCAGGACACCGCTGCAGAAGCGGGTGGCATTGTGCTGGCTCCGCCAGGCACTGAGGTATTGCGTGAGGACGAACGAGCGCCGCATGTCATTCGTGAGGTGGACACTTCTGGCCTCGCGGTGGATACCACGGCCACGCGCCTGTCGGATGAACCCCCGCTTGCCCCTGCGGCGCCGGATACGCGTCATCTGAGCATGGGAGATGTCGGTGACCCCATTCCCAATCTGCCCTCGCTGGAGGTTTCATTGTCGCCTGATATCGATGGTCTTGCCCTCAGCGCACCGGGCACTGACTTCAGTGACTGTGCCGCGCCCGAAGCACAGGCCATGCCACGGGATCTCTCCGCCCTGTCTGTGCATCCTGCGGGTGACCCATTGCTCGCCGAGCAATACCGCAATCGGGAACCCGTCGCGACGCCCTCCACCGATCATATTTCCCTACAGGACTGAACGTACGCCTTAGATAGCGCCCGTTAGCGCTGTACCTAGGGTAATTGCACTCGGACCTGCAGGCCAGGATGGTTGCCGGCCAGCTCTACAGTACCGTGGTGGTATTGTGCAATTGCCTGTACCAGGCTTAAACCCAGCCCATGCCCCGGATGCTCACCGCGACTGGATTCGACGCGATAAAAGCGCCGGAACACATTTTTGCGTTCACCTACCGGAATACCCGGCCCGGAGTCGTCGATACGCACGGTGTGGCCAGCACCGCCAACTGCCGTTCGCAGCTGTACGCGGATCTTGCCGCCCGGCGGCGTATATTTGAGCGAATTGTCCATTATATTGGCAAACATCTGGAACAGCAGGTCCGCCTCACCCTTGCACACCTGCGGGTGCGGCGCATCCAATACCAGTTCGATGCCCCGCTCGTGGGCCAGAGGTTCATAGAGTTCTACCACATCACACAGCAGAGCACAGAGTTCCACATCATGCCCACCAGCCAGGCGACTGCCGGATTCCAGCGCGGAAATACGCAACAGTGCATTGAATGATGACAACAGGTCATCACATTCCGCAATAATCCGATCGAGCTGCTCTTGTTCCGCGCGAACCAGCCGATCGTGCAATTGGCTGAGATTGTTGCGCATACGCGTCAGCGGTGTACGCAGGTCGTGGGCGATATTGTCGGAGACCCTGCGCACTCCCTGCATAAGCGTTTCCATCTGGTCCAGCATCTGGTTCATGACAGTTGCCAGGGCTCCTATATACCCTTTGTCGTCCTGTACCTGTAGCCGCTGGCCCGGACCTGCACGCACAATGCGGGAAATTTCCCTGTTCAGTTGTTCTACCTGGTTAAGGGCGCGGGACGCACTAAAAAACCCGCCGACAATGCCCAGTATCACTGTCGCAATCATGACCCTGAACAACGTGCGAAATACCAGCTCGGCTCGCTCCACGATATCGGCATAATCCCGTGCCACTATCGCCTTGTAACCGTCACCCAGGTCCAGTGGGCGCGCCAGAAAATCCACGTCGATAGACTCGCCCCAATTTTGCAATGCCAACTCAAAACCCAACCAGCCGTCGTCAAACTCGCGGTAACGCGGTGCGACCGGCAGATCGCCTGTCACCTTCGCGCCTGACTGATCCGTCACCAGGTAGTAAAACCGGTTGACCGACGGCGAGGCCAACCGGTCAGCGATGTACTGCTTGACCCCGTCCAACGACTGTCCTCGGTAAACCACTTGCAAGGTCTCCAGTTCATCCACCACGCTATCACCGAGGTCCTTGAATGAGGTGTAGCTGAAATAGAGGTAAAAAATGCCCTGTAGCAGGAATACCGTGGCACTCAGCACGGTGACGTATTTGACGATGTACCGGAACGTGAGGCTGTTGGCGACGGCGCGAATTTCCACGGTAGTGCGCTCAGTTATCCAGTGACGGACCGAGCCGGTAGCCCGCACCCCGCACCGTGGTGAGTAGTGGCTGCTCGAAATCCTTGTCAATCTTCTGCCGCAACCGCGACACATGCACATCGATAACATTGGTCTGGGGATCGAAATGGTAACCCCAGACATGCTCCAGCAGCATGGCCCGGGTAACCACCTGTCCCGCATGTCGCATAAGGTATTCGAGTAATTTGTACTCGCGGGGTTGCAAATGTATGGGGGTATCCTGACGCTGCACATGCTGGCGCAGCAGGTCCATGGATAAATCCTCCACAACGAGCTTCGTTTGCATCTCACTACCCGGTGACGACACTCGGCGATGCAGCACTTCCAGTCTCGCCAACAACTCCACCATGGCAAATGGCTTTACCAGATAGTCGTCCGCACCACAGTGGAGGCCCTGCACCCGGTCGTTCACATCACCCAGGGCGCTAAGCACCAGCACCGGTGTCTGATTCCCGACTTCGCGCAGCGATTTTATCAGCGCCAGGCCGTCTATCCGCGGCATCATGCGATCAATAACCATCACATCATAGGCAGTGTCCGCAGCCGCACGCTGACCGGCCTCCCCATCGAGCGCATGAACGCAAGAGTGGCCTGCCGCGTGCAGTTCGGCGACGATGAATTCACCGACCTGCTTGTCATCCTCCACCAACAACACATTCATGCACACAGCCCCTCACATAGCCGGTCAATGTAGCATGCGCCGGAAACGTCGCTCAATTTACATTTCGTTAATGCTGCAGGGTATTGATGCTAAACTCCCGGCCGTGACAACAACTACCAATAATCTCTCACCATCACTGCTACGTCGCCTGACAGCAATGCTCTACGACACGCTTCTGTTGGTGGCTCTAGTAGCTGCGGTCAATGCCCTTGCCCTGGGCGTGATGGTACGGATCACCGCAGGCGAGCAGCAGGTGCTCAATGCTCACCTGGTGCAATTTTTGACAGCGCTCAGCGTTGTCGGTTTTTTCTCTGTCTTTTGGCTAAACGGTGGGCAAACCCTCGGCATGCAGGCATGGCGGATCAAACTGGTCGACTTTCAGGGGGGACCTCCCTCCGCTGGAATGGCGGTGTTGCGCTGCCTCGGCGCATTCCTGTCAGCGGCTTGCCTGGGGCTGGGCTATCTGTGGTGCCTGGTTGATCGCAATCATCGTTATTGGCACGACTACCTTTCGGGCACAGAGTTGGTTCTGTTGCCCAAAGCGGAAAAAAGCACCTGAATCCGACATCCCAATACGCAGGACTGTTTTTTCAGTTCAGTTTGAGCGCTGCTCGGCATACACTAGGGCGCTTTAATACCACCGGGGAATATCTATGACCGCCATGACGTACATTGCTCGCGACGTGAGCGATGCCGCCACTGCTACCACCCAATGCGCGGTCCTGCCGCTGTTCCGCGACGCCAAAATGACCGGGGCCGCACTACAACTGGACCGAGCGTCCTCGGGCTGTATCAAGGCTGCGCTTGCCCTCGGGGATTTTAGTGCCAAAGCGGGTGAGAGCCTCATGCTGCCTGGCGCCGGCGGCGCCAAACGCATATTGTTGATCGGTTGTGGCGACGCGAAAAAATTCGATCGCACGGCGGCGCGAAAATTTGCCCAACACCTGTACCGCGCCCTGGAAGACAAACTGGCGAAAGAGGCCACGGTTCACCTCGCGGGACTGGGGTTGAATACACAAGAATGCCGCTGGCTGCTGACACACCTCGCGCGGCATCTCACGGCGGCTTCCTATCGCTACACCGAAACTGTCTCCAAGCCAAAGCAGGCCTTGAAACTCACCCGCATCGTCATTAACACCAGCGGCACAATTAAACCCCCGGCTGCCAATAGCGCCCTGCGTGAGGGCAAGGCGGTAGGATTAGGCATCAACGAAGCCCGCAATCTCGCCAACCTGCCAGGAAATATTTGCACCCCCACCTATCTGGCACGCCACGCCCGAAAACTCGCGCGCAACCACAGTCGGCTCCGCACCACCGTACTGGAAGAGAAAAAAATGCGGGAGTTGGGCATGGGTGCGCTGCTGTCAGTGTCCGCCGGCAGCGAACAACCGGCCAAGCTCATCGTGATGAACTACCGAGGCACCAGGGCAAGTGAGAAACCCTACGTGTTGGTAGGTAAGGGGATCACTTTCGACACGGGTGGCATTTCCCTGAAACCCGGGGCCAAAATGGACGAAATGAAGTTTGATATGGCGGGTGCCGCCAGCGTACTCGGCACATTGCGCGCTGTTGCGGAACTGGGCTTACCGCTTAACGTCGTAGGCATAGTCGCTGCCGCCGAGAATATGCCCAGCGGCACGGCCACCAAACCCGGCGACGTCGTTTCCAGTATGTCGGGTAAGACCATTGAAATTCTGAATACCGATGCCGAGGGACGACTGGTACTGTGTGATGCACTGACCTACGCAGCGCGGTTCAAGCCGGCGGCCGTCATTGATATTGCGACGCTGACCGGCGCCTGTGTGGTAGCGTTGGGCTCCCATGCCTCCGGCCTGTTCGCCAACGATGACACATTAGCCGAGCACTTACTCTCTGCAGGTACCGAGATACACGACCGCGCCTGGCGCATGCCGCTGTGGGACGACTACCAGGAGCAGCTCAAGAGCAATTTTGCGGATCTGGCCAATATCGGCGGCCCGGGTGGGGGCAGCATTACCGCTGCCTGCTTTCTGTCGCGCTTCACACAAAACTACCCGTGGGCTCATCTCGATATCGCCGGCTCAGCCTGGGACAGTGCACCCAAAGGTGCCACGGGGCGCCCGGTGGCGCTGCTCACCCGTTATTTGCTGGACCGCGCGGGGCTTTAACCATGACCCTGGTGGGATTCTATGTGGTGCAATCCGCCGAGCCAGGCCAGCGTCTGCAGGTCGCCGCACGGCTGGCAGACAAGGCATTTCAACGCGGACACCGCATTTTCATTCATGCAGGCGATGCGGCGCAGGCCAGCGAGCTGGACGAACTTTTGTGGAATTTCCGTCCCGCCAGTTTTCTCCCGCACGGGCTGCATGGCCAGGAACACTCCGAGACCATCGCCATCGGTTGGGGCCAGGAACCGGAGAACCACAACGACCTGTTGATCAATCTGCAGTTGGAAATCCCACCCTTCTTTAGCCGCTTCCAGCGCGTGGCCGAAGTGGTCACGCAGGAACCCGCCAGTCTGGCGGCACTGCGCGCGTCCTGGACGTTTTACAAGGAACGCGGGTACCAACTGGAAAAGCACGATCTGTAGGCGCGCCCGTATGGACAAGACATTTCAACCCGCTGCAATTGAAACGCGCTGGTACCAGGAGTGGGAGGCCAGTGGGTACTTCGCACCACAGGGAGGCGAGAACGCCTACAGTATTATGATCCCACCGCCGAATGTCACCGGCAGCCTGCATATGGGACATGGCTTTCAGGAAGCGATCATGGATGCGCTTATCCGTTACCACCGCATGTTGGGTGACAACACCTTGTGGCAGGTGGGCACGGATCATGCTGGAATCGCCACCCAAATGGTGGTTGAGCGGCAACTGGAAGCACAGGGCATCAATCGCCATGACCTGGGGCGAGAAAAATTCATCGAGAAGGTCTGGCAATGGAAGGAGGAGTCCGGCGGCACCATCACGCGACAGCTGCGACGACTCGGTTCCTCCCTGGACTGGTCTCGCGAGCGCTTCACCATGGATGCGGGTCTGAGTGCGGCCGTGCAGGAAGTATTCATTCGCCTGTACCGCGAAGGCCTGATTTACCGGGGCCAACGGTTGGTCAACTGGGACCCGGCTCTGCACACCGCGATCTCCGACCTGGAGGTCATTTCCGAGGATGAACCGGGTCACCTCTGGCACTTCAACTATCCACTGGCTGGGGCGGAGGGCCATGTAACCGTCGCTACCACGCGTCCTGAAACCATGCTGGGCGACGCTGCAGTGGCAGTTCACCCGGAGGATGAGCGGTTTGCCCATCTGATCGGCCGCATGGTGCAGCTACCGTTGTGTGATCGGCTGATCCCGGTGATCGCCGACGAGTATGTTGATCGCGAATTCGGCACCGGCTGCGTCAAGATCACACCGGCGCATGATTTTAACGATTACGAGGTCGGACGCCGGCACGGTCTGCCCATGCTCAATATCTTCAACGACCATGCAGCCATCAGCGACAAGGCACCACCGGCCTACCGCGGCCTCGACCGATTCAAGGCGCGCGAGCGAGTGATCGCCGATATGACGGCATTGGGATTGCTCGACAAAGTGGACGAGCACCGGTTGAACGTCCCTCGGGGTGACCGTTCGGGTGTCGTCATCGAGCCTTACCTCACGGATCAGTGGTACGTGGATGCGCGAAAACTCGCCAAGCCTGCCATAGAAGCGGTGGAAAACGGCGCTATCCAGTTCGTACCCAGGCAATGGGAAAACACCTATTTTGCCTGGATGAGGGATATCCAGGACTGGTGCATCAGCCGACAGTTATGGTGGGGGCACCGCATTCCTGCCTGGTATGACGCGCAGGGTGCGATCTATGTCGGCGATAGCGAGGCTGCGGTGCGTGAGGAACACGCTCTGGGAAAGGACGTAGTACTGCGGCAGGACGAGGATGTGCTCGACACCTGGTTTTCGTCCGCCCTGTGGACATTTTCCACGCTGGGCTGGCCCGCCGAGACAGAAGAACTGGCCGTTTTCCATCCCAGCACTGTGCTGGTCACCGGATTCGACATTATCTTCTTCTGGGTGGCACGCATGATCATGATGACCCTGCATTTACGCCAGGAAGTGCCTTTTCACACGGTGTACGTGCACGGTCTGGTCCGCGATGGCGAAGGCCAGAAGATGTCGAAATCCAAGGGCAACGTCATTGACCCGATAGACCTCATTGATGGTATTGGACTGGAGGAACTGATCCGCAAGCGGACTACCGGACTCATGCAGCCACAACTGGCGGCCAAAATTGAAAAGGCCACACGCCGGCAGTTTCCGGACGGCATAGCGCCTTATGGCACCGACGCTTTGAGATTCACTTACTACTCGCTGGCCTCCACCGGCCGGGATATCAAATTCGACCTCGGTCGCATCGAGGGTTACAGGAATTTTTGCAACAAAATCTGGAACGCGGCGCGCTATGTCCTGATGAACTGTGAAAACGAGGACTGCGGCACAGGGCCGGGGTCCAGAGTGGAATTGAGCCTGGCCGATCGGTGGATAAGCGGCAAAGTCCAGGAGACGGCGGCGCAAGTGGCGCGCGCGATCGACAACTACCGTTTTGACCTGGCCAGTCAGGCATTGTACGAATTTATCTGGAACGAGTACTGTGACTGGTACCTGGAGCTGTCCAAACCCATTCTCTGGGATGCAGACGCGTCGCTGGATGCAAAGCGTGGCACGCGCCAGACCCTGATACGCGTCCTGGAAATCTGGCTGCGCCTTTTACACCCCCTGATGCCATTTATTACCGAGGAAATCTGGCAGGTCATCAGTCCACTGGCAGGCAAAACAGGGCCCACCATCATGCTGCAGCCCTACCCCCAAGCTGGCGATGGCGACATCGACACTCGCGCTCATCAAGATATTGAATGGCTTAAAGCGGTGATCCTTGGCATTCGCAATATTCGCGGTGAAATGAACATTCCGCCGGGCAAAGAGTTATCGGTGCTACTGCGCAACGGCAACCAAACCGATCAACTCAGGCTGGCGGAAAATTCGCAATACCTGAAAAAGCTGGCTAAACTTGCCGATATCCGCTGGCTGTCTCAGGACGTGGAAGCGCCGATGGCGGCGACGGCGCTGGCCGGCGAACTGGAGATACTGGTGCCCATGGCGGGGCTGATTGATAAAGAGGCAGAAAACGCTCGCCTCAAGAAGGAAATCGGCAAATTGGAAAGCGACCTGATTCGCCTGCAAGGTAAATTGAGTAACACGGCCTTTATCGCGAAGGCACCCGTTGAGGTCGTCGCCAAGGAACAGGAAAAAATGCAAGCGCAACAGCAGGCCCTTCAGACCTTGCGGGAACAGTTGCAACGCATTCAGGAAATCTGATCACGCGGCTCTGGACAGGATACGGTCGAGCGCAAGCACAACATAATAAAAGCAAAACGAGCAGTCGAGGAAAGTGGTATGAGTGAGCGCAAAAGTGGTACGGTCAAATGGTTCAACAACGCCAAGGGTTTTGGCTTTATCACCAGGCAAGAAGGCGAAGACGACGTTTTTGTCCACTTCAGGTCGATTCAGGGTGACGGTTTCCGGACCCTGAACGAAGGGCAGGCCGTAGAATTTACTCTGGTCGAGGGCCCCAAAGGTTTACAGGCTGAGGATGTGTTGAAACTGTAAACTGCGGAATCGGGTTCGGGTGGTGGTTATTCTCTCTCGGGGGCATCCCCCAGACAGCATTGATGCTAGAATGCCCGGCTTGAAAAACCGTGCAATCCTCGCTCGGTACATCAATGGGAGGAAACCGATGAGACTTCTTACCAGGCTGATTGTCAGTCTCGTTATCGCCGCCATCTCTGCTACCCTGACGAACGTACTGCTTAACAATGACACTTTCAATCAGCAGCTATTGCTTCTCGTCGCCTTTTTTATTGCCACCGCTGCCACTGCTTTGATCGTCGGCAATAGCGCCACTAGCAGGAGTCCTGCGGCCGAGAAACCGACGCGAAAACCGTTAACCGGCGATGCAACACGTGAGCATGGCACAGTAAAATGGTTCAACGTCTCCAAGGGATTTGGATTTATCGTCCAAAATGACGGCGAGGAAATATTCGTACATTTTCGCTCCATACGTGGCGAAGGACGCCGCAGCCTGCGTGATGGGCAAAGTGTCAGTTTCATTGTGGCCCAGAGCGACAAGGGCCCGCAGGCCGAGGACGTGGTGGGAGAGGATTGATCAAGACAACTGTCTGGCGGTCAGCAGTTCCTGCCAGTACAGCTTGATCATGCGCGAACCCTCGCGCAAAAGGGTGTCAGTGGACAGTGACGTGTTTTCCAGTGCCATCTCCACGATGGCGTAACCGGTGTCAATTGAGAGCCACGCCTGCGTTTGCAACAGTTCATCCACCGGCAGCGCCAGCAACTCGGCCACGGTCGTCGCGAATTGGCTGGCGACCAGTCTATGTGAGGCACGCCGCACTTCCTGCAGAGGGGCCACAGCCCGCAACGCCTGTGCAACTTCCAAACCGCCGACCTGTTCCCGCGTGACATCGTAGGTACGTTTGAGCAGCTCGTAGATGTTATCCAGCAGACGCTGTGGGTCCTCCGCTTCAAGGTACTCATCAAACCACTGTTGGAAAATCGCATTCTGCTTGTCCATCAGTACCGCACCCAGTGCGTGCAGGACAGCATATTTATTTGGAAAGTAGCGATAGAGCGCTGGCACAGTGATACCCGCTCGCTCGGCGACCAGATTCGTGGAGATACGCTCTACTCCAACCTCAACCAGTAGCTCTGCCGCCGCAGCGAGTATCGCCTCATAGGTGCGTTTGGCCCGCTCCTGCTGTGGCTTATTTTTCTCGAGCAGTTCGACTCGCTGCCTGACTCCTGTCATTGGGGACCCCTCTTTGGGCATGTGCGCCGATGCCCACAACTCCCTAAGCTATCGTAGCTTAGCGGACTGGCCTGATCCAGTACCGCAAATCTCCTTCGGCGAGGCATGCTGGCAGTGGCGCGCGCTACCACGCAATGACACAATGTCAGGCTTTGAGAGTAAGACAGGCGAACATCCACTCACGCAACCACGTGCAGTCTTCGTCCGACCTGGCTCTACCCACACGACAAAACGAAGGATTTACGTTGAATCACACTAAGCCACGCACCGGACACCGCTTCCGCGGCGTTACGATACCCACCAGTTCCCATCCGGTCATTCGTCAGGTAAGGCGCCAGGGTGCCTACCCCTCTATCCATGGCAATAAGCTGTGGAAGTCCAGCCGGCTGTTAATCGATTACCTGGACAAAAATCGACCCACATACTGTCATAACGTCATCGATGTGGGGTGCGGCTGGGGCGTCTCCGGAATCTGGTGCGCTAAAACTTTCGGCTCACGAGTCACTTCAGTGGATGCCGACCCGGATGTGTTTCCATTCCTGGAAGCCACGGCCAGCCTCAACGGTGTTACCACCACCCCCCTGGTTTCCCGCTTTGAAAAATTGAGCACCAGAGAGCTCTCCCGGTTCGATATGCTGATCGCTGCAGATATTTGCTTCTGGGAGGAATTGGTGGATCCAGTGTTCAATATGATCAATCGGGCGGTCAAGGCCGGCGTAAAACACATCGTGATCGCCGATCCCGAGCGAGCACCCTTCTTTGAGATGGCGCGCCGTTGTGAAGCGCGTTACTGTGCCGAGACCCTTGAATGGCACACTCGCGGTCCGATTCAGGCTCGTGGCGCACTGTTGGTGCTGGAGAACGCGTGAGTCGACGCGGAAATTTCGCGCCTGGACTGAGCGCTGAGTCGCTCGCAGGTTTATACTAAACAATTCGTTTGCTAGCCCAATGAATCAGTTAACAGGGAACCTCGAGAGTTTATGAAGCAACTAGGAATACTTGACTCCGCTTTCGTCAATTTGGAGCAAACCAATACCCCGCAACACATTGGTGGCATGGGCATCTATGACCCGTCTACGGCCCCGGGAGGATTCGTTCGCTTCAAGGACGTTATCGCCAGCTTTGAGCGTCGCCTCGGCAATCTGCCGCTGTTTCGCACCCGCCTGGTGGAAGTCCCTGGCGGCCTGGATAGACCGTACTGGATAAAAGACGCCAACTTCGATGTGGAATTTCACCTGCGACATATCGCCCTGCCCGAGCCGGGCGACTGGCGTCAGTTGTGTATACAGACCGCACGTCTGCACTCCCGACCGCTGGACATGTCCCGCCCCCTGTGGGAGGCCTACATTATTGAAGGACTGGACAATATTCCGAATCTGCCCAAGGGTTCTTTTGCCGTCTATACCAAGATGCATCACTCCCTGGTCGACGGTGCGGGGGGCTCCTCCTTTATGGCGGCACTGCATGACCTGGTGCCTGACCCGGATCACACACAGGTGGATTCTGAACCGCGTCTGGTGGACACCACCCCTTCAGTGGGTGAACTGTTAACCAAGGCGACGATAAACAGCGTTAAAAATACGATACAACTGGTCACCGGTACCGTCAGGAGTGCGCGCGACCTGAGCAAGTATGCGCTGGACATCGCTCGCAACGAGATACCCGCCCCGGATGTATCCGCACCCAAAACCATACTCAACAAGCCAGTGGGACCACACCGTGTATTCGATGCGGCGGAGTTTCCCCTGGAAGGCTTTAAGGACATCAGGAACGCCGTGGGTGTCACGGTGAATGACGTCGCGCTCGGAGTCATTGGCGGTGCGTTGCAGCGCTACCTCACAGCGAAGGGAGAGGCCCCCACAGAAGGTTCGCTGACCACCGCCATGCCTTTGAACATGCGCACGCGTCGCGACACCACGCAGGAAAATAACCAGATCGGTTCAGTGTTTTCCTCACTACACACCAACATCACAGACCCACTGGAACGCGTTATCGCCATCAAACAATCGACGGAAAATGCCAAACTGAGCGGTGAAGCCAGCCCGATGGTGGATGCACTGATGCTGGCGGGTGTTTTTTCGCCGGTGATTTCAAAGTCCGTGGCCAGGTTCTGGGCACGCAATGGGCTGTCCCGACACATCCCGCTGAATATCTCGACCTGCATCTCCAATGTGGCAGGCCCAGATTTCCCGCTGTATTGCGCGGGTGCGAAAATGGTGGATTACTACGGCCTGGGCGTACTGACTCCCGGGATGGGAATATTTCACCTGGCGTTTAGCTACTTCGGAAAGATTACCTTGTCTGTACTGGCAGACCGGAACATCATGCCGGATCCGGAGTTTTATCACGATTGTCTCGTTGCTGCTTACGAGGAGCTTTACGCCGCAGCCATCAAGTTAGGCCCAGGACGTCACCCCAACAATGCTGCGGATGCTGCCAAAGCCAAGATTCAATCACCCCGGCGAACACGCGTTGTTACTCGCGGCATGGGCCAAGTGGTACCGAAATTGCTCGCCACCAAGTCTCCAACTCTGAAAACCGGGACGTCCACCAAGGCCAGAGCATCGATGGCGCCAACGGCAATGACCAAGGAGAAGGCGCGCACGACTAAGAGCACCACAGCGAAAAAGCGTGGCGCGGCCGAGCGCGGCGCGAGCAAGGCCAAATCCCGGACCGCCGCTACCCGACTCAAGGCTACTCGACGCCCGGCGACGAAACCAAAACCGAAACTCCAATAGTCACAGTTATCGCTGACTGATACGCCTCTACCTTTTCGATCCCAGCGGGGAGGGGGAGGTGCTTTGACCTAACCTCTTATCTGCTGGCTCTTCTGGCATCGTTAAGCAACCAGTGATGTGATACGCGTTGCGTCTGTCGTACAAATTGATAGGGTATGCATCTAAAGCCCTAACTGTATGTTAAGCATGAATCAAAGTCATATTAGGTAAAATGGATACCAGGGAATTCAGAAAAGTTGATCTTATCCTTATGTTTTAATTGCATTTTTTCTGTAAGAGCGAAGCGCTTCGCGTGCTGCTGAACGGCTTTTCATCACGCAACCAGCGATGAGCAAAACGCTGGTACGACTGCGCACTCTTTTTGATGATGCGCTGTTCAGGCGGGCGTCCACTTTGATCCTGCTGCTTTCAACGGGGAGGTAACGATCGCCCCGTCGGAGTATATCGGAGTCGTACTCCTACCCCGACTTATGGCAAATTTAACTCTTCAGGCGCCTCACCTGAAACTTCGCGTCATTACCCGGATCGAAAACCAGTTGGAATATCTGGGAGGCAGTCCCTTGGCAATTCTGGTGCGGAAAGACCACCCACTCACTCGCGAAGACACCACTGCCGGTATCACTGGATTGCCTGTTCCGCGAGAAAGCGACCTGAGTATCAACTACGCTTTGGTGGCGCACCAGCGTACATCCAATTCTCCAGTCCACAACTGGTTGTGGGATCAAATCACGTGTACCATCCGCGAGTTGCACACACCCCTGCAACGAAAGATGCGCCAGCGGATCACCGCGGGCAGCGCAGACCTACAGCACTAGGCGACCATGAGCGATAAAAAGCAGCGTGATATTCCGCGCTTCAATACAGCCATCATCGAGACACACTGTCACCTGGATTATCTGGACCAGGCACAACTGGACTTTACCCTGGCAAAGTCACACGAAGTGGGTGTAGAGCAGATCATCACTATCGCAGTAGCCACGGGGAACTTGCAGCGGGTAATGGAACTTACCAGATACTCACCCGCTATCTGGGGTACCCAAGGTATACACCCACATGAAGCGGGCTCCTATAACCGGGACATCGATGCCATTGTCAGGGAGAACGCGAAGGATGCGAGAATACTCGCTGTAGGCGAAATTGGCCTGGACTATCATTACGATCACGCAGATCGCTCGGTGCAGCGCTCGGTATTTGAACAACAATTGCAGATCGCAGTGGAACTCAACCTCCCTGTCGTCATCCATACACGTGAAGCGGATGCCGATACCCGCGACATACTGCAAAATTACAGTGCGGCACTGTCCCGCAAAGGCGTGATACACAGTTTTACTTCCACGCTGGCACTGGCGGAATTCTGTCTGGCAGAAGGCTTTATGCTGGGTTTCAATGGTATCACCACCTTTAAGGGCGCAGACAATGTACGGCAGGTAGTGGCCGCTACACCGGTGGATCAACTGGTGTTGGAAACTGACGCCCCGTATCTGACACCAGTACCCTTCCGTGGTCGACCCAATGCGCCCTATTACCTGCCTTTTATTGCCCAGACAGTGTCCGCGATCAAGGGGTTAGAGGTCGAGGACTTACTGCGGCGGACCTATAGCAACACTCAGGCACTTTTTTTCGCAAATGGCTCAAATACACCCGGTCCTGACATCGCAGGCACACGTCACTGATGGATTACATTGTCGGACAACGTTGGGTCAGCCACGCTGATGCCCAATTAGGGCTTGGCATCGTTGTTGATATCGAGGGACGCCGTGTGACGCTCGCCTTTCCCGCGGTAGGCGAAGAACGCACTTACGCGATAGAAAATGCACCCCTCACCCGATTGCGTTTCAAGGCCGGAGACCATATCTCCACAATCGATAACGTAGAAGTGCTGGTCACCGAGGTGAAGGAGCATCACGGGTTATTAGTCTACTTAGGAATCGATCACCACGAGCAGCAATTGTCGGTTTCGGAACTTGAGCTCGATGCGTTTGTCCAGCTCACAACTCCGCAACAGCGCTTGCTAAATGGTCATTTTGACAAACACAGTGAATTTGCACTGCGCGTCGCGACATTTTTCCATGTGGACAAGTTGCAGCGTTGCATCGTGCGCGGCCTCATGGGTTCACGCACCAGTCTGTTACCGCACCAGATCTATATCGCCAATGAAGTGGGCCAGCGACACGCACCGCGCGTGCTCCTGGCGGATGAGGTCGGGCTGGGGAAAACGATAGAAGCGGGCATGATTATTCAGCAACAGTTGCTCACGGGACGTGCCTCGAGAATACTCATATTGGTTCCACCCAGCCTCCTGCACCAATGGCTGGTAGAAATGTTGCGGCGCTTCAATTTACATTTCTCCCTGTTCGACGCCGACCGCTTGGCTGAAATTACTGAAAGCAATCCTTTCGAGACAGAGCAACTGGTTCTGAGCAGCCTCGATCTGTTCCTGTCGGAGCCGGATGCACAGGAGCAGGCGTTGGCCGCCAAGTGGGATCTGGTGGCAATTGACGAGGCTCATCACCTGCACTGGGCGCAAGACTCCGCAGGAGACGACTACTTGTTTGTGGAAGCGTTGGCGAGACAATGCTCCGGCCTGCTGTTACTCACCGCTACGCCGGAGCAAATTGGGCAGGCTAGCCACTTCGCCCGACTGCGCTTACTGGATCCCTCGCGCTTTCACGACCTTGGGAAATTCCAGCAGGAAGAATTACAGTACCGCAAGTGGAGTGAATTGGCCGACGCCTTGGAAAAAGGCCAACCCGTCAGTGACCTGCCTGTTGGAATTGATTCGCAAGCCCCCGTCACCACCGTCATCGATCAAATACTCGATCGACACGGCACCGGACGGGTGCTGTTCAGAAATACCCGAGCGGCCGTTGCTGGTTTTCCACAGAGAGTATTACACACTTACCCACTGTCTGCCCCGGAGCAGTACCTGCGCGCCGCAGCAGATCTCAAGGAGCAACTCTACCCGGAACTCCCCTATGTCGACGACACGTGGCTATCCTTCGATCCACGGGTGACCTGGCTCGAAAGCATCCTGAAGCAGCTGCGGCCCGCCAAGGTTTTGGTTATTTGTGCACATGCCGCAACTGCTGTCGCATTGGAACACCATTTGCACCTGCGCTCCGGCATTCGCTCTTCGGCGTTTTATGAAGGTTTGTCAATCCTTGAGCGAGATCGCGCCGCCGCCTACTTCGCCGACGAAGTTAATGGGGCACAGGTTCTCGTCTGTTCCGAGATCGGCAGTGAAGGACGTAACTTCCAGTTCGCTCACCATCTGATACTCTTCGACCTGCCGATGAATCCGGACCTGCTGGAACAACGCATCGGTCGCCTCGACCGGATTGGGCAACATAGCGATGTAAATATCCACGTTCCCTACATGCAGCAGACCGCCCAGCAAACATTGTTCGAATGGTATGACAGCGGGCTAAACCTCTTCCGTGACAGCTGCTCTGCAGGCTACATGATCTTCGAATCGTTCCAGGACCGCCTGGTGTCACAATTGCAAAAATGTACCGAGGAATTTGCTGCCCTAATATCAGATACTGCGGCTTTCACAGGAAAGACCCGGCAGGAATTGCGCGAGGGACGTGATAAATTGCTGGAGCGTAATTCCTGTAAGCCAGACATCGCCAGGAAATTAATTGCTGAAATAACCGCTGGCGAGTCCGAAGCCACACTGGAGCACTACCTGGAGGCGCTCTGCGACACCTTCGGCGTTGACCAGGAAGTGCACTCCGAAAAAACACTCATTCTGCGTCCCTCTGAGCACATGCTCACCGGCCACTTTCCCTGCCTTCGGGAAGACGGCACTACCGTTACCTTCAGCCGCGACAAGGCACTTGCTCGGGAGGAGATAGAATTCCTGACGTGGGATCACCCTATGATCCTGGATGCCATGGACATGGTGCAATCAACTGAAATCGGTAACGCCGCGCTGGGTACCATCAAGCTGAAGGGTGTCGCTCCTGGAACAATGCTGCTGGAAGCGCTTTATACCGTGAACTGCATTGCGCCCCGAGTACTGCAAGTGGAACGCTTTCTACCGCTTAGCCCCATACGGCTGTTAGTCGACGCTCGTGGTAAGGATCTCGCGGAACTGGTGCCACACGCGCGCCTCAACCAATTGATTGAGACCGTAAAAAAGTCCACCGCACTCGCTATCATCAAACAGGTAGGTGCAGAGGTGGAAGCTAAACTGTCGCTGGCGGGGGCACTTGCTCAAACCAGGCTGCGCGACATACTGAACGACGCGGAGCAATCGATGCGTGCAGCCCTTGGCGCAGAGCTGAATCGACTCTCTGCGCTGCAGGAAGTCAATCCGTCTATTCGCCAGGAAGAACTGGACCATCTCAGCTATCGAATTGATGAATGCGCTGTCCATATACAGCACGCCAATCTGCAATTGCAGGCCCTACGCCTGATCATCACCACTTGAATTTTGTATCGGCAAACCAGACAACCCAACATTCGAAGACACGCTGCAACGGATGATGAGTTCAGCCAGGGAACGTTTATTTAACGATAGGGCCTTCGAGTAAGAGCTCGGACTGACACTAAACGTGTGAGGAGCGGCTAATGTCTGGCGGGTGTTGCTACTCCGGGAAGCAGATCACGTCCGAGCAACTCAAGTTCGATTTCATCCAGAAGTTTATCCAGTTTTTCCTTGAATACCTCCCGACTGAACAAGTGACTTCGCCGGAAGGCGCTCTGCGCCATTCTTTGGCGCAGTTCTCCATCCTCTATCACTGTGAGACTGAATGACTGTAACTCCTCGAGTGTCGAGAAACGATAGCCGCAATCACCGTGTTCAACAATCTCCCTTTGTCCGCCGCCATCAATGACAATGGGAACGCAGCTGTTTTGCATTGACTCGACGGTGGTCATACCGAAATGCTCAACGCGCTCAGGCCTTGTCTCATCCAGGCCACAGGCATGCCAAAATATGGCAGCACGGCGATAATAATCCTTGATCTCATGCACTGACGCGTTAGACCTGACTTCAATTGCACACTGTGATTTCACTATCGCTTTATCCACTTCTTCCAGATAGGTGTTACCGGGCGTACTCCCACCTACCATGACTAATTTCCAGCCTCGCGTTTTATCAGGATGATTTTGGCACATCTCGCTGAACGCATGCACCAATTCCACCTGCTTTTTACTGCCGCTGATTTCAAATCTGGAAACCGACAGAATAATATTTTCTTTACGATCAGCTGCGCTGTCTGGATTGTACATATTAACCGGTGGGTAAAGCTTATCGGAGGGCTTCAGCTGCCAACGCTTTTCCACCCATTGGCCGGTATAATCGCCGTTAATAATCAAATGGTCATACTTGTCGACCTGAAAGAAACGCGATTTCTCTTGATCGGGAAAGTGGCATACAAAAATGGATACAGGTGACAAAGGGTTTACCTTACCCAACATATTCGCATTCACAAAAATATCGTAGTTCAAACTTTCTTTGCTAATGATGTCGAAGGGATTATTTGACTCCCCCAACACCATACCCTCATCAGGCGTATAGCGATTTCTCTCTTCAAAAAAAGGTATCTTGATAACTTTCATGGAATTGCGAGTCAGATCAAGATCAAACCAATCCTTGTAGTCACTCAATTGCACATCATTATTGAAAATATAGGTGATGTCGTAGCGCTCCTGCATGATGGCAGCCATTTCAGCGACATAGCGCTGGCCTCCCCCGGCAAAATGTCCCGCATGATCGTAAATGCCAACCCTAATCTTCCGCAGACCCAACAAAATCTCCAGATGCGAAAAAAACATGAAGGCGCCGACATCGCCGATATAGACCGGAAGGCAGACCTTCAGCGCCTGCAACACTTGCACAACCACGCTGTCCTCATGGCTAATGCATAGTTTTCGCACGCTGTGAAGAAGCGAGCGATACAAAAGATCAAACTCGCCCTTTTTGTAAAAGTGCGAGGTAGGTATAGAAGCGGGAAGTTCCATTGGGAAATGCTTGGCGACAAATAGAAAACGGTTGCGCGTGCAAAAATACTCACATAGGTCTTCAGAAGAACTGCCATGATATTGGTGGTACATGATGCTGCTGGGTGAATACCACAGCTTCCAGCCTTTTTTACGGCAGCGAGCACTGTAATCGACATCCTCCATAAACATGATGAATTCTTCGTCCCAGGCGCCTACGTCATCCAGGCACGTTTTCCGAAACATGACAGACCCGCCGGTCACATAGTCTCTTTCAGCTGCTTTTGCATATAGAGCGGAATCATCCCTTCCAAAACCAATATCCCTGAAATAAAAGTGTTCGATCTCCTCAACCCCGACACTATTAATTTCGTTTTTTTGGGCAAAGAATATTTTACTCTGCACCGCCCCAATTTCCTCATCGAGGCGAAAAACATCCAGAAAACCCTGTAGCCAATCGGGATGAACTGTTGCATCATTGTTTGTAATGACGATGTACTCGCCTTGCGAGTGCCCGATACCCAGATTCAGGGCACGAGCATAATTATTCTCGTCGTTTTGCAGCAACTTAATGTTGGGGTGATTCTCACGCAGCCACGCAACACTTCCGTCCGTAGACCCGTTGTCCACTACCAGGATTTCGAGTTCCAGACCCTGCTGGTTGGTGGCATTCAGCGAGGTCAAGAAATCCTGCAGGAATTCCTTCCCGTTAAAGGTAACGGTTAGCACCGAGACCTTGGATAATATCATCATGGATTACTATTATCCTGAACGGTGATAGTGGAGAGAATTTGCCTCAATTCATTTGCCACCACCCCTGTATCGGCGTGCATACCGACCTCGGAAAATGGTTGCGAGACTGTGGGCCTAAAACTCGGTCGCAGCACTTTACGTTTATCGACGAAGTCAGAGCCGGGAACTGGTCGTTCTTCAATGTGAAGTAGGGTTCGGACCTCTTCAACATGCAGTATAGTTAGGACCTCTTCTACGGCAGGATAAAACTCGATATGGAGGCTCTTGAAAAACAGTTTGAATCTACCTGTTCGCAACATCCACAGAGCATTCCTGACCCGTTCCTTGTAGTAGCGTATTTTAACCATCAGTGTGGAAGACATATTCCGAATATACCTCGTCGCAGTCGGCGTCACTTACCCTGTCGCAAACTCAGATACTTCCAATGTCATACCGAGTTCCAGCAGAGGACATTTTCTAGCAATTGAGAGCGCTTCGTCCATTGACTCAGCTTCAAAGATACTGAAGCCTAACCGAGGCAACTCACAATTTTCCGCCGCCTCGCTACCCGAACAGATAATGCTTGAACCGCCTAGCCCAATCAGATTACGACCTTCAGGCACTTCCAGCGTACTCAGCCAGCTCTGTAACTCATCCTGCTTTACCTGATCCCGATCGAAAGACGAGTCAGCGGGCTGATACGTAATAATAAACTGAGGCTTCGGCACTCGTTCGCTTCGTTGGCGAAACTCTTCCATTTTTTCGCCAATGCCAGGTGAATCTGGAAACATTCTAAGCGCTAGAGCCGCCAACCCAAATGCCGTTTTCGGAGCCCTGCCCCGGATTTTCCCGGCCGCAAAAATCAGAAGCATTGCATCAAATTGATCGAATTTCATCTTGCTATATCCTTCACTATCATCAGTGACAACTCGGGCCACATCTTCATCAGTAACAACCGGGATCACATCTTCATCAGTAACAACCGGGGTCACATCTTCATCAGTAACGACTTTGGTTACATCATCAATACACGAGAAAATTGTCGAACATATGGTCGCGTATTCCTGATCCAGCATTGCGCCTTTTCCATACCTCTTAAGCACATTGAAAACGCTTGCTATCCCCTGAAAATCGTCCTCGGTAATTGTATAGCTCTCTTGAGTTATCTCAGCCGGTGGAGGAAACAGGTTTTCGATATGTGGAAAGAACTTCTGTCGGACGCGCTCATTACTTTCAGCGAAATATTCGTAGATCAATTTTCGCGTACTTAGTCTTGGCTGCAGGCCCTTTCCCGTAAACGCGTCGTTAATGACTTTCTTGCATCGATCACGTAGCTCATGCGCTTCTGGCCGTTCTGATTTGACTGGAAATGTAATGTTTACCGCTCTCGCCAACGCTTGTCCGATGGGCTTAAGTGATTCATTTTCAGCTCCATTTGGCTTATTCAATTCGCCTACAAGCGCAGGGTTGATTTTCGCTGTAAAGTCATCGAACAAATCTCCATTCAAAAATCGTTCTTGAGCGAAAATTGAGACATCCAAGGCTTCAAATCCGAAACACCTTTCCCAATTTGCAAGCAACTCATGGTAATTGTAAAAATAATTTACTGGCTTACACCGAAGCAAAAATGTATCAAGGGATTCTGTGCCTGCTGTCTTCATATGTGTCGAATAGCCTGAAGAGCAGGTTGCCGACTGTTCTCGCAAATAACATATGATTTTGAATTCATCAAAGTAAGTTGACAGCAATCTATAGACGTTTTCCATCTCCGCTTCGCTTCGAATCCTGGAATGAAAATGTTCACTGGAGATGATAAAAGTGTGAATACTTGCGGGGACAGAATGTATTTCTGCTTCGAATTCCTTGATGAAATCTCGCTTGAATTCATTCCTTTGCTCCAGTGTATTGAAGCCTTTTTGCCTGAAAAAATCGTCAGGTTGATTGTCACCAATACAATAAGCAGGAAGTACTCTATTGTTTCTTTGCCCGGCACTTTGAATAAAATGAAATCCAGCACTTCTGAGTTTTTTTCTGTTTTGATACAAAAACTCTTGGATCGAAGTAGTACCTGTCTTTTCGGTACCAATGTGGACAATAGCTTTCAAGTCAAATTTCCCTGGGAACTCTGCAATCGTGGATCCATGTCAGTCGACTGACACTCCAGGTAGTCGCGCGTAGGTTTTCATTTGGAAAGCGAATTTCAGGCATCCCGTTATTTTGCGAGCTTGCCATTCACAACTGCCTTGAATGAATCCATGACAACCTCAGAATGGAGCATACAGCCCGCAACAACGAGATTCCCCACCTTAACGTACAATTTATTAATAGTTTCCCGGGCATTCGGTAAGTTACTCGACACGCCACTATCCAATTTTCAATCCCTTCCAGAATATCTTATTTTTTATCCTGGGCAGAGCAGTCCCCATCTGATACCCCATAATATCCGAAAGGCCTTGTCTGTCAATTGGCCGCAGAGTCAGGTAGGGTGTGCAAAAACAGTGTGGCACATACCGATTCGGTGCCGCACCTTCGGCCTTACCGGGTTGTCAATACATAGTTACCAGTGTCGTCGCATTCGGAAAATGCCGGGAATAAAAAAGTTTTGTGAAGTGCTTGTCAGTCCACATATCCTGGAGTAAATCCAATGCCATTAACAACGTGGATAGCGTTACACGCGCATTCAAGATCGATGGTACCCGGACCGCGATAGAGCGTAATTTCTCGCATCTAAATGCAGAAAGACCATGAACAACCATTTCCCCCATCTGCTGTCGCCAATCCAAATCGGCACCATGCATCTCAAAAATCGCATGGTTATGTCACCCATGACGACGGCGTACTGCAACGAGGACCAAACTCCCAGTAAGCGATTGATTGGCCATTTTGAAGCGCGGGCGCGCGGTGGTGTAGGACTGATTACACTGGAGCTGGTCACGGTCGCTACGGACCATCCCTACATGCACCGATCGATGACACTGGGTGACGACAGGTTTGTCGACGCACACCGGCCGCTGGTGGAGGCCATCCATCAACACGGCGCCAAAGTCCAGCCGCAACTGAGTCATACCGGTCCGGAAAGCGTCGCACCGATGTTCCGCGGACCTCAACCCGTTGGACCTTCAGTGGCAGTCGCGCCCGTGTGGGGCTGGCCCAGTCGTGAACTACAGGCGGATGAGTTGCCGGATATTGCGATCCAGTACGGCGAGGCTGCCCGTCGCGCCCGGGAAGCGGGATATGACGGTATCGAGTTGCACGCCGCACATTGCTACAACCTGCTAGGCTCGTTCCTGTCACCATTACGTAACAAACGAACTGATGACTACTCCGCATTCCGCCTGGAGACGCGAACCCGATTTATGGTGGAAGTACTGGCACAGATCAAAGCCAGAGCGGGGCGGGACTTTCCCGTTACATTGAGCATCTCCGGATACGAACGCGCGCCGGGTGGACGCGGCCTGGAGGATACGCAAGCCATCGCTCCGATCCTGGTGGATGCGGGTGTGGATTGTTTCCGGGTCAGTGGCGGCATTAGCGATGCCCTGGTGACCCAGATGGTCAGCCGCTCCGAAGCGGGTGATGCCATGAATGCAGCCAACGCGGAATCGATCCGCAATGTCGTAAACGTTCCTGTGATGGCCGTTGGTCGTATTCATGACCCGGTGGTAGCCGAGGCCATCATCGCCAACGGGCAGGCCGACCTGGTCGCCATGGCCCGCCCGCTACTGGCGGACCCGGAATTCCCCAACAAAGTCGCCAGTGGACGCTACCGGCAGATTCGCCGCTGTATCTCTTGTGAGAGCTGCATCGACTCCATGCAGAGCTACGATGACCTGCGCTGTGCGCTCAACCCGCAGTCCGGTCGCGAATCTGAGCTGCCGATTGACAAGGTAAGCACACCAAGAAACGTGGTCATCATCGGTGGAGGTCCCGCCGGCATGGAAGCTGCGCGACAGGCGGCTGAGCGCGGCCACAAGGTGACGTTGCTCGAAAAGCAGCGGCGCCTGGGTGGATCACTGGTACTCGCCTCCACCGTGCACAGCGATAACGAGCTTTTCCTCGACTTCCTTAAAGCGGAGATGCAGCGTCTGCCGATTTCGGTCGAACTGGGTGTTGATGCCACTGTGGCTAAAGTTCGCGAGCTCAATGCGGATGCCGTCATAGTCGCCACTGGAGCCCGGGTGATCACACCCGAGATTCCTGGTCGCGAACTTCCGCATGTCCTCACCGGCGCGCAAATGCGGACAAGGCTGGAATCGCTGCCCGCCTGGCTACAGCGCTTCATCATCCCGTCCCTGCTGCGTACGGCCAGTAAAGCCTGGATGCCCCTGGGTAAAAAGGTGGTCATCATCGGTGCTGACCTCGCCGCCGTGGAACTGGCCGAGTTTATCGCCCACAGGGGTCGGCGGGTCCATCTGCTGGAGCCAGGCAATAAGATCGCACCCGAGGTGGGTAAGAAACGCCGTAGCGAGCACATGGACCGCCTCGACAGTTTACATGTCACGCTCAATACCCGGGTAGAGATAGTGCGCATTGAACCCCGGGGGGTGCTAATCCGCTCCAGTAATGGCACCGAGAGGCTGGTGACGGCCAACAGTGTGATTATTGCGGGGTACCCCACTGCTGCGACGACATTGGCCGAACAGCTCACCGAGGCGGGGTTACGCGTCAAGGCTATTGGCGACTGCACCGGCCTGGGCCTGATCGCCGGCGCGACACGGGATGCAGCCGAAGCCGTCGCCTCTTTATTTGACGGGGATTAACCAGCACTCGTCCACCGAGACTATCCAATACTGTACATACGTACAGCCCATAGAATACAATCAGTTGATGGGCAGTAGTGAAATTTCCGATACCCTGGCGCCGCACACGGCTATGCGCCTACCGACAACGTCAGTGGGGCCGTATTACTATCTCCAGAATTTCGAGACTGTGGTGAGTTGGGTACTCAGCCGTAATCGGGATCTACTGCTCTCCCAGGAAGTAGACATTCTTGAAGAGTTTCCCACACTGCCACTGGAATCGCGGGCACTGCTGGTACGCATGATGATGCGTAAGCCAACCGTATTTCGCGCAAGCAAGCTGTGCTATGACGAGATAGGACCGGCAGAAAAAGCTGTGCAGCCACTGTGCGCGCGGGGATGGGTAGAGCCGGACGGACTTCTGGATTTAACCCAGCTGTTCGCGTTACTTACCCGGCAGGAATTAGTCGCGGCCTTTGCGGGGCTTCTTCCCGGCAACGGTCGTAAGCGTGACTGGCTTGCAGAACTGCAGCCACGATTTTCCCAGGCGCAACGGTTCAGTGAATGGTATGGCGCATCCAACGACCATGTCTATTCATTGCTGCGGATGCCTCTGTGTGACCTGTTGCGACTGATGTTTTTCGGCAACCTCTACCAGGACTGGTCCGAGTTCATCCTGATCGACCTTGGTATTTTCCGCTATGAAACGGTTGAATTCACCGATGTTTCGCGAGCATTCCGCACGCGTAGAGATATCGAGGACACTCTGCAGCTACATCGCTGCCGCGAGCACCTCGACACCGCCGAAGCGGTTAGCGGCATTGTCGACGAACTGCTGCATATCGAAACTGATAATGCCTGGATCGCACGGCGTCGAGC
>JANPDE010000209.1:0-13096 GCA_031431315.1 Haliea sp.
ATGTCGCGCAGTTCAATGCGCTGGATGCACGACGCAAGCAGGCCGACATAGACAGTCAAAACCTGTTGGCGGAGCGTAAAATTGCCTCCAAGAAGATTGGTGCTCTGGTTGGCCAGGGTTTGAGCGTGGACGACGCCAAGGCGCAGGTAAATGAATCCCTGGAAAAAATTGCCGCCCAACTTGACGCACTGACCGAGCAGGCCAGGCAGATCCAGGTTGAACTGGAAGCACTGCTGATGGGAACGCCCAATGTTCCTGCTGAGGACGTGCCAGTGGGGAGTTGTGAAGCGGACAACGTGGAGCTGCAGCGCTGGGGCAGACCTGCGAAGTTTGCATTCCCTGTGAAAGACCATGTGGCATTGGGTGAAGGACTGCAATTGCTGGACGGCGCGACTGCGGTGAAAATAACCGGGTCTCGCTTTTCCGTTCTGTACGGCAACCTGGCGAGGCTGCATCGCGCGCTTGTGCACTTCATGCTCGATCTGCATATACAGAAACACGAGTACCGCGAGGTTTATGTACCTTACATTGTCAACCGCGAGTCACTACTGGGCACCGGGCAGCTACCCAAGTTTGAAGCGGATTTGTTCAAGTTGCGCGCTGAACAGGACTTATACCTGATTCCCACGGCAGAAGTACCGGTGACCAATATCGCCAGGGACAGGATATTTGAAGATGCCGAATTGGGCGAGTCAGGCCTAAAGTTTGTTTGCCATACTCCGTGTTTTCGCAGCGAAGCGGGCAGTTATGGCCGCGATACCCGGGGATTGATACGCCAGCACCAGTTTGAGAAGGTCGAGTTGGTGCAACTGGTGCGTGCACAGCAGTCCGCTGCGGCACTGGAACAACTGACCGGTCACGCGGAAACGGTCCTGCAGCTGCTGGAATTACCCTATCGTAAGGTAGTCCTTTGTACAGGCGACCTTAGCGCCAGTGCCAGGAAAACCTACGATTTGGAAGTGTGGCTCCCGGCCCAGGATGCCTATCGTGAGATTTCCTCCTGCAGCAGTTTTGGCGACTACCAGGCGCGCCGCATGCAGGCGCGCTGGCGCAACCCCACAACCGGTAAACCGGAGCTGTTGCACACACTGAACGGATCCGGCTTGGCGGTGGGGCGCACACTGGTTGCCATCATGGAAAACTATCAGCGCGCGGATGGAAGTATCACCGTGCCCTCGGTACTACAGCCCTATATGGGTGGCGTGATCGAATTGGGGGTATAGGTTTTGGAATTCCTTCCGGTCTGCCTGAAACTCATCGATGCTCCGGTGGTGTTGGTAGGTGGAGGCGCAGTGGCGGCGCGCAAGGCACGGTTGTTACTGCGCGCCGGGGCTGTGCTGACCGTGGTGTCGCCGACGATCGACGACGAATTGCGGACGTTACTGGTTGAGCAGGGTGGCGTCTGGCAACAAACAACCTATCGCGAGGTCGATCTCTACGGCAAGAAACTTGTCGTGGCGGCAACACCCGACAGAGCCATCAACGAACAGGTCTTTCGCGACGCCTCCGCCTTATCGATCCCGGTCAATGTCGTCGACACTCCGGAGCTCTGCACTTTTATTTTCCCGTCCATCGTTGATCGCGACCCTCTGCTCATTGCAATCAGCAGCAGTGGCCGCAGTCCGGTCTTGGCGAGAATCCTGCGCCGGCAAATTGAGGCACTGGTGCCGGCTGCCTTTGGACGATTGGCGGTATTCGCCGGACGATTTCGTCAGCTGGTAAAGGACCACATCCCGCAGGACAATGTGCGTCGCCTGTTTTGGGAGCAAATTCTGGAAGGTACCGTCGCCGAACAAGTGCTCGCTGGCAGGGACATGCAGGCGGAGCAACAGCTGCGTGAGCGGTTGCAAGACACCAGCGCGTTGCGCGCGGGGGAAGTCTACCTCGTTGGCGCCGGCCCCGGTGACCCGGACTTGCTGACCTTCAAGGCGGCGCGGTTGCTGCAGAGTGCAGATGTCGTGTTATACGACCGCCTGGTGTCGCCGGCCATTGTTGATCTGGCCAGACGTGACGCGCAGCGTATCTACGTTGGGAAGCGTCGCGCCGACCATACACTGCCACAGACTGAAATCAACCAATTGCTGCTGGATTTGGCCCTGCAGGGTAAGCGCGTGGTCCGCCTCAAGGGCGGCGACCCGTTTATTTTCGGGCGCGGCGGGGAGGAGATAGAACTGCTGGCCAAACACCATATTCCGTTCCAGGTAGTACCCGGCATTACCGCTGCCAATGGTGCGGCCTGCTATGCGGGAATTCCGCTGACCCACCGGGACTATGCGCAATCGGTGCGTTTTGTGGCGGGCTACCTGAAGGGGAATTCCGTAGAGCACGACTGGAGTACGTTCCAGTCGCGCAGCGAGACACTGGTTTTCTATATGGGGCTGATGGGCTTGCCAGTGATCTGTGAGCAGCTACAGGCGCATGGCCGCTCCCCGGATACGCCAATCGCGCTAGTGGAGCGGGGCACGCAATTGGAGCAGCGGGTACTGGTGGGCACGCTGGAGACCATGGTAGATGTCGTGGCCCGCGCGCAACCCCGAGGGCCTACGCTACTGATTGTTGGTGATGTCGTGCGCCTGCACGAGGACCTGTCCTGGTTTGGTCAGCCCGACGCTTAATGCGCCAGTGGCTTGTCATTCTGCACGGCATAGCTCTGCTGTTTTTGTAGCAGGACATCCACCAGCACACGACCAGCCTCCATCAGGAGGACGTCGTCCGCATCTTTTTCGTCAACCTTATCCGTGGTGGCGTCGTCTTCACCCTCATCATCGAGTGGCGTGTCTGTGTCCAGGCCGTTGATACTGTCTTCATCGTGCTCCAGCGAGGTCAACAACTCTTCCCCCAGGGCTTTGCGGCGCTTATTTTCGATATTCAGGGCTTTCTGTTCCTGGCTGTCACGCAATGCGACACGCGCTTTTTCATTCAGTGGCAGGTCAGTAATGTTGCGGGTTTCCTCAGCCAGTTCAACCTGGTCTTCCAGGAAAACGAAGTCCGCATTTTTCGCGCTGCGTTCCCGGAAGTGGGACTGGATGGACGGCAACACGGCGGACAATTCACCGTAATTGGTGTGTCGGATTGGACTGATCTGGTCCCAGCTAAGGGCGTGGTCCAGGGCGCTTTCGCCAATCTCTTCGGTGTCATAGATCGAGGGAAACTCGACATCCGGTACCACGCCGCGATGCTGCGTACTTTCCCCGGAGATGCGATAAAATTTGCTTTCGGTGATCTTTAATTGCCCCTCAGTGAGCGGTATGAGCGTTTGCACCGTACCTTTTCCGAACGAACGGTCGCCGACAATCAGGCCGCGCTGGTAGTCCTGTATGGCGCCGGCAAATATCTCCGAAGCAGAGGCACTCAGGCGATTGACCAACACCACCAGCGGGCCTTCGAAATACGGGCTTTTCAGGCGCTTGCCGTCGCGCCACACGCGGCGTGAAGAATGGCGGATCTGCACAGTGGGCCCATACTCAATAAACAGCCCGGTGAGTTCATTGGCTTCCTGCAGGGAGCCACCGCCATTATTGCGCAGATCGATGACCACACCGTCAACGCCTTCGCCCTGTAATTCCTGCAGCAGGTTCTTTACGTCACGAGTCGTGCTTTTGTAATCCTGATCGCCCCGGCGCATCGCGTCGAAGTCAATATAGAAAGCCGGGATAGTGATCACCCCAACTTTGACGGTTTTATCGCCACTGGGAATTTCCAGCACTTTCTTTTGCGCGGACTGTTCTTCCAGTTTCACCTTGTTCCTGACAATCGTGATGGTCTTTCGCTCATCGGGAGATTTCGGTTTGGCCGGGATAACTTCCAGGCGCACAGTCGTATCCTTAGGGCCGCGGATCAGTTCCACGACTTCGTCCAGTCGCCAGCCGATGATGTCCTGCAACTCGCCGTCCACCCCCTGGCCCACCGCCACAATGTGATCGGATGGCTGCAGATCTCCCTGCTTGTCTGCCGGCCCCTTGGCGACCAGGCTGGACACCTTCGTATACTCATCGTCCCCCTGCAGCACCGCGCCGATACCCTCCAGCGACAGGCTCATGTTGATATTGAAGTTCTCGGAACTGCGCGGCGACAAATAATTGGTGTGCGGATCGTACAACTCGGCCAGGGCATTGGCATAGATTTGGAACACGTCCTGACTGTTGTACTGTTTCACACTATTGAGTTGGCTGGTGAAGCGTTTTACCAGGGTGGGGGCAATATCCTCCTGGGCTTTGTCGGCCAGCTTGAGGCTGAGCACCTGGTTCTTCAACTGCTTGCGCCAGCGCTCGTCCAGTTCCGCCTCGTTCTTGGCCCACTGGCGGTCTTTCAAATCAAGCGGAAGATTCTCATCCACACTGAAGTCTATGGCCGCCACCGCTTCTGGTAAGGTTTTGATCACGTCGTTCAGACGGTCCTGCAGTCGCTGGTGATAGCGGTTAAAAATGGCATAGCCTGCGTCCAGTTTCCCCTGCCGGATCTGCTCGTCCATCACTGACCGATACTGATTGAAATCCGCGATATCGGCGGCCGTGAAGAACATTTTGCTGCTGTCGAGGCTATCAATATAGTTGTCCAGGTGCTGAGATGACATTTCGTCACCGTACGCCAGACCGGCGTAGTGGCGCTCCTGCAGTTGCTCGACCATCTCGACGATGGTATCCCGTTCCGCTTCAGTGTATTCAATGAGGCTCCAGGCAGGTAACGATAGGACGCATAACACGGTCGCAGCAAACGCCGCGCCCCCGGCCGTCTTGTAGTGACGTAGTGGATTCAAAATAAACTTACCTGTTCGGATTGTCATGGTTTGAGCTAGCTACTTTACGCAATAGGTTCAAATACGGATGTATGGAGCGTACGTATAGCATAAAGTTCAGCGGCTTATCCGCCAGAGCTCTATTTTTGTGAATCGTGCACATCTACCATCGATTTAACAAGCACTTGGACATTATAGGTCATGGGGTAGGTTCAAGTATAAGTTCGGCGCCCAGGGCCTTTGGAGCGGGGCAGGCGGCCCGGTGAGGTTTGATAAATACTGGTGTTAGTGACACACTGTGTGTCAATACACGCCATTTCAGTGATGCCCAGGCAACCTGCAGCGGGGAGAGACGCCACACGATGCGAGCAGACTACCTATTGTATGGTGCCGATCACTCATTGTTTACCGGTAAGGCGCGCGCCTATATGCGCTATAAAGGCCTGGACTGGGCGGAGCGCCCCGCCACCCGCGATGCCTACCTGAATGTCATCCTGCCCAACATCGGTGCACCTATCATTCCCGTGCTGGTAACGGCTGCCGGCGAGTATGTGCAGGACACCACGGACATCATCGATTTTTTGGAAGCGCGCCACCCCCAGGCGTCGGTCTATCCTGCAACACCCGTGCAACGACTCGTTGCGTTGCTACTGGAATTGTACGGCGATGAGTGGCTGTTGATACCGGCTATGCACTATCGATGGAGTGTGATCGACCAGCAACGTGACTTTATCCTGGCGGAGTTTGGCAGGTTGAGCGCGCCCGAGGCCAGTTACCAGGAGCAACTCGCGATTGGCGAGCGCACGTCGCGGCAGTTCAGCGGTATGGTCCCCGCGCTAGGGATTACCGCACAGACCATTCCAGGCATCGAGGCGGCCTATCTGCAGTTCCTGCAACAGCTGGATGAGCACTTCACACACTTCGATTTCCTGCTGGGATCGCGGCCGAGCATCGCAGATTTCGGCTTCATGGGCCCGCTTTACGCCCACCTGGGACGGGATCCGGTCCCCAAGGAGCTAATGCAGGAGCGGGCACCCCATGTGTACGCCTGGGTTGAACGTATGAACAATCCCCGGCCGTTGTCGGGGGAGTTCCTGGCGGACGATGCCGTTCCCGCTACCTTGCTGCCGATACTGGCGACACTGTGCAAGGATCAATTGCCGGATGTGTTGGATTGCATCGAACACAATAGCCAGTGGCTGGAGGCAAATCCGGGCGGCAGTATTCCCCGTTTTCTCGGCATGCATCGATTCACCACGGGCTCAGCCTCCGGCGAGCGTTGCATCAGTAGCTACGCCCAGTGGCTGTTCCAGCGACCGTGGCTGCACTACCACTTGCTCGACGCTGCCGAGAAGGTCGCTGCAGACTACTTGCTGGACAGTGTAGGCGGCCGTGCCGCATTGAATGTCGCTATCCGGCACTGGGTGGAACGCCGGGCAGGGCAGCTGGAATTGATCGAGGGGCAACAACCCACAGTTGGACGTCCCGGCGGCGTCGCACTTGTTTAATTATGAGACCTGGGCCCGCATCGTTGCGAGGCCGTCGGTCATCGCGTCCAAAGTTTTTTTACGCGTCAACACCTTATTGGCCACATAGGTTTTTTGCGGTAGCTGCGCCAATTTTTCCGCCACAGCGAGAGCCCGGGCATCGAGGGCCTGCGCTTCGACGACTTCGTCCAGAAAACCGACCGTAACGGCCTGATCCGGATCAAACACCTCAGACTGAATGACTACGCGTGTGAGGTATTGCGGAGGGATTCGCGACGTGGTCAGTTCCAGCATCGTGGACGGCAATTCCATGCTTATAGCTGTTTCGGGAAGCGTGACCTTGTAGCTGCCGCGGACTCCAATGCGGCTATCACAGGCCATCGCGATAAATGCGCCCATGGCGATCGTATGGCCGGTGCAAGCGGCGACGACGGGCAGGGGAAAGCCGTACAAATGAATCAGGAGCTGCATGCCCCTGATCACCATGCCCATGCCCGCTTCGGGTCCTTTTTTGAATTCGCCGAGATCAAAGCCGGCAGAAAACATGCCCTCGCGGCCGCGCAGGATGACAGCCCGTGCATTGTCCGCTATCGCGCGATCAAGTGCGCTATTCACGCTGTCAATAAAGTGGTGTCCGACCACATTGGCTTTACCATCGTCGAGCGCCACGATCGCAATACTGTTGTGCAGTTGGTAATTCATGCTGTGTGAGTCCTTGCAAACAAATGACATATATGCTGTCATTAAAGCGAAACATGTGCAAGTCATGGGCGACATGCGAAACACAAGAGCGAGTGCGGGAACTATGGGAAAACAGGAGTCGGGTACAGCAGGCGATGGGCGGCGGTTGCGCAGCGAGCGCAGCAAGCAGGCCATCATCGACGCCATGCTGGCTCTCGTCGAAGCCGGTGTTCTTGTGCCCACCGCGCAGCAGGTGTCGGAGCGCGCGGGAGTCGGTATCCGTTCGGTGTTCAGGCATTTCTCTGACATGGAGAGCTTGTTCGCCACGGCCGATATAAAGATACGCGATCAGTATCAGGGATTATTCGCCGGTGGTGATCGCGCGGGTTCGCTTGAGGAACGCCTGTTGCATGCGGTGGAGCAGCGCGCCCTGGCTTACGAAGCGGTCGGTAATCACCTGCTCACTACTCGAGCGCAGTTGTGGCGCTACCCGGTGCTACGGGAGCAGTACGCCAGGCTACAGCGCCAATTGCGCAAAGACCTCGACGACTGGCTTCCGGAACTCAAAGCACTGGGCGCCGACGAGCGTGAACTGGTGGATGCGGTCGCGTCTTTCGAGTACTGGAACCGACTGCGCGAACAACAGGGATTGAATAAAAAGACCAGCGTTCGCCTGACAACGAAGCTGCTGCAGCGCATTATTCGTGATACACAGAGGACTGCACTGTGATAGAACTTTACACCGCCTCTACACCGAATGGGCACAAAGCATCCTGCACGCTGGAAGAACTGGGCTTGCCCTATGAAGTCCATGCCGTGGACCTGTCCACGGGGGAGCAGCGCAGTCAACGTTATCTCGCCATCAATCCCAATGGCAGGATTCCGGCCATTGTGGACCCTGACGAGAACAATCTTGCCGTGTTTGAATCCGGCGCCATTATGATCTATCTCGCGGAAAAAACTGGCAGGCTATTGCCCTCCGATCGCGCCGGTCGCGCGCGAGTCATGCAATGGCTGATGTTCCAGATGGGCGGTATAGGACCCATGATGGGACAGGCGAATGTGTTCTATCGCTATTTCCCCGAAAAAATCCAACCCGCGATTGATCGCTATCAAAACGAGTGCCGTCGACTGTTCGAGGTGCTGGACCGCCGCCTGGGCGAAAGCGAGTGGCTGGCGGATGACTACTCCATCGCCGATATCGCCAACTGGTGCTGGGTCAGGACCTACAAATGGTCCGGTGTATCCCGAGACGGTCTGGACAATCTGGATCGCTGGCTGTCAGTGATGAAGGAGAAGCCAGGGCTGCGCCAGGGTATACAGGTGCCCGTGAAGATTGACAATATTCTGGAGGACGAAGAAGCCAGCAAGAAATTCATGGAAAATGCCGCCAAAATTTTACAACGCTAGGAGAGTACATATGCTGGATAAAATGATTAAAATTGCTGCCGGTCTATTGGGTATCATGCTGCTTGGTATCGGTTTGTTCTGGTTGTTTGTCCCGGCAATCGCCGCTCCCCTCATTGGCATGGAGGTGCAGCAAGGTATTGCCGCTAGCAGCCAGATCGGTGATCTTGGCGCCTTCTTCATTGTGGCCGGAGCGTTTGCGCTGTTGGGCCTTGGCACCGGCAACGCCACATTACTTTACACCCCGGCAGCCCTGGTGGGCGTTGCGGCGATGTTGCGTATTGTTGCATGGGCAGCCCACGGCGCCGAGTTCGCCGCTCAGATGATTGTCCTGGAGTTGGTCATGTGCCGGCTTTTCCTGATGGCGCGCAAGCGGGTAGCTGATACGGTGTAGGCCGAGGGCAGGCGTAGCCCTGTCAGGAGTCAGGCCTTATGGCGGAACAGTTCGAAGAGCAGGGCGGCGCAGCCACCATGGATCCCAGTGCGATGCTGCGCTGGGCGACGTCAAAGCTGATGACCCGCTTGTGCACGCCCCAGCGTCTGGCGAGCCAGCGCGATCGTACCGAACAAGCGCGGATCAAAGCGGGTAAACCGCATGTTCTGGAGTACTTCCACCAGGTGGACGATGGCTACAGCCACCTCGCGGCGCAGGTGCTTAAGTCTCTGGCCGCGCGTTATGAGATACAGATAGTTTGTCACCTGGTCAGCGGACCGCAGGGCAAGAATGCCGCTGAACCCGAGTTACTATTGCAACTGTCCCGCTACGATGCCTGGCACGTTGCACCGGAATACGGACTGGAGTTTCCCAGGCACGATGAGGCACTGCGCCCCAACCTGGTACAACGTGCGTGCGCTATCCTGGCCGCCCAGGAATCCGACCCATTTATTGAGTGCGCGGCAGCCGTGGGTCGTGCGCTGTGGGCCGATGATGAGGTCGCATTGCAAGGTCTGGCTGAGCGCTTCGGTTGTGTCGCCGACAGCGTAGCCATGGAACGTGTGACCATGGGCACTGCACGGCGCGCGGCGCTCAAGCACTATTCAGGCGCCATGTTTTATTACGGCGCCGAGTGGTACTGGGGAGTTGATCGGCTTTACCACCTGGAACAGCGGCTGGCCGAACTGGGAATTGACCGGCAACGCGGCGCGCCGCCTCTTGTACCGCGACCGCTGATAGAGGCCGGGCCGCTCCGGGATAGCGGCCGGCTGACGCTGGAAATTTATCCCTCGCTGCGCAGTCCGTACACGGCGATCAGCTTTGACCGGGCGGTAAAACTGGCGCGAAATACCGGTGTCAACCTGGTCGTGCGACCGGTGCTGCCGATGGTGATGCGCGGCGTGCCCGCGACCCGCCAGAAAGGTATGTACATATTCTGGGATACTGCACGGGAAGCGCGCGCGGCGGGTGTTCCCTTTGGCAACTTTTACGACCCTATCGGCGATCCCGCGCGGCGCGGCTACTCGCTGTATCCCTGGGCCTGCGCAAAAGGCCGGGGCATAAAGTTTATCAGTGCGTTTCTCGCCTGCGCCTTTGCCGAGGGCATCAACCTCAACACCGACAAGGGCCTCAAAAAAGCGGTGGAGAAGGCGGGGCTGGACTGGCGCGAAGCGCAGTCCCTGGTCGGGCAGTCCGGCTGGGAGGCGCAGTTGGAAAATAATCGCGTGGCAATGTACGACTCGGGCTTGTGGGGCGTTCCCAGTTTCCGTTTGCTGGATGAGCATAACAGGGAGTTGCTGGCGCTGTGGGGGCAGGACCGGTTGTGGTTGTTCGCCCGCGAAATCCAGCGGCAACTGGCGTTGCGCCAGTGAGCGCTCTCAAAACAGGTTGGGATAGTCGCGCCAATAGTATTGGTATCGCGTGTCTTCCCAGCCGCGGTAGATCGAAGCCCAATCCAATCCTTCGATACGCCAGCCGTGGTGCGGTTCCAGATTGGTCGAAAATACCGGTGCGCCATGATCGCAAAAGCGGGTATCGACGCTGATACGTACCGTGTCTGTGGTGGTGTTGGGTTCGGCCTTATGCACTGTGCAGGAATGAAAGATTAAAACGTCTCCGGCAGCGAAGTCCGAGACATGCCAGGTGGTTTCATCATCGTAGATTTCGCACTGGACACCGCCGACACCCTGGGTGCGAAACACTGGTCTTACCCCCCGCGTATGTGATCGCGGCAACACCTTGACGCGCCCCATGGCCTGGGTGACATCGTGCAGCGCAACCCAAATGCCCGCCATGGTGGGTCCTGCATGGTGAGAGTGGGCATCCTGGTGCGGTGGAGTTTCAAAACCGATCTTGCCCGGCGTGGAAATGCGCGCCATTTTCATGGGGTACACAAATGCGCCTTTACCGGTGACAGTTTCCATGAGAGCCAGTATCTGCTTCTGATGAAAGAAACTGTGAAACGCCTCCAGGGACTGGATTCTCGGATAAATCTCGTCCCAGATCGGGTCAGTCTCGAAGAAGGGCTGGCCCTGCAGGCGCGGCGGCGTATTCAGGTCACGGCAGATATGCGGCTTTGTCTCGCGCAACAACGTGTCCAATAAACGCTCACAATCCGCCGCCGGCATATAGCGCTTGATGTACAGATAACCCCACTGCGCGAAGCGTGCGCGCAAGGCCTGTGGATGTTCATCGGCGCTGGACACCACGAACGGTTGGTTACTGCCGTGGCGCGGTAAGGCTGTGTCTTTGTTACGGGTCTGTCGCATAGCGAATTCGAGTACTTTTCCGGCAACCCCTTCAATGGGTTGGTATTCTATCTATCGACATATACAATGTCACTTTACCCTATCTGCCCGTGATTAAAACACAGGTACATTATGAAAACTCGCATTACGGATTTACTTGGCATTCAACACCCCATCATCCAGGGTGGTATGCACTTTGTCGGTTTGGCTGAATTGGCTGCGGCCGTTTCCAACGCGGGTGGTCTGGGCATTATCACCGGCCTGACCCAGGGTACCCCCCAAAAGCTGGCCAGGGAAATCGCGCGCTGCCGGGAGATGACCGACAAGTCCTTCGGCGTGAATATCACATTTTTACCCTCGCTTACCCCGCCGGATTATCCGGGTCTATTCCAGACAATCATCGACGGTGGGGTGACGGTGGTCGAAACCGCTGGCAATAACCCCGCGCAATGGCTGCCCATGTTGAAAGATGCCGGTATCAAGGTCATACACAAATGTACTGCGGTCCGGCACGCGCTAAAGGCACAGGCCATTGGCTGCGACGCGGTATCGGTCGATGGTTTCGAATGCGGCGGCCACCCCGGGGAGGACGATATCCCGAACTTTATTTTGCTGCCCCGGGCGGCCGACGAGTTATCCATACCCTTTGTCGCCTCCGGTGGCATGGCCGATGGTCGCAGCCTCGTCGCAGCACTCGCTTTGGGGGCGGATGGTATCAATATGGGCACACGTTTCATCGCCACGCAGGAAGCGCCCGTACACAACAATGTCAAGCAAGCGATTTTGGCCGCCAGTGAACTGGATACCAGGCTGGTGATGCGTCCATTGCGCAATACGGAACGGGTGCTGACCAATCCGGCGGTGGAGCGATTGCTGCAGAAAGAGAGGGCGCTGGGCGCTGCGCTCAAGTTCGAGGACATTGCCGAGGAAGTTGCCGGTGTGTATCCCAGAATCATGCAAGGTGGCGATATGGATGTGGGGGCCTGGTCCTGCGGTATGGTGGCAGGCCTGATCCACGATATTCCAACGGTGCGGGAGTTGATTGATAACATCATGGCTGAGGCCAGCAGTATCATCAATGAGCGCTTGAGAAGTCTGGCCTGAGTGACACGACATAGCGTGATACCCGCTGACCGGCTGCCATCACAGAGGGTGGACAACAGCGCATTCTTGCACCGGGAAAGACCATGACAGAGCAGTACGTCAGGGCCAATGGTATCGACCTGGCTTACGATGAATTTGGGGATCGCCACAGTCCCGTCATCTTGCTGATTATGGGCCTGGCCACCCAGATGATTGCCTGGCCCGAGGAGTTTTGCCGCGCTCTGGCTGCGCGCGGCTACCGGGTGATTCGCTTTGACAATCGCGACATCGGTTTATCACAGAAAATGGATGGCGCGCGCGTGCCGCACATACTCAAGATAGCAGCCTTCGCGCGCCTGAATCTACCCGTGAAAGTTCCCTACCGCCTGGACGATATGGCGCAGGACGCCATCGGCTTGCTGGATGCACTGGATATTAATTCCGCCCATATCGTGGGGGCGTCCATGGGTGGCATGATCGCGCAGTTGATGGCCGGCCATTTCCCCCTCAGGGTGTTGTCCCTCACCTCGATCATGTCTACCAGTGGTCGCAAATCGCTGCCCGGTGTGCAGCGTAAAGTTGCCTTGCATATGTTGCGCAGGCCAGCGGGTTCCGATGCCAGGGCGATACAGGAGTACTCCATGCGTACCTGGCGTTTGATTGGCAGTCCCACCTACCAGCCCAGCGATGATGCGCTGAGGGAAAAACTATCCCTGAGCTACCAGCGCTCCTATTATCCAGCGGGCTACGCGCGGCAAATGGCGGCGATTATGGCCAGTGGCGATAGGGTCGCGGTTCTGCAGACGATTAAAGCGCCTACCCTGGTGATACACGGCAAGGCTGATCCCCTGGTACCTGTAGCCGGTGGTATTGATACTGCCCGTCTTGTGCGCGGTGCCAAACTGGAGTTGATTGATGGGATGGGGCACGACTTGCCCCAACCGCTGTTGGCGCACTTTGTCGATTTGATCAGTACCCATGCGGGTGCGGCGACCGCACGTGTGCCAGCTTGAGCCATGAC
>JANPDE010000210.1:0-5202 GCA_031431315.1 Haliea sp.
GCCGCCCGGTCGCTGATCGACTGTTGCTTGATTCCGTGCAGAGCAGTTTGTTGACTGGGGCTCAGCGTGATTACTGCGGAGTTGTCGAGGAAAAAGCCAGTCGCACCGACGTGGTAGATGTGCGAGCCGCGAGGAGAACTCGACAGGTCGAACGCCATCGCCGCGCCGACAGGCTGCATCCCGGCCGTGAACGACCCGCCATGATCGCCCGTGTCGAATGCAGCGCGGATCTGCACAATTCGCGCTCTGAACTGGGCGATGTTGTGCTCCAGCCCTGCTGGTAGCGGCGAATCCATCTTCGGGACGTGATTATGCTCGTCCCCAGGCGGCACCGGTTGCGCAAACGCCGCCGGTACGAAAATCATGCTCGCAACCAACAGCGCCGCGATTTTCGTGCAGACAGAGCCCATGCAAACTCCCCCTCCCTTCAGCATGCTAATCAAATCTAGCGCGGGTGACTGCCCGGTCAGGACCCTATCGCCGAACCGCTCTTTATTGCTTCGTTTGGCTTTTTTGTTACTCATCCCGGATTCCATTATTGGATCAAGGCACCGACGCCGGTTTCTCCACCTCTACTACACTCTCACCTCTCAGCTCCCGCAAGAGAAAGAAGTTAAGTCCCGTGCGGATCACCGCGACCGCACCGAGTTTGCCGATCTGATCCCAACTCGGCGAAACTGCTGTGCCGAGAATGTCGGCCCCGAGTTGGAACTCCAATGCGAGCACGAGATACCGCGCGAGGATCAGCCGTGTGGTGATGAATTCCTTCGGACCGCGCGCCGAGAGGGTGCGGACGAAATGTGCGATCGCCAAGCACACGCCAAGCGTCACCAACCCCGCGCTCAAGACCTCGACCCCGAGCTTCACCCAACTCACGACGGAGATCACCGTGCCTTCGATGGAGTCTGGCATGGGAGTCATCGCCGGTTTCGGTTTTGATCACATGTCGTCCATTGGCATCGCGGCGGCGGGAGCTGGTGTTGCTGTTGCGGGCGCAGGCGGCGCGAACCCAATGAGAATTTTGCGTTGCTCATCGGTAAGGAGCTTGCTTGCTTCGCCAACCGCGTGGATGAAAGCGAGCCGCGCATCGCCGTTCAGTGTTGCAATCCTGGCGATCTGCGCCTTGATCTTCGCGGTGTCCGGCTGAGCAGCAGCCGTGAGCGTCCACAGTTCCTGCTCGGCTTGTGCGATTGCGCGGTCTGCGGTGTTCTTGGCCAGCAACGCTTGTTCATTGGCGTGATTGAGCGCCAATTGCTGCTGGGTCGAGAGCGTGATGTGCTGCGGGTGATCCAGGAAGAAGCCCGTCGCGCCGATATGGTAGAGGCTCGAGACACCGGAGGAGCCTGGCACCACGGACTGCGGCATCTCGCCACCGCCAGCCATACCCATCATCCCAACCATTTCCATTTTGTCGCAGCCCATACCCATGCAGCCCATCTCCGACTTGTCATCGTCCATCATGCCCATGCCACCCGCAGGCATCGGAGCGGCGGCGGGCGCTGCGGTCGGTGGCATGGCACCCATTTCACCCGGATCGGCCCAGGCATTTCCATTGAAAGATGCCGGGAATAGGGAAACAACCAAGAACACTGTGTAAAGTCTCATCTGAATTTCTCCTTGCTGGTATCGGATGGTTGCCGGGGTTGTGAGATTTCTCGAAAAGGGTCTCGACCACGATGTCAGCCCTTGGCCATGTTCCGGCAGGACTGCGCGCAGTCACGACAAGTTTTGGCACACGTCATTAACTGCGCGTCGTCGCCGATACTTTCGCAAGACTCCGCACAGCGTTCGCAGGTATCGGCGCAAGCGCCGCAAATAGTCTGGTGGACGACCGAGCCGCGCAGCATGAAATTCGCGTTGGTCTGGCAGATTTCAGCGCAATCGATCAGCAGCAGGATATGGTTGGATGCTGCATAGCGGCCGCCTTTTTCAAGGCAGTAGCGCAACGTCTCCACGCAAACCCGGTGACACTTTTCGCATTCATCGATACAGGCTGTCATGTCGTGAGAGGTCATGGTCATTTGCCCTTTCTGCATGGGTGATACGGGTCGTTCGCTTTGTCCTTGGGCGGCTCTTGTGCCCGCGGCGAGGGCAAGAGTTCCAGCCGCGCCAGCCACGTAGAAAAGTGCTTCGCGCCTCGTTGTATCCCTGGTCATCGGTTGATCCTCCGTTGTTGCCATAGTTGTCAGTAAGCCTCGAAGATTACCTTGAGCGCTCGGCTGTCAGCGGCGTGAGCAAAGGTTTCGTAGGCATCGTGGATCTCGTCGAGCTTGAAGCGATGGGTAATCAGCAGCTTGGGGTCGATCTTTTTGGACCGCAGAATGTTCAGAAGCATCGGCGTGCTCACGGTATCGACCAGGCGCGTGGTGATGGTGATGTTGCGGTCCCACAGGCGCTCCAGATGGAGATCTACTTTCGTTCCATGCACACCGATATTGGCAATGGTGCCGCCCGGCGCGATGATGTTTTCGCACAATTCGAATGTGGCCGGGAGGCCCACTGCTTCGATGGCCGTATCGACCCCGCGCCCGCCGCTCAGCTCCATGACCGTCTCCATGGCCTTGCCGTTCGCGCTGTTGACGATCGAGGTAGCGCCGAAACGCTTGGCGACGTCAAGGCGATTAGAGTCGAGATCTATCATGATGAGCTCGGCCGGCGAGTAGAACTGGGCAGTAAGCAGCGCCGCGAGTCCGATCGGCCCCGAGCCGACGATCGCCACGATGCTCCCCGGCTGTACCTTGCCATTAAGTACGCCGCATTCGAATCCGGTCGGCAAGATGTCGCTCAGCATCACCAGGGCCTCTTCGTCCGCGCCATCGGGAATGGGATAGAGGCTCATATCCGCATGGGGGATGCGGACGTACTCGGCCTGAGTGCCGTCAATGCTGTTGCCGAGGATCCAGCCACCGGTGGTGCAGTGCGAGTACATGAGCTTACGGCAATAGACGCATTTGCCGCATGCGCTGACGCAGGAAATCAAAACCCGGTCTCCGGGCTTGAACGCGGTGACGGCGGGGCCCGCCTGGTCTACGATGCCGACACCCTCATGACCCAGAATGCGCCCGGGCTGACAACTCGGAACGTCACCCTTGAGGATGTGCAGGTCGGTGCCGCAGATGGTCGTTTTGGTGATCTTGACGATGGCGTCCGTCGGTGCCGAAATTTCCGGCCTTGGTCGCTCTTCCAGGGATTTTTTCGCCGGTCCAAGATACACGAGAGCTTTCATTGCCAATCATCCTAGGACATGGAAATCTGGGCGCGCATGCACCAATGCGCATAGTCATATCTCTGTGCCTGTTCGGCTCGACCAGAACATCCGAAGATGGCCACTCTACGCTTACTGTCGAGCATCCCGACCATAGCGACTGTTCGCCAGCGCACAGACAGACGGGAGCGAGATTGTACAGACATAAGGAGCCCGCCTCTGCGGCAGTTAGCTTCAAGCATTGTCCACTCCGTAAACAACTCGAAACCACCTCAGTCAGCGTCGGTTGCCCGACAGACATACACGAGATAACTATTAAAAATTAGCCAGAGCGCTAACCATCATGGCAATTCTTACCGCCTGCGCATGGCGACAAGATGCCGAGTAAGCAAATAACGCCATCCTCAAATTCAATGCGTCTAACTGCAATCACATGGGCATGGGAGCGTCGCCGCGCGCGGTAAGGATCTGGTATTGCGCAGAAGACAATTCTGGCAATTCACGCAAAAATGCAACCATAGCCCAAATACGATCATCATCATGTGTCTTACCCCACGCTGGCATCCCAGATGCTTTGATTCCATGCTTGATGATCCAGAATTGACGCCTGGCTTCGTCTTCCCTGCCCCTGTCAGTCGAGCTACGGGCTGTCAGATCGGGTGGACTGGGGTAAAGCCCAACACTGAAATCACTTTCGCGTTTTCCGGGTCGGAGGTGGCAACTCGCGCACATATCGTTGTAGTCGGCTCCACCGGCAAGCAACATGGTTGGATCGTCAAGCAGGGGCAGCGTTATCTCACGATCCGCACGATTGATAGCCCGCTCGCGCAGCGTTTCCAATAGCCAGTGCGTGACACGGTAATGGGGCACATCGGCACCGATTGGATAAAGTCCAGACCACACGAACATCGCCACAACAATAAGCACCACACATGCGAAAATCCCAACAATCTTGATCGTGTTCATTAACCATGCCCCATTTGGTGCAAAGCCAATCGATGTCGGATAGGAATCCCCGCAGAATTATTCACTGTGCTGATGTTCCGCCTTCGGTTGGGCTGTGTTAGCAGAGGCCTCCTCGTGTTGATCAGTTGCGGCAGAACCATCCTTTGATCCACTCTTACCATGCATATCCTTCATGCATTTTTGCATCATGGCCTGCATCACAGGATCTTTCATATCCATTTGTGCAGGATCCACTCCTTTCATTGAAGAGCAATCAGGTTGACCAACTTCCTTGGCATGCTCGGCCGGGTCATGGGCGTAGGTGGAAGCTGCCAACAGCAGTGAGAGAAAAGCAAGTAAGTAGACAAAAGTACGTTGCGTCACGATAGAGATCCTCTTGAATTGAAAAACCTCGATGACTATATTCATGGGCCCAAACATATATTTTTTGCTCTGACAGCCGCATGACCCGCATATTACATTTCAGTAACAATCACATCGACATCGCCATTGGGTTATTCAGATGACTGACCCGATGGAGCCAGCATGTTCGTCGTCTAAGATCGGCCTTTTCTCTGCGTTGCGACGGCTTCGCGAGCCCGCAGCTTCCCTGGGAATGGAAATGATTGAGATGCGACCTCCTACCTTTCCAAAGCGTTTCCCGGCGATCCAAACGCAATCGTGTGATTACCGAGAAGCAAACTCAGCGAAATGGGTTCCCCTTGTGTCTCAACAAAGCCCTTTTCCCAACGCACGCGCTTTTCATTCCGTCGACCAACCCTAGGGGATTCCCGCTGTCGATTGCATGACTCGCGTGTTACATTTATGTAATTGTCGCGTAATGTTTCCGTCATCCATTTTGGGGTATTTAGTCGTAACGTCTGAGGGATTCGATTCCAAAAACGGACGGGCACTCGAGCGTTTACAATTGAGGAAGTGGCAGCATGCGACTACTTATAGTGGAAGACGAAATAAAAACTGGGGATTATTTGCGCCAAGGTCTGAGCGAGGCGGGATTCTCGGTTGTTCTCGCCCGCAATGGGATTGATGGT
>JANPDE010000211.1:0-8735 GCA_031431315.1 Haliea sp.
CCTGACCATCAAGCCCATCGCTACCATGATGAATCACGCCAGTACCGAATTGTTTTTTGATGATCTACGAGTTCCTGTAAAAAATCTGATCGGGGCCGAGGGGCAGGGCTTCAAGTGCATTCTCGATGGCCTGAACGCCGAGCGCATTCTCATCGCCGCCGAGTGTATCGGTGACGCGCGCTGGTTTATCACTAAAGCAGCCGATTATGCGCGCGAGCGCAAGGTGTTTGACCGCGCCATCGGGGCCAACCAGGGGATTCAGTTTCCCATCGCCAGGGCGCACATCCAGACTGAAGCGGCGGCCTTGATGGTGCAACACGCCGCCGATCTGTATGGCTCCGGTCGACCTGCGGGGACACAGGCCAATATGGCCAAGCTACTGGCCTCGGAGGCGGCGTGGGCCGCTGCGGACATGTGCATCCAGACCCATGGTGGCTACGGCTTTACCACGGAATACGATGTCGAGCGCAAGTTCCGTGAAACCCGGTTGTACCAGGTCGCACCGATCTCGACCAACCTGATACTGTCGCACGTGGCTACGCGGGAACTCGGCTTGCCACGGTCTTTTTAGTGGGACTATCTCGCGCATGAGTACTGTTGATATCCGCACGCTGGAACTCTGGATCGGCAGGACAGAGACGCGGTTTGATGTGCTATCCGCTGCGCCTGTAGCAGCGCTGTCTGCAAGCCTGGATCACGCACAGCCGCGCGCCCTGATGGGCGACGCACTGCCGCCGTGCTGGCACTGGTTATATTTTCAGGACGCGGTGGCGGCTTCGGGACTGGGTATTGACGGACACGCCCGGCGCGGAGGATTCCTGCCACCGGTGTCCTTGCCGCGTCGTATGTGGGCCGGCAGCCGCCTACGCTTTGTCACTCCGTTGACAGTGGGTGAATCGGTGCGCCGGGTCTCTACCATCGCCGCTATTACGCATAAACAGGGCCGCAATGGCGAACTGGTGTTTGTCACACTGCGCCACCAGATTTTTCAGGGTGACAAGCTGGCCATTGAGGAGGAGCAGGATCTGGTCTATCGCGAACCTGTTGCTGCCAATGTTGTCCCCCTACCCAGACCGGCACCTGCGGCGGCGCAGTGGTCCAGGGAACTGCGGCCCGATTCCGTGCTGCTGTTTCGCTATGCCGCACTCACCTTCAATAGTCACCGCATCCACTACGACCGGGACTATGCCACACGCGAGGAGGGTTACGCCGCGCTGGTCGTGCAGGGACCGCTGACCGCTACACTACTGTGGGATGTGCTGCACCGCGAGTGGCCTGATGTTGCAGTGGTTACGTTTGCGTTTCGCGCTATCCGGCCTCTGCTGGAAGGATTACCCCTGCGATTGCAGGGACGGCGGGATGGTGAAGAGATTGGTTTGTGGGCCCTGGATGCCTCCGGTGCGCTGGCGATGGAGGCGCAGGTGCGCATGCAAGACGATTAGCAATACGTCACGCGGCGGCGGTCCAGGAAAAACCGTACAGCGCTTTTGGATTTTTTCCATGAATAGTAAAAATCCCCACTCTATATTTCAGTTATGGTGGTACGCTCCCTACAATAGCTCGGTCTCGACCAGAGGGAGCGTGCCCCGCGCGATCCCCTCGTTCAACTAATTAGAAATCCCGCAACTCAGAGTCCAGAGGTACTACCATGTCTACATTTAAGAATGATCTTGCTGAATTGGCCCGGCTGCGCGATAAGAACGGCAGCGCCTGGGACCACATCAACCCCGAATCTGCTGCCCGCATGCGTCTGCAGAATCGCTTCAGGACTGGCCTGGATATCGCCCGGTACACCGCCGCGATCATGCGTAAGGACATGGCAGAATATGACGCTGACAGCAGTCAGTACACTCAGTCCCTGGGCTGTTGGCACGGCTTTATCGGCCAGCAAAAGCTGATTGCCATCAAGAAGCACTTCGGCGACACCAGCAAGCGCTACCTGTTCCTCTCGGGCTGGATGATTGCCGCCCTGCGCTCCGAGTTTGGGCCACTGCCCGATCAGTCCATGCACTAAAAAACGTCCGTATCCGCGCTGATTGAAGAGCTGTACACCTTCCTGCGCCAGGCCGATGCCCGTGAACTGGGCGGATTGTTCCGCGAACTTGATGCCGCTCGCGAGTCGGGCAATAAGAGCGCAGAGCAGTCGGTACAGAAGAAGATCGACAATTTCCAGACGCACGTTGTGCCGATTATTGCTGATATCGACGCCGGTTTCGGCAACGCTGAAGCGACTTACCTGCTGGCGCGCAAGATGATCGAGGCGGGGGCCTGCGCCATCCAGATCGAGAACCAGGTGTCCGATGAGAAGCAGTGCGGTCACCAGGACGGTAAAGTCACCGTGCCCCATGAGGACTTCCTGGCCAAGATCCGCGCCGTACGGTACGCCTTCCTGGAACTGGGTGTTGACGAAGGGATCATCGTCGCCCGTACCGACTCCCTCGGCGCCGGCCTGACCAAGCAGATTGCCGTGACCCACACGCCCGGTGATCTGGGTGACCAGTACAACAGCTTCCTCGATATGGAGGAGCTGTCTATAGCCGACATGAGCCACGGCGACGTCATTATCAAGTACCATGATCAGTTGATGCGTCCCAAGCGCCTGCCGTCCAACCTGTACCAGTTCCGCAAAGGCACCGGTGAAGATCGTTGCGTGCTGGACAGCATTACCTCACTGCAGCACGGTGCCGACCTGCTGTGGATTGAAACCGAGAAGCCGCATATCGGCCAGATCGGCGGTATGATCAAACGTATCCGTGAGGTGATTCCCAATGCCAAGCTGGTGTACAACAACAGCCCCTCGTTCAACTGGACGTTGAACTTTCGCCAGCAAATCTTTGATGCATGGGACAAGGCGGGCAAGGACGTATCAGCCTACAAGCGTGACGCACTGATGAGTGTTGACTATGACGACACCGCACTGGCCGTCGAAGCTGATGAGAAAATTCGGACGTTTCAAGCAGACTCGGCGCGTGAAGCCGGTATCTTCCATCACCTGATTACGCTGCCCACGTATCATACTGCGGCCCTGTCTACGGATAATCTGGCCAAGGAATACTTCGGCGAACAGGGCATGCTGGGCTATGTGAAAGGTGTGCAGCGCAAGGAAATCCGTCAGGGTATCGCTTGTGCCAAGCACCAGAACATGGCAGGTTCCGACCTGGGTGACGACCATAAGGAATACTTCGCCGGGGAAGCTGCCCTGAAAGCGGGCGGTAAAGATAACACCATGAACCAGTTTGGCTGAGTGTAGTGTAGTCTGGGATAGCGGGGTGATGTATGCGCTGGGACGATATTGATAAGCAGGTGTGTTCTGTGGCACGTGCGCTGTCCGTGGTCGGAGAGCGCTGGACCATGCTGATTCTGCGCGATGCGTTTCTCGGTACTCGCCGCTTCGACCAATTCCAGAGCAACCTGGGCATCACCCGTCACCGATTATCTGAGCGCCTGGTTAAATTGGTGGAGCAGGGTGTGCTGGTTAAGGTGCCTTACCATGATCGTCCACTGCGCTATGAGTATCGCCTGACTCGAAAAGGGTTGGGCCTTTACCCGGTGCTAATGAGCCTGGCCCGCTGGGGTGATGAGTGGATGGACAAGGGTAAGGGTGTCCCTCTGGAGTATATGCACCACACCTGCGGTAACATGACTCGTCCTACACTGACCTGCAGTGCGTGCGGTGACCCGCTACGGCCAGAGGAAGTCAGGCCGCAACTCGGGCCCGCTCTGCGCGGTTCAGACCATCCGCACGAGGCCGCGTCATTGAAAGATATCCCTGCGCTATTAAAACAAACGGTATAGGCCGAGCGGCGACGAATTCAGGTGCGGGACTTTACCGCTGCGTGTTTGACAATAATGCGGCAAGTCTCTACAGTTTGTCTGCAAGCCAGGTGCCTGGAGGCTCGACTTCTTCTGAGGTTGTGCGCAGGCTAAATGGGAAGTGTGGAACTGTTCCCTCAGGTGCCACCGCTGCCCCCGCAACGGTAATCAGAAGCGTAGTAATACGCCTATTGAGAGCCCGATACCAGCCTGGTGTAAGCGGCAACGGAGCGGAGGGCTTCTGCAAAAGGTCGTTCAGCCAGAGTACGCTGTGTTCCCTTTCCTTCATCTCTCCTGAAACCTATCGATCAAGGTCCGTCATTGCGTGCGGGTATGCCGGAGAGCGAAACGTCAGTGACAGAGCCAACTACCACCATGACCCTGATGATTCAGGGCACGACGTCCGATGCCGGCAAGAGTATCCTCGTGGCGGGGTTGTGTCGCGTGCTGGCGCGCCACGGTTGCAAGGTGGCGCCCTTCAAACCGCAGAATATGGCTCTAAATAGTGCGGTGACGTCGGACGGTGGTGAAATCGGGCGAGCCCAGGCGCTGCAGGCGCAGGCATGCAGGCTGCCACCACACACGGACATGAATCCGATTTTACTCAAGCCCTCAAGTGACACTGGAGCTCAGGTGATTGTCCACGGTAAGGCCGTCACTGAATTGGATGCTCGCGCGTACCACAACTACAAAGCGGTTGCGATAAATGCCGTCATTGAATCTCACAGTCGGCTGAGCCAACAGTACGATTTCATTGTTGTGGAAGGGGCAGGCAGTCCGGCTGAAATAAATTTACGCGAAAACGATATTGCCAACATGGGATTCGCGGAACGGGTCGATTGCCCGGTCATCCTGGTCGCCGATATTGATCGCGGCGGAGTGTTCGCTCATCTGGTGGGCACGCTGCAGTTACTGTCTGACACGGAACAGGCACGTGTCATTGGTTTTGTGATCAATAAATTTCGCGGCGACATCAGTTTGCTGGAGCCTGGGATCGACTGGTTGGAAAATTACACGACGAAGCCGGTTCTGGGGGTCCTGCCATACTTGCATGGACTGCATCTGGATGCGGAGGATGCCATCAGCACCGAGCAGATTGTCACGGCAGGCGAGCGTACTTTGCGGGTCATCGTTCCGGTGTTCTCACGCATCAGCAACCACACTGACTTCGACGCGTTGCGACTGCATCCACAAATCGATCTGCAGTTTATCGGGCCCGGACAGACACCACCCAGCACGGACCTCATCATATTGCCGGGTAGTAAGAATGTGCGCATGGACCTGCAGTGGTTGCGGAACAATGGCTGGCCGGATGCAATTTCTCGGCACCTTCGCTATGGCGGCAAAGTGATCGGTATCTGTGGCGGGTTCCAGATGTTGGGGTTGCGTATTGATGATCCGCAGGGTTTGGAAGGCGCAGCTGGCTCATCGGATGGCTTGGGCTTGTTTGAAATGTATACTGAACTGAAACCTGAAAAGCTGCTGCGACAGATCACTGGAACGCTTTCCCTGGAGGCTGCCACTGTCGAGGGCTATGAAATTCACTGTGGATTATCCACGGGCACAGCACTCGACCACTGTGCGATTACATTCGCCGACGGTCGCCGTGACGGTGCGACGTCGCCAGACGGGCAAGTACTTGGCACCTACCTGCACGGCCTGTTTGACCACCCTGGCGCGCGCGATGCATTGATACGCTGGGCCGGCCTGCAACCCTTACCGGCGCCAAGCTTGTCGGAGATTCGTGAACAGCAATTGGAGCGCCTGGCGGATGTGCTGGAGCAAGAGATTGATTGCGCTGCGCTGTTTTCGGGACGGTTATGATGTATGGATATTGCCAGGGTAATGCACCCAAAGCTGGCGTTGCATATGGGCTAACCAATGCGCGCCAATGAGCTTGTCGAGAGTGCAGCACTGATGCCTGGCGTGAGTTTGTCGCACACTGCAGATATGGTGCATGTCAGGTTTGCGCGGCCGCACCGGGCGCTGAGTTCCGCTGTGCTCAATGGCGGATTTTGCCATGCTAGTGACTTTGTGAATGCCAGGGTTGCAAGGCATACCCCTGGCCCTGAGGAGCCTGCCCTGACTCTGCAACAACTGAGCGATAAACTGCAGTGCTGCGGTGTGACCGTTGGCATGATGACGGCTGCGTCGCTACAGTCGCTGCGGGTGGAAAGTGAGATGGTCTGCGGCGAAGCGCTGGCGGTGCTAGTCACCACCGGCCTTCACAATGCGCGCCGCGCAGGTGATCCCGCCGAGTACCATTCGCTGGACGTGGTGCCTGCCAAAAATGGCACCATCAATCTGGGGATTGTTACCAGTGTGCAGGTGGCTGACGAAGCGCTGGTCGAGATGATCATGGTCGCCACTGAGGCAAAAGTTGCAGTGTTGCACGAGTTGGGAATCACGAGCCCGATCTCAGGGCGGCTGGCGACCGGTACTGGCACGGATGCCATCGCTGTGTTCTCCGGACACGGTAGGCAGCGCGCACGATTTGCCGGGAAGCACACAATACTGGGCGAGCGTATGGCGGTCATGGTGATGCAGGTCATTCGCAGTTCTGTGATTGAGCAACAGGTTTCGCCCCGGTGAGATGGTTACCGCCCACAAGGTTGCTGGTGATCATGGGTAGTGTATTGCTGCCACTGATGCTGCTGGGATTGATGATGGGTCCAGTTTGGATTGCTCCTGCAGGAGTGCTGCGCGCACTGGCTGACCACTTCAATGCCTCAGCTACTGCGGCAAGTTCGCAGGAGGGCCTGATCCTGTTCGCCATACGATTGCCCAGAGTGATACTGGCTGGACTCGTGGGTGTGAGCCTGGCGGTCTGCGGCACGGTCATGCAAGGCCTGTTCCGCAACCCGCTGGCAGATCCGTCGTTAATCGGCGTTTCCAGTGGTGCTTCCGCGGGTGCCAGTGTAATGATCGTGTTGGGTGGTGGGGCCCTGTTGCAGGGTGGACAGGCTGTGGGTCTGTCGGTCATTGCGTTGGGGGCCTTTACCGGAGGACTCCTGGCCGTTGCCCTGGTGTACCGGCTGGCCACCTCTGCCACCGGCACATCTGTTGCCACGATGCTGTTGGCAGGTATAGCGATCAGTGCACTGGCCGGTGCCCTCAACAGTCTCTTCACATTCATGGCGGATGACGCAATGCTGCGTCGTATCAGCTTGTGGCAGATGGGGAGCCTGGACGCAGCCAACTGGCCACGCGTCTGGATCGCAGGGCTCGCCGTCGCGATACTGATGACACTGCTGCCGCGTGAAGGTCCTGCACTGAACGCATTCCTGCTGGGCGAATCCGAGGCCAGGCATCTGGGTATCGCGGTGGACGCGGTCAAGCGCAAACTGATCCTGCTGACGGCCATGGCCATCGGCGTCTCGGTTGCGGTGGCTGGCACCATTTCATTTGTGGGATTGATCGTCCCCCATATTGTCAGGCTGCTGATTGGTCCGGATCATCGCTACCTGATTCCCGCCTCGGCCATGGCCGGGGCAATCCTGTTAATTCTGGCCGATGCTGCTGCGCGTGTCGTCGTTGCGCCCGCCGAATTGCCAGCCGGTATCCTGACCGCACTGCTCGGTACGCCATTTTTCTTTTCGCTGCTGGCACGCGGGCGCAGGGGCGAGGTGGGCTAACGATGTCACTGTCAGCACGAAACCTGTCACTCACCCTGTCCAATACGCCGCTGTTGGGCGCAATCGACCTCGATATACAACCTGGCAGAATCACCACGGTGCTGGGTCCAAACGGTGCAGGCAAGACCTCACTGCTGCGAGTGCTGGGAGGTGAGCTGCAGCCTGACACCGGTAATGTATCGCTTAATGGCAGGAAATTAACAGAATGGTCCCCGCGCCAGCGCGCCAGAATCCTGGCGGTATTGCCGCAACACTCATTGCTGAATTTTCCGTTCACGGCCGCTGAGGTGGTGATGCTGGGTCGCACGCCGCACGACAGCGGGCTGGAACACGACCGTGAAATCGTGACCCAGGCGCTCAAGGCGGTCGATGGTGACTATCTGGCGGAACGCATCTATACGCAGTTATCGGGCGGCGAGAAGCAGCGCGTACACCTGGCGCGGGTGTTGGCGCAAATCTGGGCACCGTGCCTCGAGGGTGAACGCTTCCTGCTGCTCGATGAGCCAACGTCATCTTTTGACCTGGCGCATCAGCAACTGACCCTGGATGTCGTGCGCAATCTGGCGCTGCAGGGTGTTGGCGTGCTGATGGTGATCCATGATCTCAATCTGGCGGCGCGCTGCGCCCACCAGATGATCCTTATGCAGTGCGGCAAGATAGTGGTAGCCGGCTCGCCCGTCGAGGTGCTCAACCAGGATACCATCGCTCGCGTGTTCCAGGTGACAGCAACAATCGGTACCCATCCGGTAAACGGTACGCCACTGGTAATCACCTGAGGATGTACCGAATATGACAGCCTTTTGCGAATTGATTCTTGGCGGCGCCCGATCTGGCAAGAGCACGCTGGCCGAACAGCGCGCGCAGTGCACAGGGTTGGAGTTGATTTATGTGGCGACTGCAACAGCCGGCGATCATGAAATGTCAGTGCGCATCACGCATCACCAGCAACGTCGCAGCAACGGGTGGGATCTGGTGGAGACGCCTGTGGATCTCGCCCTAACACTGCAACGCCTACACGGAGGGGAACGCTGCATCGTGGTGGACTGCCTGACGTTATGGCTGAATAATTGCCTGCAGCAGAATTGCTGGGAGGCGCAAAAGGTCGCGCTGCTCGAGGTATTGCCCGGACTGTCCGGCCATATAATCCTGGTCAGCAATGAAACAGGATTGGGAGTGGTGCCGATGGGCGAATTGTCGCGTCAATTTGTCGATGAAGCGGGGTTCTTGCACCAGCAGTTGGCGGCGCTGTGCCAGCAAGTCACATTGACAGTGGCAGGCCTGCCACTG
>JANPDE010000212.1:0-16680 GCA_031431315.1 Haliea sp.
GCTCCGCCCTGCACGCGGTGATCGCGACCACCCTGCTGGGGCAAAATGCTACCGCGCGTGTGTTGCACGATCACGGCATGGAAAAAACGATTTCGGTGGCAGCAGCCAACGAGAGCGCCAGCCGATTACTTGCCACCATCAACGAACGTTTCAAACCCCTCACGCTGCACACCGAGTATCCCATCCACTACACCAACGACAGCGGCCAGCTCATCAGTGGTTGGATAGACCTGCTGATAGAAACCGCCGAGGGATTCATGCTGATCGATCACAAGGCGTCGCCGCGCGCGCGCTCAGACTGGGAGGAAATTGCGCTGGGGTATGCGGGGCAATTGGAGGCGTATACTGAGGGGGTTGTGCGGGCGACGGGCAGGCCGGTGATCAGTCGCTGGATTCATTTTGGGGTAACGGGGGGGTTAGTGGAGGTCTGCTGACGCTCAAGTAGAAAATTACGCAGCTGCCTTTCACTGCGCATTACGAAGAGCACGAAAACCTGATTTTTGGTGTGTCGATAGAATATACGGCACGGACCATAAATGACTTCACGATACCGTCCATCTTTTAGTTCGAGCGGGACTCGACCCGAGGAAGGATGCTGTTCCAGACGCTCTACAGCGGAGAAAACTCCGCGAACCAGTTTTCTTGCAGCGGTAGGGTTTTCAAGCGCGATGTACTCGGCAATGTCGTTGAGGTCGGATAGGGCGGGTTCTGTCCAAATTAGCTGAGCCATTTGCTCATATTGTTCCTGACTTTTGCATGGCTCATCACTCTGCCCTCCAGAACGGCCGCTTCACCCCGAGCAATCCCTTCCAGGATCTGCATGCGACTTTGAAGCTGCTCAAAATCTTCAAAATCAACCAGATATGCAGAGGGTTTGCCATGCTCAGTAATAAGTACTGGCTCTTTTGTCTCATGTAACTCAGACAGGATTTTGGTTGCCTGACGCTTGAGGGTTGTCACTAATTCAGTTTTCATATGAGTGATACTATTCTATCACTTCGTACATGACAAGAGTCCCATCCTTGGAGTGCTCCATTTCTGACTTTATACACAGCAGGCCTACCCTGCCCGACTTTTCCGCGGCGTTTTTTTGCCCTTACGTTTAGCAACAATGTCCTGCAGGTCCTGGTCGATCCGACTCTGCCAGCCCGGCCCGAATTGCTTGTAGGCTTCAAGAACGTTTTCGCTCAACCGAATTGACGTTGCTATCTTGGTAGGCGTCTTTTGTTTGCCGCGAGAGCGGCGGTATGCTTCAACGATTTCAGGATGGGTCTCTGACGTAGGGCGCATACTTTTAATATCTTCCAGCGTTAATTCCCACGTGTCAGGATCGGCCGCAATCCCGGCATTGATCCGCTCATCTTCCTCGGGCGTGGGATAGATCAGCTTAGAATTTACTTTTGGCTTTTTTGGCTTGTTCATAGCTACTACTCTCGCGTTTATTGGCCTTGCGCAGGCTAATTAACCTATGGCCATCGGCACGGCTAGAGTACACCAGCACATGCAGACGACCCCTGATGGTGGACATAGCAATCACCCGTGTCTCGCCGTAGTCTTTTCGAAGATCACGTTTGTCTACGGATACTTCCCATTCGAATTCGGACGTGTCTTCGAAACGCACACCATGTTTGGCAAAGTTTGCCGTAGCTTTGACGTCGTCCCACTCGAACTTCATCTGATTGTAAGCCTGAGAGCTTCGATTGCAAATTTATTTTGTATATACATTTTGAAAGATCCGATATCTCAACCAAGTCCGACCCTAATACAGGATTAGAATAGCCGGGAGGAATTGGCCGCATTGGGCCGAAATGGGCTTTGCCCCCTTAAGTCATACTTGATGGAGAGAAACATGACTATAAAGCTGTGCCGTTTAGCTGCATGCCTGTTTGTCATGCTGTATCTCGTCGCCTGCGGCAAAACACCCGATGAAGAGTTAATTGCCCAGCATGTCGCTACCATGCAGGAAGCGGTCGAGGCGAATGATTTCAGCGCGATCAAAAACCACCTGCATGATAGCTTTATCGCCAATAAGCGGCTGGATGCCAGGGAAGTCAATCAGCTGTTACGCATGTATAGCATGCAGCACAGAAATATAGGCGTCGCTATTGTTAGCAGCAAAACGACTATGGACCCTACCTTCCCGGACAGGGCGGAAACTATTATGTCGGTAGTCGTTACCGGGTCTTCAGGTCGATTGCCCTCGGACGGAAGTGTGCGCACCGTAAAGCTAGCGTGGATAAAGCAGTCGGGGGACTGGCGGGTGATCAGGGCGGAGTGGGAGCAGTATTGAACGAACGTCTCCCGCCCAAGCCTTGCGGGATATACGTGGCCGGTCCTGGTCGATAACGCCTACTCTGCGCGCCCGAAGGCGCACGGATACGATCTTTCAGGCAGCGAGTCCCACCGCCGTGGCCTGCATCGGTACAAACCCGGGCAGGGCCGCGATACGACCCAGCCAGGCGCGCACCTGCGGATAGTTATCCAGCGACACATCGCCTTCGGGTGCGTGCGCGATATAGGCATAGTTGGCGACATCGGCGATGGTCGGGTTGTTCCCCACCAGCCACTTTCGCCCGTCCAGGTGGGACTCCAGCACACTGAGTACGTTGTGCGCCACTGAAACGGCGTGCTGGTGATCAAGGGCGGCGCCGAACACGTTGACCAATCGCGCTGCCGCTGGCCCCGACGCGATCTGGCCCGCCGCTGTCGACAGGAAACGCTGCACTTCAGCCGCTGCCAGAGAATCGACGGGTAACCAGGTCCTGCTGGCATCGTACCGCTGCGCCAGATACACGAGGATCGCGTTGGAATCGGCGATCACCGCAGCACCGTCTTCCAGTACCGGCACCTGGCCGAAGCGGTTTTTTGACAGAAACGCTGCCTGCTTGTGTTCGCCTGCGGCCAGATCCACGTCGACCAGTGTGGCGTCGAGGCCGAGCAGCGACAGCAACAACTGCGCGCGGTGAGAGTGTCCGGAAAGTGCGTGCCGATACAGTGTAATGTTGCTCATGATTTATCTCCTTAAGTGATTTACGCAAACAGCTCCAGGCGTACGCGCTCACGCGCAATGCCCAGTGCTTTTGCAACTTCTGTTACTGTGCTTATCAGGCGCTGTGGTCCGCAGACATAGATCACCACGTCGTCTGCTGCGGCTTTTAAGATTTTTTCCAGGTTCATGCGCTCACCGTCGGCGCTGCTGTAGAGCGACAGGCGATCACCCAGCTGACGCTCGAGACGATCGCGAAACGGCATCTCCCCTGAGCTGCGCCCCGCATAGTGCAACTGAAACTCAGCGCCCCGTGCCTCGAGTGCCTGGGTCATGGATTTGATCGGGGTAATGCCGATACCGCCGGCAATCAATAGCGCAGGACGTTCGTCGCCATGCAGCACGAAATGATTGGCGGGCATGTCAACGCGCAGCCGGGTGCCGATCCGGTAACTGTCGTGCAGCGCGGCGGAACCCCCGCTACCGGACTCCTCCCGCAGTACAGCAATCTCGTAGCTGTCACGACGCGCCGGGTTGGAGGCAATGGAGTAATGCCGGTCCACCACGTCTCCCGAGGGCAGGCGCACGGGAACCCGCAGGTGCGAGCCCGGCTCCACCTCCGGGAGTTCACCGCCCCTGGGATCGCGCAGTTCGAACGCCCGCACCTGCGGCGCGAGCTGGCGTATGCCACTGACGATCAGTTCCAGCGGTCCTTCACCCAGCGACTGCGGTGCTTGCTGTTCGCCAGGCGCGCCAGGCGCCGGCTGTGTGTTTGCTGCACCGGCGAGTAGTTCTTTCAGATGGCGGTTTTCTGTTCGTAGTGCTGTCAGTTGACCTTCGACCTGGGCCTCGGTAAAACGCGGCGTGATGTGTTGTGGGCAATTCCAGTCGAAGGCTTCCACTTCGATGATAAAGCCGCGCTCTATTTGTGCCGGGTAGTCATTGTCTTCCAGTCGCGCCAGCAACTCGGGTTCATCCAACTCAACGGTGCGCACCCGGCCCAGCATTTTCAGCCGCCTGCGATTCGGGTAGTCCATAAAAAACAGCGCCACCCGGTTGTCGCTGCGGAAGTTGCCGGTGCTGACGTACTGGCGGTTGCCGGCGTAGTCGGCAAAACCGATCGTGCGCTCATCCAGCACTTTCATAAATCCCGCCGGTCCTCCCCGGTGCTGGACATAAGGCCAACCGGTTTCGCCCACACTGGCCATATAAAAGCTGTCGCTGGCGGTAATGAAGATGGCCTCACGACTACCCAGCCGGTGGTTATAGTCGTCGCCTCCGTCCATGCGGGAATAACCCGTGCGGCTGCCCTCCTCCACCTGGATGGCCCGGACCACCGGGGTGAAAGCAATCTCGGCAAACTTGTGAGCCATGGTCCGTTCTCCTTTCCTGTTGCGGGCTGCCTGTTGCGGGCGGCAGTGCCGGGTGCGTTGCGATGGGGCTACTTTGTCAAATTCCCTTTATAAGAAGAATCCTCTATTATGGAAATTGATTATTTCTTTAATCGGAATAATAGATGGATCGCTTTCACCAGCTACAGGTCTATGTCGCGGTGGCCGAAGAAGAGGGCTTTGCTGCAGCGGCGCGGCGTTTGCAGCTATCGCCCCCGGCGGTGACGCGTGCGGTGGCAGCGCTCGAGGACACGCTCGGAGTCAAACTGCTGGATCGCACCACGCGCTATGTGCGGGTCACTGAAGCGGGCCGGCGCTACCTCGATGACGCCCGGCAAATTATGGCAGGGCTGGAAGCCGCCGATGAAGCCGCCGCAGGTATCAACGCCGAGCCACGTGGCCACCTTGCGGTAACGGCGCCCGTCATGTTTGGCCGGCTGTTCGTGATGCCCGGCATCGTCGAGTATCTCGAACGCTACCCGGCCATGGAAGTGGAGGCTGTCTTCCTCGATCGTGCGGTCAATCTGCTGGAGGAAGGCCTGGATGTCGGGGTGCGCATCGGGGAACTCCCCGACTCCTCCATGCGCGCCCTGCGAGTAGGCTCGGTGCGTCATGTGCTGGTGGCGGCGCCTTCCTACCTGGAACGGCACGGATCACCGCAGGTGCCACAGGATCTGCGCCAGCACACCCTGATCGCCTCCGCCGCAGGAGGATTCGGCCGCGGCTGGCGTTTCTCCGATATGGCTGGCGAACACCCCTTAATAATAGACGCAAGATTAACGGTGAACTCGAATGAGGCTGCCATCAACGCCGCGCAGGCGGGTTTCGGTATCGCGCGACTGCTGTCTTACCAGGTGACAGCAGAGGTCGAGGCCGGCTCGCTGCAGGTACTGCTGCCGCAATACGAAGCGCCGGGCTACCCCGTGCATATCCTGCACCGGGAAAGCCGACATGCCTCGGCCAGGGTCAGGGCTTTTATTGATCTACTTGCACAACGGTTGCAGAGTGAGCGTTCCGTGAATAACCCACCCCCACAAGGAACCAACCAATGATCAACGCCTACGCCGCATTTGAAGCCAAAGGAAAAATGGAAGCATTCCAATACGATCCCGGCCCGATCTCCAGTACCGAGGTCGAGATCGATGTTGAGTACTGCGGCGTCTGCCATAGCGACATCAGCATGATTGACAACGAATGGGGCAGATCAACCTACCCGCTGGTGCCGGGCCATGAAATTGTTGGCACGGTAGCCATGGTTGGGCCAGCGGTAACCACCCTCAAGGAAGGCGATGTCGTTGGCCTTGGCTGGCATTCTGATTACTGCATGACCTGCAGTACCTGTATGACTGGTGACCATAATCTCTGCCTGTCGGTACAACCGACTATCGTCGGACGTCACGGCGGCTTTGCCGACAAAGTACGTGCGTCAGCAGCCAGCGTCGTGAAACTTCCCCCCGGGGTTGATAAGGCAACTGCAGGCCCGCTGTTTTGCGGCGGTATTACCGTATTCAATCCACTGGTTGAGTTCAATATACAAGCCACCGACAAGATCGCGGTGATTGGCATTGGCGGCCTCGGACACCTGGCCCTGAAGTTTTTGAATGCCTGGGGTTGTGAGGTCACCGCTTTCACATCCAACGCAAGCAAGCGGCAGGAAGCCCTCGCATTGGGCGCCCGCCACACTATTGATTCCACCGATCGCGAAGAAATCAGGAAGCACATTAATTCCTTTGATCTGATTATTTCTACGGTAAATGTCAGCCTGGATTGGCCGGACTACGTGGCTACGCTTAAACCCAAAGGTCGTTTGCACTTTGTCGGCATACCGACCCAGCCGATAGTGCTAGGTGTGGTGTCGCTACTTCGAGGTCAAAAATCAGTATCTGCATCGCCCGTTGGCTCGCCCGCAACGATCGCCCGGATGCTCGAGTTCGCCGCCTTGCACGGCATAAAGCCGGATGTAGAGGAATACGGCATTAACGAGATCAACAACGCCATCGAGCGACTGCGCAGTGGCGCGGTCCGGTATCGAGTTGTTGTTAATATGAACAGACCAACAGGCTGAGGCGGCCCAGCATGAATATCGTAGTAAGATGCCAACAGTTGACCGCCAATGTGTAGATCAGTGAATTGCAATTCAGGAGGAAGTAGTGCGCGCGATTAAAGTGAAGAAGCCCGGCGGGCTCGATAATTTGGAACTGGTGGAAATAGAACCGGTAGAGCCCCAGTGCGGTGAAATCCGTGTCCGCAATCATGCCAGCTCACTCAATTTCCATGACTACGTCGTGGCCATCGGTCTTCTGCCTGTTGATGATGGGCGCATTCCTATGTCGGATGGCGCGGGTATAGTCGAGGTTGTCGGTCCAGGTGTTACCCAGTTTCGACCTGGCGACAGGGTAATGAGCTGTTTCTTCCCCCATTGGGCGAGTGGCCCAGTTGATAACCCGGCCCAACTCGGTGGTGTACCCGGAGATAATGTCGATGGTTTTGCAGCGGAGACGGTGACCATGCTTGCCTCTGCTTTCACCAGCATCCCTGATGGGTATACCTTCGAGCAGGCGGCAACCCTTCCATGTGCAGCGGCGACCGCATGGCGCGCACTGATGGTTGAGGCGAAGGTAAAGCCCGGAGACACCGTACTGGTGCAGGGGAGCGGCGGCGTGTCTGTATTTGCCCTGCAGTTTGCCAAGGCGGCCGGGTGTCATGTCATCGCAACCTCATCTTCGGACGCTAAACTCGAAAAACTTGCTGCGCTTGGGGCCGATCAACTCATCAACTATCGACAATACGAAAAGTGGGGTGACCGGACCCTTGAAATCACCGGGGGTAAAGGAGTAGACGTTATCGTTGAGGTCGGTGGTTCCGGCACACTGGCGCAGTCTGTTCGCGCAATTGCCATGGGTGGGCATATTTCCCTGATTGGTGTGCTCACGGGGTTCGAGGGTCAGGTGCCTACCGTGGAGCTCTTTCAGAAGAATGCAGTAATCAGCGGCATCACAGTTGGATCGCAAGCTAACCAGGCGGATATGGTAAAGGCCATCAACACGACGGGAATCTTACCGGTCATTGACCGCAGTTTTGGTCTGGAGGCCCTGGCGGAGGCGTTTCGCCTTCAGGAGTCGCAACAACATTTCGGGAAAATTTGCCTTAGTTTTTAAGGAGCACGTCATGTCTTTCAAGGTGATTCAGTGGACTACCGGTCATGTTGGCCGTGAAGCGGTGAAGGGCATATTGCGCCATCCCGAGTTGGAGTTAGTCGGCTGCTATGCCTGGAGTGACAGCAAAGTTGGCCAGGATGTCGGCACACTCTGTGGGTTGGCGCCCATTGGTGTTACCGCCAGTGGCGATATCGATGCCCTGCTGGCCATGGATGCCGATTGCGTATGCTATATGCCGACGTTTCCCGATATCGATGAAGTGGAGCGCATCCTGGCGGCGGGGAAAAATGTCGTCTCAAGTTATTTTATTAATGCCCGCTCCTGGGGAACAGACGTGCAGTCGCGCTTGCAGAGCGCCGCGAAGGCGGGTAACGCCACTTTATTTGGCTCGGGCATTTTTCCGGGCTTTGCCAATTTTGTCGCCGCGATCATGGCGCAGGCCAGCTATGGTTTCAGGAAGGTGCGCTTTCTGGAGTCGGTCGACCTGTCGCACTACGAAGCCTTTGCCAATTACGCCAACCTCGGTTGGGGCCAGCCGCCGAGTGAACAGTGGCGCGATACCAGTGAGCAGGTGCTGGGCACCTATTCAGAATGTATCGATGTGATTGCCAGCCTGCTGCATGTACCGATTACCAACGTTCGCTTTGAGTATGAACACGCCACCACACCCAATGACCGGGAGTTTTTTGGCTTTCCATTACCCGCCGGCAGCATCGCCGGGCAAAAGTGCCGCTGGGTGGGCAGCGTTGGCGTTAATGACGTGATCGAGTTGGAGGTAGTCTGGAATGCCGGTAAAGGGCTTGAACCCGAATGGCCGGTGCGCCATGGCTACACGATGGAGATTGACGGTGATCCGCACATTCACACCCGCGTGAAATTTATGCCCTCCGCAAACCAGATGAAGGGCGGGCGACCGGCGGACCTGGCCAATGTGGTCACAGCGATGCCGGTGATCAATGCCATTCCCGCCGTCTGTGCGGCCCCAGCGGGCATCCAGACCTACGCTGACCTGCCATTGATCAAACCCTATTACACACCAATATAGCCTTGAGCACACTGGCAAAAGCAACTGGCTGATCCAGCATCAGGTGATGCCTGGCGTCGGGGATGGCGATCATCGGTATATGCGCACCGCCACATTCACGCACGTACTCGGCAGAATCGGCATCGAACAATGCGCTCTGCTCCCCGTACACTATCACTATAGGTCCAGGTGCATTGGCGATGCGCCCGGCCTGTGTCAATAAACGCTCGAGATGATCTGTACTGCGCTCAAAGACGCTGGGGTGAAACTTCCAGGTCCAGCCGCTGGCCACTTCCTTCAGGGAATGGTAGGCCATGTAGTCAAACAAGTACGCCTCGTTGACTTTCTGGGGCGGCGACAGCACGAAGCGACCCTTGGCGGTTGCATAGTCCGGGTAGATTCGATTGGGTCGCTGTGGGTCCTGGGATCCCGGCGGCCGGCCGCCCTCCTTCGCGTGTGCCATGAGACGCTCGGGGCGCAGGGTCATCAAATCGCAGATCACCAGGCGCGAGAATTGTTCGTGACACCGCTCCATGGCGACCAGGCCGATACTGCCGCCGTACGAATGCGCAATGATGCTGGGCTTCTGGCCGTTTTTAAACAAACCGGTACCCCGGGCAACATCCATCAGCTCCTGCAGACGCACCTCATCAGGGTATGCCTCGCGCACGCCCGAATCCCCCATGCCGGAAAAGTCATAGGCCACCACGTAATACTCTTTGGCGAGAAACGGTGCGATAAAGGCAAAACAGCGTGCGTGTGCGAGAAACCCGTGCAGCAGCAAAACACCGGGATTGGCTGGGTTTCCCCAGCTGAAGAAATGGATAGCGCAACCGGATGAATCCAGCCAGCCTTCCCGGCGCGGCGTGGCGAGGGCTTCTTCAAACCATCGCGGGGTAGCGGTGGAATCGGCGGGGATTTCCAGGGACAGGTTGGGGGGTGAGGCTACAGCAGTATCCATAAACAGGGGCTCCGGAAAGCGAATGGTGCAGTTTACAGAAAAAAATGGTAGATCATGATGTAGAAGAGGGTACCAATTGAACAGACTTCCGGGCTTTCACCCGTGGAATAGCGTTGAACTGCGAATTGTCGTTCTTGTTCCAGCGTTTCTTTTCATGAGTACCTCCAATCGGTTGCGAGATATTCATGGTAGCAGTGTCAATGGTTGTTCAATTGTTGATGAGGCTTGTCTACGATGTCCTGGCACAGATAGTTGTCCACGATGTCGTGGCACTTATCACCTAAGATCTAGATAGCGGGAAACTCGCTACAGATCACTGGGGGAAAACGATAAAAATGCAATACACGGATGAAAAGACAAGCTCCATCTTCAACTACTCGCAAAGACTACTAATCTCCCGGAGGTACATGCATAAACTTGACTTTGGAAAGGTATTGGTCACAGAACATGACCGTGCCAAGTGCTGTTCAATAGAGAGGCTCGATAATCAGTTCAGTGTATCCGGCACGTCTGAATTCCTTGAATGGTTTGGTAACAGCAGGGTGGTTGATGCCCTCGGCAAACCATTGGTAGTGTATCGAGGAGAGCATGGAACTGGTAACAGCCTGCCACGCACAGCGATAGGGACATACACGTTCACCAATGATTCCGTTGTTGCCGGTGTCTATGCCGAATGCCCGAATGATCGGCGTAATTTCGATTACGCTGAATCGCCACGAATCATGCCGGCATATCTTTCGATTAAAAATCCGATCATTGATGACTCGAACAATCCGTTTGCCGAGTTCTCAGACCTGATTCTGAAGCTGGGATGCAGGACTTCTGAGATTTTCGCTCGCAAGCATGGTGAGTGGATTCGCGAAACGAACAACTGGAACGATAACTACAGAAAAAAATATGCGACCGTGGATCACCTGCTTAATAGTCGGCCACAGGAGCTAATCAACCTTTACATGGATGCCTACCCTGTACTGGATGACCATGCATTTGTAATGGCCGCCGAGGCAGCCGGATACGATGGTGCCATACATGCGGGAAATGGTGCATCGATGGACGCTATCGAATACAGAGCATTCCGGCTTGGACAGATCAGGAGTGCCATCAGCAACTAATGACTTTTTAGTCTGACCTCATGCCGGTCTTGCTATAAATTCAGATGGCTCAAGATTGCACAAATCTTGCAGATGCCCATGCAACGCAAACAATCGCGGAGTCTCTCGGAACCTGAAAATGCGGTATAGATAATAGTTGGAAGAATTTTCCTTGGAGAACTGCAACTCATTCGGCGTAACAAAGAATGGCGTGTTTTTACCATACTTCGTTGTCTTTGCCTCGATGAACCGATCTGATCCGTCCTCTTCAAAAGATTTTATATCAAAGCCAGCCGAAGGCCCGCTGGTTACCGAAACTTGCTCGATTCGATCAGCGAGCGACTCTCTTCCTGCGTGAATCAGCCGTGCACGTTCGAAATTGATCACAAAATGTTCTCCCGCCTCACCAAGTGAATGGTTGCGAGCCTCCCGTTCCAGATAGTTGACCCCACCAGGATTATAGAAGGCTTTAGGTCTCTCAATGCCTTGTGGTGTCCGATTCTCCCGACTGGGTGGATTCTCCAGGGCAGCGAGGAGATCCTCGACAGTTGGTATTACAGGCACCTCTTCCGAATCCACCCTAAACAATTCATGCAACTCTGGATGTTGCTTCAGATAGTTCGAGACCGCAGCAGGAAGAAGCGAACGCTGATAGTTGAATCGCGGTTTGTAACCATCAATATACGGTATACCCATCTCAATTAGCACAGCACTGATGTTCTGATGTTTGAGTTCCACAGAGCCATCAGAGCGATTATTTAGTTGCACTATCAAAGAACGCCGACGTTCAGTCTTGTTGTATGTGCGACCTTCCAGTTCGAGACGAAGCATGCTGAAGTAGCTCTCTACCGCATTTTCGACTTCCGTATCTGACCAGTGATTAGGCATAAGCAATCAAGAGATCAGACGGGGTGCCGCAGGACTATTGCCGTTTGCACATTTAACTCCTGTAGGCGTTGGCTGGAATTGTTGGGATTACGTTTCATATACTCAACGGTGTCTGCACAAAGACTAACATAGAGGCCTGACCAGTAGACATTACACGGGATCGCTATTTGATACTGAGGATTTCCTATAATGGAGCTCCCCCCTTCCTCAACCATTCACCTCCATTTGGCATGTACGGCCCCTAAAATTACGCCCACTCCACCAACTGCTGATCAGCCTTCAACCGCGCCCGCTGGTGCAACATGGCGAGATAGATATCCTCAAGCCCAGGCTCACCCTCCACCAACTTTGGCAACGACGAATCAGCCTCCAACAGGAATTTCTCCCTCAGTGGCGAATCCACATACGCATTCTGCCACCAGTCGAGGATGCGACCATGTGCCTCATGCATTGCCGAGGCGGAAGGCAGTTTGTCACCTTTGCTGCTATTCACCGCGGCGCTAGCGGGAACCAGATTCCACAGATCGTTGTTCAGCCATCTGGCCCAGGGAAAGCAATGATCGATTTGGAATGTCCTGGCTTTCTGAGCGGACCACACGCATGAAACGGGGAAGCCTTCTAACTGCAGAGCAGTGACGCGACTGGAGGCAATGCCAACATCGCGCCTGCCCTCCTCCCAGTCGAACACCCGCATATCGGTTGCCTGGTAGTCGGCAATTCCCCAGCCCTGTGTCAGGCCGGCCCACTCGCGCAGTATGGCCGGTTCCAGCCAGCACGCGTACTGGCCGAGGGTTTGCCACAGTTGTGCCGGTATGCGGAACGTACCAAAGCCGAGCAGGAACGACTTGGACAGTGTAATCGGCCTTCCCGATATCCGGACGGTGCTCCTTTCGTACTCAAAGACCTGTCTGTTCTGACCGGGCCATGTAATGTATCTGGCCGGCATCGCGGTGATGTTCCTGCAGGCGTCCCTGATCGCGCCGGTAACGATTGCGCCGCGCTGGGCGTCGAAGCTCGCGCCCACGCGCAAATCGTAGTTCGATATCTTGTCCAGCTTATAGAAGTCATCTCCGGCAAAGCCGTATCCCTGCCGTGAATTGGGGTGTTGCGCGATCTTGTGCGTTAGCAGCAGGGGTTTGTATTGCTTCAGCCAGTAGAGGCCGATGATGCCCAGTGGTACCTCAACGTAGTCGTCGGTACGATTCGTCACAATGCCCGGCGCACTTTCGGCAATGCGCGTAAGTACGCGCAGCAGGCCCAGCTTATAGGACGAGGATTTATCGTCATTCACAATAATGTGCCGCAGCAACGGCAGGCTGCCCGTGCCGTCATCCGGCATGCTGAAAACCAGTGTTTCCCAGGAGACATGGCTACGCGATTGATCTGGCTCAATGTATGTATATGTCAGCGCTATTGCGCGGCGTTTGGCGTATTCAAGGACCTCATCTGCGCTGACGCTGTGAAAGTCGCGCTGCGTGTTCTCCTGCTCATCACTGCCATGCCGCAACGTGATAACCAGCACGCCTGAAGGCTTGAGCAACTCGGACAGTATCCTGAAGGCCCGCTCGCGTGCGGTTGGCGGCACATGCATCCAGACAGCGCTCAGCAGGATCAGGTCAAAGCGATGACCCAGGGAGCGCAGTGTGTTCAGGTGGGGCAAGGCATCATTAAGCCAGGTGACGCTCGGGTGCGATGTGAGCCTGGCCCGCTCGCGCATCTCGGCACTGGGCTCCACGGCCACCACGTCCCAGCCCTTCGCCGCCAGCCAGTTGGCATCGCGCCCGGACCCGGCCCCGATATCGCAGGCGAAGCCGGGCTTGTCGCTTAGATGGTTGTCCATCCACTTACCGTGAACCGAGTCAGGCGCAACGGCGTTGTACTGCGTGCACAATGCCTCGGCATGGTCGTTGTAGTAGCGGGTGCTTTTCATGGGCCCAGCGTAACTGAGCCATGACATTTATCAAACTACGCTGTTGAGCCTATGCAGCAGTGCTTCCACCGCCATTGTGTAGTCGCAATCTTCGCCCTGCCAGTGCGGCACGCAGGTGCTGGCGTCCACGGCGGGCGCCATGCGTTGCAATACGTACATGGACGTCTCCGCGGAGACGGCGGAAAACTGCGGAAATACGCTGGTTTCGAGTTTTCTGCCGGAGGGCGTTGTGAATACCAGTTGCTGTGCGCCTGATGCTTTTTCTAACTGGATATTGAAACTGCCCTGGTGCAGCTGGCGGTGATGATAACGGCAGAGGGTTACCAGGTTGTCCAGGCTGGTTTCGCCGCCATCCGCCCAGTGTTTGATATGGTGCGCATCCACGTATCGCGATTCACAACAGCCGGGGAAGCGACAGGTGTTATCCCTTATCCCCAGGGCGCGGCTGACCGTGGCCGGAACCGTGCGGCTGCGGCGCCCGATATTGAGTACCCTGCCATTCTCGTCTTCCAGTACGGTTAGCAGGGCCGCGTCGCAGGACAGGCGCCTGGCAGTGCGGGGTGAAATCCAGTGTTTGTCGTCCATATGGCAGTGCTCGTGGGCGAGGCCCGGGGCCTGGCCGTGCTGCCGCAGGGTGTTGATATCCACATGCAGCACGATCTGGCAGCGCTCGCTGCCCTTAAGCCCCTGACACTGCGGATTCCGGTCGGCGGTGGCGAGGAAGTGCTCCGCCATCCTGGCCAGGGCGTCGGCGCGGGTGTGGTCCAGCAGTTCCTGAAAACCGGCAGGCTGTTCTTTTTGCACCGCCTCCGCAAACGTCTCCGCGGAGACGTCTTTTTTTTGCGGATGCAGCATCGGCTGCTGTTGTTCGGCCTGCACTGGCGCGGCAATGGCCTGGATAGCTTTGACCACCAAGGCACCGGCCTCGGCTGGAAGTCTCGCGTGAATCACCCACATGCCGTCGCTGTCCTGGTAGTACACCAGTTTGCGGTCATTATCCTCCTGGCGTTCAGCTGCACCTTCATCTTTCAACTGCACGCTCTTGTACTTGCCCACCACTTTCTCCACATGGCTGGCGGTACCGTGCTGCGCAATCCGCAACAAAAAATCTTCATTCTCGCGGGTGGCCACCCGGGTCATGGCGCGCACCTTGGAATAGCTGATCTCTCCCGCAGCGAAAGACGCGTCGATCAGCGGCAATATTTCCAGGCATTGGGCCACTCGAACCTTCTCCCTTGCCGCCCCAAGGGCGATACCGCACTTCCAGTTCAGCCAGTGGGCGCAGGAACGCACGGTGCCGCCACCGCTCCAGGCCTTGCGCAGGTCGAATTCGGCGATGAGTTTTAGCAGGCGGTGATTCGCGGCGTTGATCTGGCCGGCCAGCAGAGTGATTTCCTGGCCGAGCATTTCATCTTCTGTGAGGTGGCATTGCAGGGGAGGGAAAGCGAGACTTGTCATGGTGGAATCCTTCCATATACTGTATATATGTACAGTACATTTTATCTGCGCCAAATCACTGGTGCAAGGGTTTCATACTATTTTTACAGGCTTTTTTGCAGACCCCACATTGGATAACCTACCAAAAAGGTGCCCAACCTCCCTGTCAGGCAAAACCTAACTTACTCCGGCCGATCCATCCGCTTGCCCTGCTCCTGCTTGCGCTGCAGATGCTTGGCCTTCCGCGATTCCTGCATCAGCGAGTATTCCACTGAACTTTCGTCCACCGACGCCATACGGTTCATCATCTTCCGTGATGCGTAGTGCGCCTCTTTACTCATGCGGCTCTCGTCCCTGGCTGTGGCATAGCGCTTGATAGACTGGAGCGAGTCCCTCAACCAGGCATTATTACCGGCCTCCCGCTCGGCCTGCTGCACCAACTTATCCACCGTGCCCCAGTCACTGCGCATGGCCGCTGTGCGCAGTTCCTTCTGGATGTGGGCAACATGCACTTCCTGCAGTCGCGCCGTCACTTTTTCATCCTCCACAATTGCAGCCCAGGCCTCTGCGGGTAAACGCGGCAGCCGGAGGCTGTAGGAGCGGGTGTCCGCAATGCCTGTGTCGATATCGGTAAAGCTGAGAAAGCCGGTGAGGATTTCCACATCGTCGCCATTGATGTGCGCGGGCAGCTCGGCCGGCACGGTGAGTTTCACCAGTGCCCAGACCTCGCCCTCGAAAGAGACATCCGGCAGCTGCCAGCTGCCCTCTTCCAACTGTTTGTAGTCGTTCAGCAGCTCAAACTCCACACCTGCGGGTGCAGACAGGTTCAGCTTCAGGTTGCGCGCACACAGGGAGGACAGCAGCGAGAACTCTTCCTGGAACGGGTCCATCAGGTCCTCGGCGGATTCGCCGTAATAGCTCTGCCCGGCACCGGCCTTGGCCATCTCTACCATCAGCTCTTCGTTGAAGTGCGTGCTGAGTCCGTAGGTGGAAGTGCTGACGCCGGCGCTGGCCATCTCTGCGCAGTATTGGGCGATTTCCGCGGTATCCGTCAGGCCATGGTTGGCGCAGCCGTCAGACAGCAACAGCACCCGTGATAATGCGCCGCCGTCGTTACCCACCACACACTGTTTGGCGCCCTCGTGCCAGCCATCAAACAGCGCGGTTGAACCACCGGTGTAGATCTCTGCTATCGCACGTTTGAACAGTGCCTTATCGACAACATGGGTGGAGGACACAATGACATCTACACTGTCGTCATAGATCACCAGGGAAACACGGTCCTTCTCTGTCAGCTGGTCAATAATATAGGCGGCGCAGCGCTTGGCCTCTTCCAAGGCCTGCCCTGACATGGAGCCGGAGCGGTCCAGCACCAGCGCAAGGTTCAGCGCCTTGCGGTCGGTGTTGCGACCTTCCGGCAGTTGCGGGCCCTGCACACGCACCAGTGCATGCAGTTCTGTGGTGTGGCCTGCCATCACAGCGGAACGCTGGGGCAGAATGTCGAATTTGATATTTGTCATAAGCTTCTCCAATACATCCAATGTGTGAATTGCCATGTTCGATCTCTGTCATTTGAAGCCCATTCGATGCAGCAGGCAATGCTTCGACCTGGACCTGATAGAGTCCTCGTCGCTCTCTCGTCTGTCCGATGTGGTTGTGTTGCCTACGGTTCTATCGCACGGTGATGCGCTTTTTTCCGGTATGCGCAGGCTCGTACCGCATGCTGTGTATATTAGTCAGTTTCAGCAATATGTTTAGAGTGTACGCATTCACAGGTCGTGTTTTCAGGCAGGCTGAAGGAATCGAGAATGCTT
>JANPDE010000213.1:0-3275 GCA_031431315.1 Haliea sp.
CCAACGGCTGTGCTACCGGTGGCAGTTCGTTGATTTCAGCGTTCAATGCTATCAAGTCCGGCGAATATGATATTGGGATGGTGGCGGGCTTTGACAAGCACGACCGCGGTGCCTTCAATGCTGACCCTAAAGAGCTGGGCATCGGCGAATGGTACGGCGAAGTCGGCATGATGATGACCACCCAGTTTTTCGCCATGAAAATACAGAAGTACATGCACGATTACGGTATCAGCACTGACACCCTGGCCAAGGTTTCCGAAAAAGCGTTTATCAACGGCGCCAAAAATCCCAACGCCTGGCGCAGGGAGCCGATAGGGCTGGACGAGATCGCCAACTCTACGATGGTGAATAACCCGCTGACCAAGTTTATGTTTTGCTCACCTGCCGAGGGCGGCGTGGCACTGGTGTTGTGCCGGGCGGATCACGCCACGCGCTACACCGATACCCCGGTGTACCTGAAAGCGGCCACCATGAAGTCGCGGCGCTTTGGTTCCTTCGAAGTGTTCGCACCCAGCCAGGCACTACAGCAGGTGGATGGCCCCACGGTGGATGCGTCCAAGGCCGCTTTCGAGATGGCGGGCGTGGGGCCGAAAGATATGCATGTTATGCAGTTGCAGGACACCGAAGTTGGCGCCGAGATCATGCACATGGCAGAGAACGGCTTCTGTGAGCACGGTGAGCAGGAAGCGCTGATCCAGGCCGGTGCCACGCATATCGGCGGCAGCATGCCGGTCAATACTGACGGTGGATGTTTGGCTAACGGTGAGCCGATAGGGGCTTCCGGTTTGCGTCAGGTTTATGAAAACGTGTTGCAGTTGCGGGGGCAGGCCGGCGAGCACCAGGTGCCGGGCAATCCCAAGCTGGCCTATACCCATGTGTACGGTGCGCCCGGTATCAGCGCGGTTACGATTCTGCAGCGCTAGCTCAACAGTAAAGAGGTGTGTCCCATGAATGAGAAAGTAAAACTGACGCCGCAGCAGATCGCAGCCCGCCACCCCTCCGAGACATTCCAGGACCTCCTTGATCTGGAAAAGGTGCAGGTTCCAGCGGCCTTGCGCGAGAGCACCGATACCTATCTAGGGTCTGAAGATCTCCCTGTCGAGCGTTATATCTCACGCGAGTTTTTTGACCGGGAAGTGGAAAAGGTATGGCGCAAGACCTGGCAGGTGGCCTGTCGCGAGAGTCGGCTGCGCAATCCCGGTGACTTCTTTGTTTACGATATCGTTAACGATTCCATCCTGTTGACGCGCACTGAGGCGGGTGAGCTGAAAGGGTTTTACAATTCCTGCCTGCACCGTGGCAGGGCTTTAAAGCGCGGTGCCGGGCATGCCGAAATCCTGCGCTGCCCCTACCACGGTTGGGCCTGGAAGCTTGACGGCGAATTCGACAGTGCGCCGTGTCAGTGGGATTTCCCCCATATCGACCCGCAGAAAAACACCTTGCCGCAGGTGCGAGTGGCAACCTGGGGTGGCTGGGTATTCATCAATATGGACGATGCTGCGCCAGCACTTGAAGAGTACATGGAAGTATTGCCCGCGCACATGAATCAATGGAAACACGAGCAGCGCTATGTCTCGCTGCATGTTGAAAAAGTGATTGCCTGCAACTGGAAGGTGGCCCTGGAAGCGTTTATCGAGTCGTACCACGCGATTGCCACGCACCCCCAACTGATGCCGTTCCAGGCGATTGATAACTCGCAGTACGATGTCTGGGGTGATCATGTCAGTCGCACTATTACTGCCTATGGGGTTGCCAATCCTACGCACGCTGATCAGTTTACGCAGCAGCAGTCCATGGATGCGATGATGGATCTGATCAGCAGTGAGGTTCGCCCCGAGTTGGCACCTGGCCAGACCGCGCGAGAAAAACTTGCCGAGGTCGCCTTGTCTACCGCCAACGAACAGGCCGGAGAAGATTTCACTGCACGCGCTACCATGTCTGAGCTGATGGACTCGACCCTGTACCTGCTGTTTCCCAACTTTGCCCCCTGGGCGGGTCACGGCACCGTCATCACCTATCGGCATCGCCCCAACGGCGACGATGTCGACAGTTCCATCATGGATATATTCCTGCTGACACGCTATCCCGAGGGCACGCAGCCCCCGGATGATGTACCGACCTTCCGCCTTACAAGTGATCAGCCTTTCGGCGACGCTGCAGAGGTTATGGGACCTGGCTTGTCCAATGTATTTAATCAGGATGGTGCCAACTTGCCGCAGGTGCAGAAGGGCCTGAAGGCGTCCAAAAAGGGCGCGGTCACCCTGGGTAATTACCAGGAGGTGCGTATTCGTCACTTTAACCAGACGCTGGACAAGTATCTCAACGCCTGATCATACACACCTGATCGGACACACCTGATCTTAAAAAAAGAGCCACCTACTATGAACGACCTGTTACAGCCGTTTTTGCTTGAGGGCAAGGTCGCTCTCGTCACCGGTGCGTCCAGCGGCTTCGGCCTGCACTTCGCACCGCTGCTGGCCCGCGCGGGAGCGCAAGTAGTGCTGGCGGCGCGCCGCACGGATCTCATCCAGGCGGCAGCGGACAAGATCAACGACGCCGGTGGCAAGGCCCTGGCCGTCACCATGGATGTGACCAGCAGCAACAGTATCTCCGCCGCGCTGGATCAGATCGAGCAGGCGTTCGGCGTGGTCACCGTGGTCATCAATAATGCCGGCATCACCATTCCCAAATTGTTGCTGGATCTCAGCGATGAGGATTGGAACAACGTCATTGATACCAATCTCAATGGCGTGGCTTATGTGACGCGCGAAGCCGCCCGCCGCATGATCGCTGCCGGCAGCGGAGGCAGTATCGTCAATATCGCCTCTATCCTTGCCGAACGAGTACAGAAGGCCCTGACCAGTTATGCCGCGTCAAAAGCGGCTGTGGTGCAGTTCACCAAGGTGGCTGCGCTGGAATTGGCGCAGCACAATATTCGCGTCAATGCCCTGTGCCCTGGCTATTTCCAGACTGAATTAAACGGCGAGTGGTTCAAGACGCAAGAGGGGCAGGCACTGATCAAGCGCATTCCCCAGCGCCGCACCGGGAACCTGGAAGAACTCAACGGCCCGCTATTGTTGCTGGCCTCTGATGCCGGTTCGCTGATGACGGGAGCTGCGATCACCGTGGACGGTGGGCATGTGTTGTCCGATCTCTAACAACTGAGTCTGTTCTCACCAACTTGAAGGTACTGATGTTTTGATAAAAAATCCGTTGAGTGATGAGCGTATCCAGCGTGATGGTGCGTTGTGGGCCAATACGACTATTGCCCAGGG
>JANPDE010000214.1:0-7470 GCA_031431315.1 Haliea sp.
GGCCCCGCTCCCGAACTGCCCATGTCACGCGCCGAGATGGATGCGCTGGGATGGGACAGCTGCGACATCATCATCGTCACCGGTGACGCCTATGTCGATCACCCCAGCTTCGGCATGGCGGTGATCGGGCGCCTGCTGGAGGATCAGGGCTTCCGGGTGGGCATCATCGCGCAGCCGGACTGGACCTCGACAGAGGATTTCCAGGCACTGGGTGCGCCCAATCTGTTCTTCGGTGTGGCCGCGGGCAATATGGACTCCATGATCAACCGCTATACCGCCGATAAAAAGCGGCGCAACGACGATGCTTACACCCCGGGCAATACCGGCGACAAGCGCCCCGACCGGGCGGTCATTGTTTACAGCCAGCGCCTGCGCGAAGTCTACAAACAGGTTCCGCTCGTTATCGGCAGCATTGAAGCCAGCCTGCGCCGCATCGCCCACTATGACTACTGGAGTGACAAGGTACGTCGCTCTATCCTGCTGGACAGCAGCGCCGACCTGCTGCTGTACGGGAATGCAGAGCGCGCCATTGTCGACGTGGCACACCGGCTGGCGGCGGGTGAGCCGATCCACAGTATCCGCGATTTACGTGGCACGGCCTTCGTGCGCAAGCGTGTGCCTGACGGCTGGCGTGTCATCGACTCCACTAGCATCGATGTGGTCGGTCCCATTACCGCGCCTATCAACCCCTACATTGATACTGCCACTGCGAGCTGCGCCACGCAGGTCGCTGAAGTCGAGGCGATAGAGCCAGTCAGGCTTATAGGTCACATGAAGGACCAGGAGCCGCAAGCGGTTATTCGCCTTCCCTCGTATGAACAGGTGAAAAGCGATCCCGCCCTGTATGCCCATGCCTCCCGTGTGCTGCACAAGGAGACCAACCCGTACAACGCCAGACCATTGGTGCAAGCCCATGGCGACCGTGAGTTGTGGCTGAATGCGCCACCGATACCGCTGGAGACTGACGAACTGGACCAGGTATTTGAGTTGCCCTACACGCGCCTTCCGCACAGCGTGTACGGCGACGCGCGTATCGTCGCCTACGAAATGATCCGCCACTCAGTCAATATCATGCGCGGCTGTTTCGGTGGCTGCACGTTTTGCTCGATAACCGAGCACGAGGGGCGCATCATACAGAACCGCTCCGAGGACTCTATCATCCGCGAGATAGAGCAGATTCGCGATACCTCCCCGGCATTCACCGGCGTCATTTCAGACCTGGGCGGGCCCACCGCCAACATGTGGCGACTGGCCTGCAACAGCAAGGAGGTCGAGGCCAAATGCCGCAAACTGAGCTGCGTGTTCCCGGGTATCTGCAAAAACCTCAACACTGACCAGACTCCACTTGTCAGCCTCTATCGCCGCGCACGCGGCGTTAAGGGCATCAAGAAAGTCCTGATCGCCTCCGGTTTGCGCTATGACCTGGCGGTGCAAAGCCCCGAGTATGTCAAGGAACTGGTCACCCACCACGTGGGCGGCTACCTGAAAATCGCCCCCGAGCACACCGAGGACGGGCCGCTTTCCAAAATGATGAAACCTGGCATAGGCTCATACGACCAGTTCAAGGCAATGTTCGAAAAATATTCACTCGCAGCCGGGAAGAAGCAGTACCTGATTCCTTATTTCATCGCCGCCCATCCTGGCACCTCGGACGAGGACATGATGAACCTGGCGGTTTGGCTGAAGAGCAACAAGTACCGCGCTGACCAGGTCCAGACGTTCTACCCGTCGCCCATGGCCACGGCGACTGCGATGTACCACAGCGGCAAAAATCCGCTCAAACGCGTCACCCACCACAGCGATGGCATGCCCACGGTAAAAGGATTGTCCCAGCGCCGCCTGCACAAGGCCTTCCTGCGCTACCACGATCCGGATAACTGGCCAGTGTTACGCCAGGCCCTGAAGGAAATGGGTCGGGCTGACCTGATCGGCAATGGCAGCCAGCAACTCGTGCCTGCACGTCAGCCGGCCAAGCACCATCCGGTGGTCGCTGCAGATTCCCGACCCTTCGCCACCCAGCACAATGGGGTCGTGCGTGTGCCGGCGCGACCCAAGCGCAGGTCCAGGCCCTAGAGGTTCGCGTACCATCCATCACACTTAAACAACAACTCACGGGAGAAATATGATGTCTATGTCACGCATGCTGTCCAGTCTGGTATTGATGCTTATCTGCGGCACCGCGCTCGCGGCAGCACCTTCAGTCGACGCCCCACTGCCCGTATTGAGCATCAGCGAACGCGGTGAACTCACCTTGACCGGGGATGATGTCAGCTTCGTCCCCTGGCGCTCCGACACAAACGCCGGCACCGTTCACGTTGTGCAATACTTCGCAGCCACCCAGGCCGCCAGTGAAACCTTCAAGCCGTTCACCGACCTGCTCGAGGCCAACTTTCCCCCCGGCACCATTCATGTCACCACCATCCTCAACCTCGATGCCGCCATGTGGGGCACCACGCCCTTCGTTATAGCAGAGCTGAAGAAGAACAAGCGTATACACCCCAAGGCCAGCATGGTGGTGGATGATAAGGGCACAGGGGTCATCGAGTGGGGTCTCGGCAAAGAGGGTGCCGCTCTGCTGATCATGGACCAAAAGGGGGTCGTGAAGTACTTCACGCGACAGGCCATGAGCGAGCAGGAGATCACAGCAACGCTGCAATTAATGAAGTCCAATATTGGCGGTTGAATAGGTAAACTCAATCAGCCTGGTAGTGTCACACAATTTGTCAGATATTGGCGGCTGTACTACTGTTAGCACAGAGTCAATCAGGTGAGGAAACTCACGCATACGGAGACGTACCATGTCACTAAAGAATAGTAAGACTGAAAAAAATCTCAAGGATGCCTTCGCCGGTGAATCCCAGGCTAATCGTCGCTACCTCTACTTTGCTGCCAAGGCGGATGTGGAGGGCTACAACGATGTATCCGCTGTCTTTCGCTCTACCGCTGAAGGCGAGACGGGACATGCCCACGGTCACCTGGAGTACCTGGAAGAGACAGGCGATCCGGCTACCGGCTTGCCCATTGGCGCCACCGCCGATAACCTGAAAGCTGCCATCGCCGGGGAAACCCACGAGTACACAGATATGTACCCGGGTATGGCCAAGACCGCACGGGACGAGGGCTTTGACGAGATCGCCGACTGGATGGAAACCCTGGCCAAAGCCGAGCGCAGTCACGCCAACCGCTTCCAAAAAGCCCTGGACAGCCTGAACAACTGACAACTCCTCTGGTGGGTTGGCCAGCCAGGCACACCCACCCCCTCCCCCCAACCTTGGACATTACAGAGGGGCTGAATAGTGAGAGAAGGAAACCTGGAGGCGCCTACTCGCCATCCCATCGACTGGAAATCCGAGGACTACTGGAACACGGCGAGCCTGGAACAGGAGCTGGAGCGCGTTTACGACATCTGCCACGGCTGCCGCCGTTGCGTCAGTTTGTGCGAGGCCTTCCCCACGCTGTTCGACCTGGTGGACGAATCCCCCACATTGGAAGTAGACGGCATCGACAAGGCGGATTTCACCAAGGTAGTAGACCAGTGTTACCTGTGTGACCTGTGCTATATGACCAAGTGCCCCTACGTGCCGCCGCATGAATGGAATGTGGATTTTCCGCACCTGATGCTGCGGGCCAAAGCCGTGAAATTCAAAGCCGACGGCGCCAGACTTCGGGATCGGATACTCACCAGTACCGATACCGTGTTCGGCATGACCTCTATCCCCCTGGTCGATATCACCGTCAACGCGCTAAATAGCAATGCCGGTTTCCGCAAGGTGCTGGAGTCCGTGGCGGGGATACACCATGCGGCGCCTATTCCCCGTTTTCACAGTAAGACCCTGCGCAGTTCTGTGAAACGACTCATCCGCACTATTCAGCCATCACCAGTGGGCACAACCACCGGCAAACTCGCCCTGTACGCTACCTGTTACGGCAATTACAACAGTCCCCAGATCGGCGCCGATTTCGTGAAAGTCTTCCAGCACAACAACGTGCACATCGACATCGTGCCGAAAGAAAAATGCTGCGGTATGCCAAAACTGGAACTGGGTGACCTGGAGTCGGTACACGCGTTGAAAGAAGCGAATATCCCGATACTGGCCAGACTGGTAGACGAGGGCTACGATCTGACCGCTCCCATCCCGTCCTGCGTGTTGATGTACAAACAGGAACTACCGCTGCTGTATCCGGACGATACCAATGTAAAAAAGGTGCAAGCGGCGTTCTTCGACCCGTTCGAGTACCTGTGGCTGCGGCACCGGGGCGGCGCACTGAAGACAGAATTCCCCAATGCATTGGGCGATATTGCCTATCAGGTAGCCTGCCACCAGCGGGTGCAGAATATCGGGCTGAAAACCCGCGATGTGCTCAACCTGGTGCCGGACACGACGGTCACCGCGCTGGAGCGCTGCTCCGGGCACGACGGTACCTACGCCGTGAAAAAAGAAACTCACGACAGGTCGGTAAAAATTGCCCGCCCCGTGGTGCGCAAGGTGGACCAGCAGGAGCCAGATCATTTCACCAGCGACTGCCCCATGGCCGCCACCCATATTGCCAACCTGTCAGAAAAAATCGACCAGGCCTTACATCCCATGACGCTGCTGCGCATGGCCTACGGCCTCTAGGTTCAGGAGATAATTATGCCCACCCTGTCGCGTGCTGACCTATGGTCGCTGGAAGAATACTCAGAAATGCGTCCGTCATTTCGGGCGCAGGTCTTAGCCCACAAAAAGACGCGGCAAGTGTCACTTGGCGAACATGCCAGGCTGTACTTCGAGGATGCACTCACCATCAGGTACCAGGTACAGGAAATGCTGCGTATCGAAAAAGTGTTCGAATCCCACGCCGTCAATGAAGAACTGGAGGCCTACAATCCCCTGATTCCCGACGGGCACAACTGGAAGGCGACCTTTATGATCGAGTATGAAGAGCCGCAGGAGCGTGCGCGACAACTTGCCCGCATGATTGGCATTGAGGATAAGGTGTGGTTGCAGGTTGCGGATTGTACACGCGTCTATCCTGTAGCCGACGAGGACCTGCAACGTGACAATGGCGTCAAGACGTCAAGTGTCCATTTCCTGCGCTTTGAATTGACGAGCGAAATGATTGCGGCTGTTCACGGAGGCGCTGCGGTGAGTGCTGGCATCGACCACCCGGCCTATGCGGTGAATGCCCTGGAGCTTCCTCTTGCGGTGCGCGACTCATTGGCCGCTGACTTACAGGCTCACACCATTAACTAGAACCCGCATGCTTTTTGGTATGTCGGGTGGCGACCGCCTGCAATGGGTCATCGGGCCAGGGATGCTTGGGATAGCGGCCTTTCATTTCACGTTTCACGTCCTGGTAACTGCTGCGCCAGAACCCGGCAAGATCCTGCGTAATCTGCAGGGGATGTTGTCCCGGTGACAACAGGTGTATCAACAGCGCGACGCGACCATCAGCGATGGTTGGGGTCTCTTCGCAACCGAACATCTCCTGCAACTTGACGGCCAGCACGGGAGGATCCTGGCTATAGTCAATCGCCACACTGGAGCCTGAAGGCACTGCCCAGCGTTCCGGAGCCATGCGTTCCAGTTCCAGCGGCAGCGGCCAGGGTAACAGCGCGCGCAACATGCCCTTGATATCCAGTGCCTGGAAATCTTCGATACGCCGTACAGGGCCCAGATGAGGCAACAGCCAGGATTCCATTGATTGCAGCAGGGCGTCATCAGACAAGTCTGGCCAGGGATTATTGTTCGTTGAGGCACTGGACCGCCGCAGCAGCATGATCCGGGCACGCCACTGTTGGACATTTTTGTTCCAGGGCAGCATTTCCAGCCCCTTTTTGCGTACCACTCCCAACAATGCCATAGCCCGCGCATCCTCGGACACCTGCTCCAGCGGTTGCGCTGACAACAGGATACTGCCTACCAGGCTACGCCGCTCCGCCGTGAATCGCTCCCTGCGGAAGTCCCACTCGACGTAATCCTCTTCAGTCACATGAGTCGCCAGAACGGTGCCGAAAGTTCCCGGGTTGAGTGCACTGGCGCTGTAGATGCGATCAAAAGACTCCCCCACCTGGCCACCCAGCTCCGCCACCGCCAGCCACCGCGTCCCGACCAGAGTGTCTTCCCTGGGCAACACAGCGCTCCGCCCGTTTCCCAACTGATACTGGTAACCATCGCCCCCTTCACGCAATCGTGCGATACGATCAGGATAAGCACTGGCGAGCAACACACCGAGCACATCCTGATGGGCAACTTCAAGCGCAAACGCGCGCGGCTTGTGAATCTCACTGGCCAGACGGGCAAAGCGCCGGGCCTGCTGCCAGACGCGCTTGAACCAACTCTGCAGTTCCTGCGGACAGCGACTTTCCCCCATCAATACGGCGACGGTATCTTTGATATCCACACCGCGTTCGCCCAGGGGATTGCGTTCAGAAAGAGTGGCCGCAAGCAGGCAGGCTGTTTCGGTGGCGTGAATGTCACAGCCGACCAGTAGCATATGGCCGAGACGCGGATGGAGCGGCATCTGCGCCAGGCGTACTCCATGGGGTGTGAGCTGGTAACTGCCTGCTTTATTCATAAATGTTGCGCCGCAGCGCTCCAGGACCGCTATGGCCTGGCTGTACGATGCGAGTGGCGGCACGTCCAGCCAGCGCAGTTCGGCACTGTCCACCACACCCCAGGACAATAATTGCAGTGCCATCGGCGCCAGGTCCGCCTGGAGTATTTCGGGTGTAGCGTGGGCCACGAGGCGTCCCTGCTGTTGTTCGGTCCACAGGCGGTAACAGTAGCCGGGTTTCTGCCTACCCGCCCGCCCCTGGCGCTGTTCCGCAGATGCTCGCGAAACGCGGCGGGTAGCCAGGCGAGTCATACCGGTCGTCGGATCAAAAACGCCTTCCCGCACCAATCCACAGTCCACCACCACGGTAATGCCCTCAATGGTGAGACTGGTTTCGGCGAGATTGGTGGACAGGACGATTTTTCGTTTCCCTTCAGGTGCTGGAAGTATTGCCTGCTGCTGACGCTCGAAAGACATACCACCGAAAAGCGGCATGATCTCCACCTGCTGCTCACCGAATACTTTCAGTGCTTCGGCCAGGCCCCGTGCTACAGCGCTAATCTCGCGCTGGCCGGGCAGGAACACCAGGATACTGCCCGTTCGCTCACGCAGCGCTCGCAGCACGGCATTAATGGTCGGTGGGACAATAGAATCGCGTAACTGGTGGGGTTCACCGTAGCGGGTTTCCACCGGGAACTGGCGACCGTCGGAGGTCACCACGGGTGCATCCCCAAGCAGTGTCGATACTGCCGCGCCATCCAGGGTCGCTGACATCACCAGCAGTTTCAACGGAGGTCCTTCCCGGAACATTTCACGGCCATGCAAGGCAAGCGCCAGGCACAGGTCGGAATCCAGATTGCGCTCGTGGAACTCATCGAAAATCACCAGGCCGACCTCTTCCAGCCCCGGATCGCGTTGCAACTGGTGCGTCAG
>JANPDE010000215.1:0-7708 GCA_031431315.1 Haliea sp.
CGAATTCAACGATACAGATCATGCGCCATCACACAGAGGTCTTGGTGACATTGAGCTCAGTGCAAAGTATCGATTTCTCCAAGAAACGGAAGATCTGCCCATGATGGGATTCTTTCCCACGGTTGCGCTGCCTACCTGAGATTCCGACGAGAACATTGGTAACGGCGAAGAGCAATGGTTTTTGCCGCTCTGGCTGCAAAAATTGGGGCGATTGGCAAAGTAATGCCGGCGGTGGTTATTGGATCAACAACGCTAACGATGCCAGCAATTATTGGTTTTTTGGCTGGCAATTGCAGAAGCGCATTACGACTAGCTGGACTCTTGACGGTGAAATATTCCACGGCACCGAGGAAGCTCCAGGGGAGGGCGCGAGTACTGGGTTCAATATCGGCTACCAGTTGAATTGGTAGCACGGATTGATGTTGCTTTATTGTTAGGAGATGTTCGCGATGATGACACAAAAAGATTTAAGCAAAGTACCCGAAGTGACTCTGCTGTTTTGGATAATAAAAATCCTCGCAACTACGCTGGGTGAAACCGGCGGCGATGCCGTGTCGATGTCGATGAATCTGGGCTATCTTCTCAGCACAGGGATATTTGCCCTCATATTTATCGTTACAGTCATAGTGCAGATCAAAGCCGAGCAATTTCACCCGGCATTGTACTGGTTTACGATTATTGCCACGACGACGCTGGGAACAACATTAGCTGATTTTGCCGACCGCTCGCTAGGTATCGGCTACCCTGGCGGTACAGCATTGTTGTTCGCACTGCTATTGTTGTCGCTATTTATATGGCATCGTGTGGAAGGTTCGATTGCCGTAACAACGGTCAATACTCCACGCGTCGAAGTGTTCTATTGGGTGACCATCATGTTTTCGCAAACGCTGGGTACGGCGCTCGGCGACTGGTGCGCGGATTCGCTTGGGATGGGCTATCTCTACAGCGCCCTTATTTTCGGCAGCTTGCTCGGCTTGATTGCCGCAGCCTATTTTTTCACAACGATTTCCCGCACCGCGCTATTCTGGGCGGCGTTTATCCTGACGCGGCCGCTGGGCGCCGTCGTTGGCGATTTTCTGGATAAACCATTGGCTCAGGGTGGGTTAGAGCTGAGCCGCTACACAGCATCGGCTGTGTTGATTGCTGTTATTGCATTCTGTGTGCTTGGTTTTCAACACAAGGCAGCGGAAAGAACGCATTGAGGAAAAAGTAGAGCGAGGAGTGCGCGAGTATGCGCGGCATGCAACAATATTGAAGTGCTGTGGCATACGATGGACTACAGTGTCGTGCCAAGAGCCTCCCAGTGCGATTATTGCCCGCTTACACGAGTGTGGAAGCTGCCGAGAACTGGTCTTTGTTACCGCGGATATCTATGGTGAGATTTACGGCGCCTTGAACGCCGCAATCCTGCGTCCCACGCGCAGCGCGGTGGCGATGGCAAGACCCTGCGTCATGGCCACGCCGCCAAATATCCAGGCGAATTGCCCGGCGTCCATCAGCGGCCCAAAAACGAGCGGCGCCACCGCCAGGCCCGTATCGAGCCCCGAATACACGAAGCCATACACGCGCCCGAAGGCGCGCTCGCCAAACTGCGCCGTGGCGGCGCGGCGCACGAGCATGTCGCGTGACGGGCCGGCCAGCCCGCTGCCGAATCCGGCGGCTGCCATGAGCGGCGCCACGCTCCAGGAGGGCACGCCAATAGCAATGGCGAGAGCGATTGACGCCGCGGTGGCGAGTCCCAGGGCGATGAATTTATCGTGCGCGTCGCTGCCTGAGGCGAGGAAACCGCCGACGAAAATACCGGCGGCGCCGCCAAGCAGGAACACCGTCAGAGCCGAAGCGCCACCCGCGATGGAAAAGGCGTAGAGGTTCTGCAGTGCTGACGGCGCGAAATTTTGCAGCGCGCCGAACGCGTTCGTCGTCAGGAAAAAAAACAGAAAACACATCCACACCGCGGGCGAATACAGAAACGCGAAAATCGACGGTGCTGCCCCCGAGGTCACGGGCTCGGCGTGCAACGGTGGTTCGCGGAGGGCGGCGCGGCGCAGGAAAAGAATCACGAGGGCCAGCAGCGCCACACCCGAGGCACTGAACGCCGCGACGCGCCAGCCAAAGGCGACCGCCAGGCCGCTCAGTAACAACGGAGCCAGCGCCCAGCCGAGGTTGCCGCACAGACCGTGCACGGAAAACGCGTGGCCGAGCCGGGTCGCGGAAACATTGCGGTTGAGCAGGGTGAAATCCACCGGATGGAACACACTGTTGCCAAGTCCGGCGATCGCGGCGGCCAACAATAACATCGGGTAGGAGTTCGCCAGACCGAGCGTCACCGCAGCGGCGACAAATAACGCCATGCCGACGAACAGCACACGCCGCGCACCGAGATGATCGACGATAAACCCCGAAATCGCCTGGCCGACGCCTGAGACGAGAAAGAACAGCGCCGTGGTCGTACCGACCTTGGTGAAAGACAAATCGAAGTCGGCCATCAGCCAGGGAAACAGCGGCGGAATCAGCAGATGAAAAAAATGTGACACGCCGTGGCCGAAGCTAACCAGCGAGATGACTTCGATTTCGCGCCGCCGCGCGGATTCTGATGCCTTGACGTTCATGCTCTGTTAACTCACCTGCGGCGGTAACGATAGGCGATATAAAACGGCGTGAGCACGAGGAAGGTCAATACGGCCAGCAGGATGTTCGACCCGAATCGATCGAGCAGCCCATTCAGCACACCCTGCAGTGCGGGGTTATAATTTTTTGGCAGGGGCAATACACCGTTATCCCGTGCGTAATCCTCATAGTGGCTGAGCATTTGCTGAAAACGCTCCGGCATGCGCTCTTGCAGGTCTACCGTCTCACCCGGATCGCTGGCGATGTCATACAGATGCCACTTATTGTCGCCCACCGGTGGAATGTTGAAAACAATCTTGTAATCGCCCTGGAACAGCGCGGAGTTGCCTCCCAGCTCGTAGCCGATCACATCCGTCTCGGAGTACACCTGCAGGGCTGCGCCTAGCGCAAGCGGCAGCAGGCTGCGTCCAGTCATGGGCTCCACCGGCCGGCCGCCGTAACGGCTGGAGGGAGGATTGACGCCGGCCAGGTCCAGGATGGTGGGGGCTATATCGGTCACGTAGGTAAAGGCATTGGACAGTCGCGGCTGGCTGGGGATGGACGCACCGGCAATAATGAGCGGTACTCGCATCCCGCCTTCCCCGGCATAGAACTTGTAATAGGCCAGCGGCGCTGCAGCGGCGCTGGCAAAGCTCGGGCCAATGGTATTGAAACTGCCTTTGAGTCCCAGCGTATCGTAGTCGTTGTTGTAGCCCTGTAAGGCGAGGCTGGCCCGCATAGTCAGGCTTCGCGGCGCGTCTCCGCCCGAGGCTTCGCTGCCATTGTCGGAGGTAAAGATGAAGACGGTATTGTCGTATTGTCCGGTGCGTTTCAGGTAGTCGATCAGCCGACCCAGGTGATGATCCATCGCGTCTACCATGCCGGCGTACACGGCCATGCGCTTGGCGTGGTAGCGCTGTTCCTCTTCGCTATACGCGCCCCAGTCGCCGGTGGTGGACATGTTCACCATGGCGCTGTCGGCAGGTACGATCCCCAGTTGTTTGGCGCGTGCCTGGCGCTGCTGGCGCAATTCCTCCCAGCCCGCAGCGTAGATACCCATATACTTGTCGGTAAATTCCTGCGGCGCCTGCACCGGTATGTGTACGGCCTGAAAAGGTATATAGGCGAAAAAAGGCCGGTCGTCGCCCGCATTGGAGGCAATGAACTCAATCGTCTTGTCGATGAGAAAACGCGACGAGTAGAAATCCTCCGGCAGGGTAAATTCCTCGCCATCGGCAAACCAGTTGGCTTTCTTATAGATGGGGATATACGGCTTTTGCTCCCAGTTATCGGCGCCGGTGTCGGCCATGGTCACCGTGCGCTCAAAGCCGCGCCGGAACGGCAGCAGGTCCGGGGTCTTGCCGAGATGCCATTTGCCCGCCATGTACGTGTGATAGCCCGCATCCTGCAACAGACTGGCCACCGTCACCACGTTATGCCCCAGGGTGCCGCGGTAGTTGGCGTGTTGCGCCTGTTCCGGTGGAATGGTCTCGGGAATATTCGGGACACCGTTGCGATGGCTGTCGACGCCGGTCAACAGCATGCCCCGCGTCGGCGCGCAGCTGGAGGCGGTGTGGTAGTTGCTAAAGCGGACGCCGCGTTCGGCCAGTGCTGTCAGGGTGGGGGTGTGAATCTCACTGCCATAGGGTGCGATGTCGCTGAAGCCCAGGTCATCGGCGAGTATCAGCACGATATTGGGTCGGGCCACGTCAGGTCGGGCCACGTCAGGCCGGGCCACGTCAGGCCGCGCGGCCAGTGCTGCCGTACCCTGCACCGCACACAGTATTGACAGCAGCAGTGCGAGCAGATACTGCGTGAGCCAGGCCATGTAAAAGAACCCTCTTGGACCAACGTGGCAACGCTGGAATTCCCTGTTCGTTCCTGTTAACGGCTCCGGGCGGGAAAGCCTTTTCGCCTGCTTCCCCGACACTCGCATTCGAAAAGGCTTTCCCGCCCGGATCCTTGATCCAGTTACCTGCATGGAACAATGTTCTGGGTGATAGCACGAAACAAGGGTGCGGGCGTCGGGAGTGCAATTCGTCAGCGAGTATCGGGGAAGCGGGCGAATTGCACTCCCGATGGCCGAACCCGCCAGCCCGAGCGATCCCCTTCCAACCAATAGCTCAGACGTGACTGTCAACAACTTCGTGGGTATGTACACTTGGCGTTCCTGCTAGCGTTCCTGCGCGAGTCTGGAGGCAGCAAACAGCAAAATGCTTGCAACCACCACTTCCACGATAATCGCGTCCAGGGCGAGGGCGGCGCCGTGCAACAGCCAGGCCAGCAATCGCAACACCGCGATCAGAGCAAGCATCAGTGCCGGAGCGTAAAACCAGCTGCGCCTTGCAGTGATCAGGGCCAGCATCATCATCATGCCCATCGAGAGAAACAGTGCGCCGACATCACCGATCTGGGAGCTGCGCCCTACACCGTCGAGCAGTGTCATACCCAGCGCCGTGGCAGCACCGGTCGGGTCAGTGATCCAGCGCAAGCCCATCACAACGAACAGCACGGCGGGTAAGGTCACCAGAATGCGTAATACCGTTTTCATGATCTCTCGCCCCTGTGGTGATTTTTTAATGACGCGTCGTTGTCAGTCGTTCACACCATACCCCCGGGCTTGTGATGGGCATAGCAAATTCTGTTTTGCCCAGTGCGTCTGACGCCTGTGTCATCAAGGCCTGGATTTGTCGGTCGTCCCACTGCTGTGCCGCTGCGTCATAACCCGGCACGCCCTGCTGCGCAGTACTGCGCGCTGCTATGTCAGCGGCAGCGCAGCTCGCTTCGCGCGCCAGACGTGCATAGTTACTGGGTTTATAGCGAGCGATGCCGCCGAGAATCGGTGAGATGCTGTCGCCAAAGATGGCCTTGCTGCCCAGCCTTCTTACCGGGGAATGCGCGATCGTAAAACCACCATCAGCGGCCACTACGGTCACGGCGATACCTTCCTCTACGCCCTGCACGAAGCCGCGCACTTTACCGGTATCACGGTCGAGCAAACCAAAGCCGGCTTCCATCAACAGCGAATTGCCGGCCAGTTCCCGGCTGGCGCCGATGGATACAGCAATACCGTTGGCGGTAATAGTCGGTGTCAGCGCGTTGACATTGGTGTGGTCCGGGAACACGTCGAGCTGCGCTTTCCAGGCGTGCTCGCCGTGATCGCCCTTGTCCCACAGCTTGAACACATCTCTACCCGTTACCACGTACAGCTCTCGATTGTCCGCTGACACGGCCACTGACGCGGCGACCTGGTCGCCGACATTGATGCGCCAGATCTCTTTCAGGTCACGATCAAGCGCCATGACGTTTCCATTCTCATCGGTGATATACAGGCGCTGGCCATCATTGCTCGCGGTAGGCGTGGAGCCAGTACCGCCGTCGAAGTCGAAACGCGCCGCAATGACCATGGATAGTTTGTCACCGCTGGGGACCAGATCCAGCGCATAGATCGCGCCATTGGCGGAGACGCCATCTCTGCTGCCGTCAACTTCATCGGGTGCGGTGGCAGCGACAAACAGCCTGCCGCTGTTGGGGTCAACGGCATAAAAGTTGGAGACCTCTGACCCCGCGCCAAAAATAATGCGCACCATGGCGGTGAACAGCCCATCGGGCAGGGGCATTTTGCCGAAGCGTTCCTCGGCCAGCCGGTCGCCGCGTTGCAGAATCCATTTTGAAGGCATTTTTTTGGCTGTCGCTGCGGCGGTCATGCCGGGCAGTGCAAAGGGCGCGGCCAGTAGCGGTTCGCCGGTGGTACGCGCCAGCACCGCGATTTCGCCATTACCGGTCACTACCGTCAGCGCATCCAGTTGCGGTATGTAATTGACGCCCCAGGCATGCGGCACGTCCGCGCCTGCAAAACTCAGGCCGGTGGGTTTGTGCCATAGCACTTTGCCCTGTGGCGTTACCGCCCAGGCCCAGTGATAGGTTGCGTGATAAATGGCCTGCGCATCCGCCTCGTTCGGCGTATCAAGAATCAGTGGCGCACCTGCGCCCTGTCGATCGCCCTTGTTGGGCAGCGTCCACAAGCGTTTACCGGTGGCGGGATCCAACACCACCAGGCTCACATCCTCTTGCGGATACAGAGGGCTGAAGTAGATCTGCCCGAGGTTATCCATGGTGGGCCCCTCGGGGACAAACATGTCCTGCTCTGCCACCCAGGCTAACTCCTGCTCCGGTGCCGTAGCGATCCACAGTTGGTCGCTGTTATTCAGGCTGACGTGCATGGTGCGAAACGTGATCGGCGTGGTCATGTGCTCGTCAAACAAACCCACGATGGGGTTGCCCTGTGGACGCCACTGTGTGCCCCCATCATCGGGCACCACCCTGGCAACAGGCGCTGCGCTAAACTTTTGCCATCCCAGGAATACTGCCACTGCGATGACGACAAAAGTGATAGCCAGCTTTTTCATGCTCAGGTGCTCAACAGTTGCGGTTCCTGCGCCCATTGTACAAGCAATTCACGGGTATCCTGCTGCCATGGATGAAAGCCCCGGGTATAAAATGCTTTGTAAGGCGACCACCCGCCGCTGAACGCGCCCTGTTTGCCAAACAGTCCGGCCAGGCCTGCGCGCCAGAGTTTAACGTTAAATAGCTGACCGTCTTTTTTGAGGATATAGAACAGCGCCCTGGTGAGCTCTATGCTCATCAGCACTGACACGCGCCGCATGACGGCCACGCGCAATTCCTCAGTACCACCGACGGCCTTGTAAACATCAAACGCTACCGCTTTGTGTTCCATTTCTTCAGCGGCATGCCAGCGCCACAGTGCCCGCATCGAGGTTTCGGCCCTGTCCAAAACGGATCCGGGGCTCAATAGGAGCTCTGCCAGCACACCCGTGAAATGTTCGATGGCCACGGTAATGGCCAGCTGTTGGAGCGGAGTGAGATTTTTCTGCGCCCACTTGAGGCGCCGCGTGAGTGTGCCTTCGAGTTTTTCAAGGTCGTAGCCACGCGCTGCGCACAGTGTCTCGTTGTAGCGCTGGTGCTCGCGGCGATGAAAGCCCTCCTGGCCACAGAAGCCCTTGATATTCTCCTGCAGCGTCGGGTCCGTTACCTGGTCGGCGTAGTGACGCACGCTGTCGATAAAGAACTTTTCACCGAC
>JANPDE010000216.1:0-4025 GCA_031431315.1 Haliea sp.
CATGATCCGCGGTCGCATCATGTCGATCAATGGCGAGAAGTTGCCGGGCACTGACGACGTGCAGGAGGACCGGCGTCAGCGCGAAACCAACCTTACCTGGTCCGACACGCTGCCTGCGGATAATCGACTGGTTGCCGGGCAGTGGTGGGCACCTGGTACTGATCAGGCCCTGGTCTCGATGGAAGAAGGTTTCGCCGAACGCCTGCAAATTGAGGTGGGCGACACAGTAGGATTTCTGGTGGGCTCGCAGCCACTGGAGGCGCAAGTGACGAGCATTCGGAAGTTGCAGTGGCAGTCTATGCGGCCGAACTTCTTCCTCATCCTGCCGCCACGGCTATTGGCGTCGTACCCGGCAACCTTTATGACCAGCTTTCATCTGGCGGCAGACGACAAGGAATTCCTCAATCGGTTTATCCGCAGCTTTCCTACTGTCACCGTGATCGAGATGGATATCGTGTTGGAACAAATTCGCACCATCATCAATCAGGTGTCTGCCGCCATTAACCTGGTGCTGGTCGTGATACTCGCCGCCGGCGCTCTGGTGCTGGTTGCCGGTGTGCAGGCCAGTGTCGATGCGCGTATGCACGAAAGCGCGATTCTGCGTGCGTTGGGCGCACCGCGCCGCCTGATTCTCGGCGGGCTGTTGATCGAATTTGCCACCTTGGGAGTGTTTGCTGGCTTACTCGCTACCGTGGGGGCAGAGTTGTCAGTCTATATCCTGCAATCCAGGGTCATGGATATGAATTATGCACCTACGCCATGGATCTGGCCGGTGGGTATCTTGTCGGGGGCGATTATTATTGGCGGTCTGGGCGTGTTCAGTTGCCGCAAGGTGGTGTCCACGTCGCCGCTAACGGTATTGCGGGAACTGTAATGTCTAACGTGAGTTTACGGCCGGGGTGGGACTGAGGCCATCCAGGAAGATACGCACGCCAAGGTCCACCTGGCGCTGCAGGTCGATGGAGCGTTCGAACAGGCCCGGCGCATCGACCAGTAGTGTGGACAGACCGTAGATACTGGACCAGGCAGCATTGGCCATATAGGCGATATCATCGACGTGGCGAAAAGTACCGCTGTCGACGCCGCGCTGCAGAATGTCCTGCACCAATTGCAGTGTGTCGCGACTGGCCTCGCGCAGCTCAGGGTAGTTCACTGTGGGCTGCACGGCGGGGCCGAACATGAGTTTGAATAACTGCGGATTGCGCGAGGCGTAATCCACATATGCGTGGGCGAATGCAAACAGCTGCTCCTGTGGACAGTTGCTTGTCGCTGCGCCGGCCTCGCGCAGGGCAGCGAGAAGGTCCCGATAGCCACACGTGGCCATGGCGGCAAGCAACTCGCCTTTATCCGCAAAATGTCGATAGGGGGCAGTCTGCGACACGCCAACGGCCCGAGCCAGGGCCCGCAGGCTCAAGTCTTCAACGCCGGTGTCCCGCAGTTGTTCGATGGCGGTTGCCAGCAACTCCGCACGCAGGTTGCCGTGATGATAGTTTTTGGGGCCGGTGATGTTGTCCACTAGGGTAGCAAATGCTGCACCGCGTCGCGCTCTTCCGCCAGCTCCTGCTCGGTGGCTGACAACCTGGTGCGACTGAATTCGCCGACCTCCACGCCCTGCACAATCGTCCATTCGCCCTTGCTGCAACGACACGGGAAGGAGTAGATCAGGCCCTTCTGGATGCCGTAGGAGCCGTCCGACAGGACACCCATGGAAACCCAGTCGTCGTGATCCGTACCCAGCGCCCACGAGCGCATATGGCCGATGGCCGCATTGGCTGCCGAAGCAGCGGAGGAGGCGCCCCGCGCTTTAATAATCGCGGCACCACGCTGTTGGACAACGGGAATGAACTCGTTCTCATACCACTTCTGGTCGACCAGTTTGATGGCGGGCTCGCCTTTAACCTTGGCATTGAACAAGTCGGGGTACTGGGTAGCAGAGTGGTTGCCCCAGATGGTCATATCGCTCACGTCATTGACGGTAGTGCCGGTCTTGAGTGCAATCTGTGTTTTCGCCCGGTTGTGATCAAGGCGCGTCATGGCGGTGAAGTTGTGGGGGTGGATATCCGGGGCATTGCGCTGGGTAATCAGAGCGTTGGTATTGGCGGGATTGCCGACCACCAGCACCTTGATATTTCGGCTGGCATGGTCGTTGATCGCCTTACCCTGGACCGAGAAAATAGCCGCGTTGGCTTCGAGCAAATCTTTGCGCTCCATACCTGGACCCCGGGGGCGAGCACCCACCAGCAGGGCGTAATCGGCATTTTTGAAGCTGGTGTTGGGATCGTCAGTGCAAATAATGCCGGCCAGCAGTGGGAACGCACAATCCTCCAGTTCCATTTTGACGCCGTTCAGCGCTTCCATGGCCGGCGTGATATCCAGCAGTTGCAGTATCACCGGCTGGTCGTCGCCGAGCATGGCGCCGGAGGCAATGCGGAAAACCAGGGCGTAACCAATTTGGCCAGCGGCGCCGGTAACAGTCACACGAACAGGTTGTTTCATTGGAGTGAAGTCCTCGCTAAAAGTTGGATGAGGTATTTTGCGGCGCACATTGTCGAGGCAAAGCGGCGAAATTACAAGGCAGCACGGGAACATTGCGCCGGTTCCGAAATGCGCCTTAATACAATGCCATAAGCCCTGCGCAACCGACGATAGCGCCCCCGCAGTGGCACACCCTGCAGAGCGAATGAGCTTTTTGAGCGAACTGGGTGTGCTACTGTGGGGGCATCGCCGAGTTGCCGGTTTTTTTGTATTGGATGAAAACAACGATCGGTGTCTTGGGGCCGCGAGCGACAGCGGCCATACCCCAAATCTCATGACCCCAAATCTCACCATTCAGGCGGGTCGCGGGGAAAATTCGCTCGACAATACAATTAGCGCCCACTATTGTTAACTCGCAGCGGGGCGGCAGGATTCCGTCGCGGTGCGGCGTGCGACGAATAATAAGATGCGCAACCCATGGAGACGCAATGAGAGGATTCCTCGCAGAACTTAAACGCCGCAGTGTGTTCCGGGTCGCTGGCATTTACGGTGTGGTCGCCTGGGTGCTGGCACAGGGGGCGACGCTGGCCGAGGAACCGTTGTTCCTGCCGGGCTGGTTCGACACGTTTGTATTGATCTCCCTGTTGCTCGGATTTCCGGCTGCCATGCTGCTGGCCTGGGCGTTTGATCTGACGCCGGACGGTGTCAAGCGTACCGAGTCCTTGCCCGCCGGACTCACTAATCCCGAGGCCCTGAACTTCTCGCCTTCTACCCCGGTCGCGGCCAGAACGGGCACCGGTGCAACCGCCAATGCAGCCCCAGGCGCGGCAGGTGATGCCGCCGCAACGTCCCAGCCGTCTACCGTTTCCCCGGCATTTCGTGACGTCGCCGCGCCCCCAACCCGACTCCCGTTACCCGCCCGCCTGGTCGGCGCCTCCGAGCGCAGCCCGTTCGCGTTCTTCGGCCGCGACGCCGAACTCGCCCGGCTGGGTGACACGCAACAGGCGTCCGTCACCGAGCAGCACCTGCGCATCACCCTGATCTCCGGCGAGCCCGGCATCGGCAAGACCACGCTGGTCGCCCAGGCCGCGCGTGCGATTCATGCCACGGGCGCGAACGTGTTGTACGGCCACTGCCAGGAAGGTCTCGGCGCGCCTTACCAACCGTGGAGCGAGGCGCTGTCGCAGTTGATCGAACACACCGACGAGACTTTGCTGCGGCAGTTCGTCGACGCCAACGGACTCGCGCTGGCCCGCCTGGTGCCGGACCTCGCCCGGCGACTTTCCATGCCGGTGCCGGAGGCGGGCAGCGACGCGGACGCCGAGCGCTTCCTGCTCCTCGAAGGCGTGGCCCGCCTGCTGGCGCTCGCATCGAAGCACACACCTATTCTGCTGGTGCTCGACGACCTGCACTGGGTGGACGCCGCCAGCCTGCAGGTGCTGCGTCATCTGGTATCGTCGGCCAAGCCGATGGCGGTGCTGGTGGTGGGCACCTACCGCGAGAGTGACCTGTCGCGCGGCCATCCGCTGCTCGGTGCGCTGGCGGAGCTG
>JANPDE010000217.1:0-12475 GCA_031431315.1 Haliea sp.
AGGTATTTATTGACCCTGCCGCGCCCTAACCGTCTAAATGGCGGTGAGCATGGCGCTTTAAGCCATGCCTTCTAATGCGCTAATGGGTAACAAAAGACCTGTGAGCGAGGAGGGGCGATATGTACAGGTATTTTCGGATAGTGGTGTTGTGTTCTCTCGCGGGATATTTGCTGGCCGCTGTTTTCATGACCGCCGGGGGCGTCTACGCCGGAGCGATAAAGGGGCTGCTGGTGGGAGTGTTGGTAGCCTGGGGCGAGTGGAAATGGATACATCTCAAGAAGCTGAAAGTGACGCAGTCACCCGTAGACACTACAGGTTTTGTTCTCAGGAACCGGCCCTAACCAGGTAGTCGCCATAGTTCACACCGTCGATAATCACAGCATCATCGCGCAGGATCGCTAGTGCCCGTTCAATCAGCTTGCCCGATTGTATTTTCTGGTTGCCGGTGAAACTCAAATCGCATTCTGCAAACAGCAGGATTTTCCTGGGAAGTTTGTAGGAGGCGAGCTTCTCCCTGAGGTACGCGAGTATGTCCTCTTCCTTGAGCAAATGTCCCTGCATCGCCACGGCGCACAGTACGATGACTTCCCCCAGGCTGGGGTGGGGCGCGCCGAAGGGAATGCCGATGCGCATGTTGGGGTAGCTGAGCAGGGCCTCCTCGATGTCCAGAGGGGACACATTGGCGCCGCCGGTCTTGATGATGTTGGACAGACGACCCTTCCAATGCAGGAAGCCGTCCGCGTCTATATGGCCGCCATCCTGACTGTGGTAGTAACCGTCGCTATCGAAAGTGGCTTCCGGTTCCACCTTGTAATAGCCGCGCATCAGGGTCAGTCCCTTGACCGCGATCTCGCCTTCTTCACCGACCGGCAGCACAGTGCCGGATTGTTTGTCCAGGATACGCAGGCTCATGCCGGGTAGTGGTTTACCCGCGGTATCGCGGCGCAGCTTGACCGGCGCGTCAGTCGGCAGGTTGGACGCCAGCGTGAAGGTTTCTGTCATCCCGAACGAACCCTGCGTGCCCCACAAGTCCTCGGCGGGATCAATGTCCGGTTGCAGGCGGCAGACTTCCTTGTCGATGTGTGACAAATCCAGTGTCTGGTACAGCGGGTGTTCCGCCAGGGCCTTGGCCTGGTGCGGCCAGCACTGCGTGGCATTGGCTTTTTCATCGACCAGGCATTGCAGGGCAGCGCCTGGTTCAAACGTTTCCTGCAGAACCAGCGTCGCACCCGCAGCCATGGTGGCTCCCAGTGCCATGCACAGTCCCGCCGACCAGAAAAACGGATAGGTGGTCCACACCCGGTCGGCAGTCGTCAGGCGCAAATCGTCAGCGAAGCGCCAGCTCTGTATCACGGCGGCGCGCTGCAAGTGCAAAACGCCTTTGGGTCGCGCAGTGGTGCCGGACGTATAGATGATCAGGCTCTCGTCGGAGGGGAAAACTTCAGCGCTCATGGCATCGAGCAGGGAGTCGGGGAAATCGCTGCCCTTTTCAAGGAAGCTGTCCCAGGCTTGCACGCCGCCGCGGGCTTGTTCCAGCCCCAGGGCTACCACCTGGCGCAGGTACGGGGTTTTGCTAGTGTGCAGCGGGCCTGCGTCGTGGGACTGCAATTCCGGCAGCATGCACAGCAGTTCGTCGAGAAAATTGTGTTTCAGCAGGGAGCGTTGAAACAGTAATAATGCGCTGTCGCCGTGTCGCAATATGTATTCGCGTTCGTGGGGTGTGGCAAAGGTGTTCACCGGTACCATGACGGCCCCGAGCATGGCGATGGCAAAAGAGGCCACTGCGAACTCCGGGCGATTGGCCATATGCACGGCAACGCGCATGCCCTTCGAGACGCCGCTGGCGGCCAGTGCTTTGGCGAGGCGTCGCGCATCGACCTGTATCTCCTGGCTGCTGATGTCACGCCCTTCAAAGCGAATGGCGCAGCGGTCGCCGTGGCGCGCTACCACATCCTCCAGGAAGGCCGGCCAGGTCAGGCGCGACGTGTCCGGCTGCAACCTGAGCTGCGGATCGTTGTTCATTGGCTAATCACTTCACCGGATGCTCCGCACGCGGCAATTCCAGAGTAGGCAGGCGCACTTCCGCGCCTCCGGTAGCGAGTGTGGCATCATTCTGGTTGGTCATGCGGATCTGCACGACGGCGATGGGCTGACCGGTCAGCGGATCTTCGCGAACCGAGCTAACTTCACCATTCAAAACAGTGAGATCACCCGTCATGGCCGGCGTGCGGTATGAAAATTTACTGTGTATGACGTCGCTCCACACGCCGCCCCAGTTGGTAATGTAGTCCAGCATCCAGGCACCCATAGACGCGCCGTAACCGTATGCCCGGGGCAGCCCGATCAGTTGCGCGTATTCGGGTTGCACGTGTCCGCGCGAGGGGCCGTGATACAGACCGTCGAGATGGGTTGGGTCAATAGCGCCCTTGTCAAAATCCCGTGACATCTCCGGCAACCAACCCGCGTCGTACAGCGAGGAGGGCAAGCCATTGGGACGAAACGTGTGCCAGATAGTAAACGGATACGAGCGCCACTCGGTGGTAAAGCTGGCGACAGAGTGCGGGCCGATCAGGCGTTCGGGAAATTGTTCGCTCGCTTGCACATTCAATTTGCGCTGGTTTTTTTCCGCGAGAACTCGCTCGAAGTACGCCATTTTCTTGCGCTCAATTTCCAGTAACTGCTCGTGAGTCCAGGTCGGGTCGTTTTCCTCGCTGAACTGCGCTCGCTTGCGCGCCTCTTCGGCGAGGTAACGGATCGATGTAGAGCGCTGTTTGCAGATGAATTGCCCGCGCTGGTTGACGTACTCCGTGTCGCCGCGGGAAAACATGGTTGGACCGGCAAATCCTGTCTGAGTGACCTTGTAATCAAACAACATGCTGGAGCGGGTAATCTTGTCGCCGGGGCGAATGCGCGGTCCGTAGAACCACCACTCGTCGCCGCCAAACAGCATGTGGGTGCCGGGTATATTGCCCTGGATAGCGGGAGCAGCGCCGTGGCTGTCGTCGGTGCATACGGCGAACGACTGGGGAGCGACCAATTCGCCAAAGCGGCTGTCCGCAGCCGCGGCGACCGTCTCATCGAAATACAGCGGATTACTGTTCTGCATACCCTGGGCCCAGCGCCGGATGTCGTTCGGCGCCACCGGATCTTTCATATGTCCGTGCCCTAGCGGCACACCTATCCACACGTCCACCGGCGTGGTGTCGAGTTTGACGGAATCGTGATCGGCATTTTTCATTCAGGATCTCCAGTGGGGGGCTGTGGGCTACCTATCAGTCTTTTAGTTTGTGGTGCGGATCAACTCGTAGTCGCCGGCGTCATCCAGGCGTGCATTCCAGCCTGGATATACCACGATGGTAGTGAAGTTTTCCTCGATGATGGCAGGGCCGGGAACGTCATGTCCCGGTTCGAGATCGGCGCCGCGATAGATGTCGGTGTCGCAAAAACCGTGGCCGAGGTTGGCGCGCCGCTGTTTGGCGGGTGTCGCGGTGTGGCGCCTGGTGGTGAACCCGCCACTGAAATGCGGTTTGGGAATTGCCGTGGAAGCGACCAACCGCACACCGGTAATTTCAGGTGGTTCGCCCTGCCGGTCGTGGCCGTATTCTGCAAAGTGCAGCTGGTGAAAGCGCGTCATCATCGCCCCGATCAGCCCGTCATTTGCGAACGACAGGTCTTTTGCGCCTATCTTCTGTGCGGCGTCGACGGTCAGCGACCAGTTTTGTCCCGCGTAGCGTAAATTGAGCTGGTAACGGCAATGGATATCCTGCCGGCTAAATCCGGCTGCCAGCAAATAGTCCTCGGCGCGACTGTCCAGTTCATCCCATAACTGGCGCAGTCGCTTAATGTCGGCCTGGGCGCCGGAGACGATGTAGGACCGTTCTTCGTCGATGCACGGTTGCGCCGCCAGCGCACCGGTTGCGGAAAATCCCGGCGACGTACGTGGTACCAGCACACGCTTGATGCCCAGATCCTGGGCCTGAATCGCAGCGAACACAGGTCCGTTGCCGCCGTAGGCGAGCAGTGTCAGGTCTTCGGGGTTACTGCCTTTTTCTGCGGTAAGGCGTCGCACGGCCTGCGTCATATTGGCATTGACCACGCGCCAGCAATCGAAAGCGGCCTCCTCGACGCTACAATTCAATGGGCCGGCGACGTGTTGTTGTAGTGCTTCCTCGACGCCGCTTCGGTCCAGCCGGAAGCTGCCGCCGGCAAAGTCTGATTCATCAGACAACAGACCCAGGATCAGGATGGCATCGGTGACAGTGGGCAGGTTCCCACCGCGGCCATAGCAGATGGGACCGGGGTTTGCGCCGGCGCTCGCCGGTCCGACCTGCAGTGTGCCCGAAGCGGCATTGCAGATTGAACCGCCGCCCGCGCCGAGGGTTTCCACCTGTACCATCGGTGTCGCCACCAGGTAGCGGTGGTGCCAGTTCCAGCCGGACTGTGCCGGCGCCATACCGTTGCGAATCACGGAGACGTCGTAGCTGGTACCGCCCATATCCACGCACAACAGTTCTGTCGCTCCCTTCGCCGCGCCGATCGCCGCGCTGCCGATAACACCGCCGGCCGGCCCGGACGCGAGTACGCGAATGGGACTGCGGGCCAGGTATTCACGCGTCATCACGCCGCCATTGGACTGCATCAGCAACAGTTGGTGTTGATAACCGCTCTCTTTTAAACGTTCGCACAGGCGGTCGATGTACTGCGTGACGCGAGGGCCCACGTAGCCGTTGACCGCCGTGGTGCTGGTCCGTTCGAACTCGGGCGACTTGGGAAGCACCTGGTGGGAAAGGGAGATGTAAGCATCCGGCATTTCTTCGGCGACCAATTCCGCCAGCCGCAATTCGTGTACCGGATTGACGAAGGAGAACACCGTCGAAATGGCCACGGATTCCACACCCTGTTTGGCCAGCCGGCGAATCGCCACACGCGCGGCCTCTTCGTCCAGGGGTGTATGGATGGAGCCGTCGAAACGAATACGTTCCGGTACACCCAAACGCCGGCGGCGGGGGATGATCGGCGTCGGTGGCGGCAGCCGCACGTCCCAGATGTCTTCCTTGAATCCGCGGCGCAGTTCCAACTCGTCACGAAAACCCTGGGTGGTCAGCAGGCCGGTACAAGCGCCATTCATTTCAATCAGCGTATTGTCTGCCACGGTCGTGCCGTGGATGATCGCGTCAACCAGGGCCAGCAGTTGCGTCAGGCTTTTCCCTTCGGACTTCGCCAGGTGCTCAAGGCCCTGGATCACGCCGAGCGACCGGTCTTGCGGAGTGCTGAGATTCTTGTGCAGGATGAGTTCCTGCCCCCTCAGCAGGGCGAAGTCAGTAAACGTTCCGCCGATATCGATGCCGATGCGGTAGCTCATTGGTTTGCACCAGCAGCGCTGGCATGCATACGTTCGCGGCGCAGTTGCGCGGTTTTTTCCTCATCAATTTCCAGGTCCCAATTGTCCAGCGAGCCGCGCAGCACCACGCCATAGCGGTCGCGTGCTGCGGCGATACTCACGTATTCGTCCAATACATCTTCCTTGACGGCAAGCGGATCGCGCAACAAGGGGTTTTCAAAACCTGCGCCACCGCCGTACTGGTAGCTGGTAATGGCACCAGCCGGAAGTTGTGCATTGATGGCGTTTTCAACCTCAAATTCGTCCTTCGTGCCCACGAGAAAACGATTGCAGTAGGGACCGGCGTCATCGCCGCCGTTCAGTCCTCGCAGTGGATGCTTGCGCGACACCATCCAGGTCATGGCCGACACCGGTTCCAGCACCTGCTTGACATTGCACGTGCCCAGCTGACCGCGCCAGCGCCCCGCGCCGCCGGTATCCGTCGTCATTTCGCGGCTCAGGTTAAGTACGGGAAAGCGGCTCTCGGCATCTTCGGCGGTGGCCAGGATCAGGTTGCCAAGTCCGGCGCACATGGCGCCCCAGCCATCGAGCCCCTGGGTGGCAGAGGCATCGGAGGCCCGCACGTCCACACCCTGGTCCATCCACATTTCTCCCGCGTCATTAAAACCAATGACCGCACTGGGCATGCCCAGCTTGTACACCTGCGGCGCTGAGCGCTGCGGCAGTATCGGTGACAGTGCAATACAGATTGCTTCACCGACCTCCACAGCGGGGTGAAATGAACCGAGGGCGGCGGGTTTGTTGGGTGCCGGTTGCAGGATGGATCCTTCCGGAATCACCATCTGGACCGCATAAAATAGCCCTTCGTTCTTGTTGATCGTCGGGTCCACCATGGACGCCAGTTGCGCGATGGCGTAGCCGCGCGTATTGGCGAACGTATTCCACACATTGACCAGCTCCGGGCGGGCATCTGAGCCCGTCATGTCCACGGTAAGCTGGTCTCCTGCGACCCGGCAAGTCACCTGCACGTGGACGTCGGGATTGCCCGCGGTGTCCTGATCAATCCAGACATGCGCCGGGTAGTCGCCGTCCGGCCACTGTGCCACTGCCTGACGGAATCGCGCGTTGGTCTGGTCGATGTTGTAGTTCACAGCGGCTTTTACCGTGTCCACGCCGTAGCGCAGCACCAGTGTCTGCAGCGACCTGACCCCTGCCTGCACGGCGCTGATCATCGCGGCGATATCACCGGCGAAGGAGGGAAAGCGGTTGTTACGAATGAGCAGGTCGATGGCATCGCGCCGCGGCTGGCCGCGGTGCACCAGCTTCAGGACGGGAATGCCAAGGCCCTCGCCGAAGATATCCCTGCTGTCGATGGAGAAACCGCCGGGGTCCTTGCCGCCGGTATCACCCTGGTGCGCTTGCAGTGCCTGGATGAGCACCAGCTTTCCTTCGTCGTCGAACAGGGGAGCATACACTGTGTAGTCCGGCAGATGGCCACCGCCGTAATCGGGATCGTTGCCGACAAACACATCGCCGGGACCCCAGTCATCCTGTGCAAAGTTCTCCAGGCCCCAGCGCACCGCCAGGGGCGACACGAAGAGCAGTTGCGGTATACCCACGGAGATGCCGGCGAGGCGGCCATTGGCATCGATGATGCTGGCATTGCGTTCGTTGGACTGGTTGATGATGGCGGAGGAAGCCGCACGACCCAGGTGTGTGGCTACCTCAAAGCAGATGGTCTCAAATGCGCCATTGATGATGCCGGCAGTAACCGCATCAACCCTGGCGCTGGTGTCCAATGCCGGTCGCCTGGCGACGAGGCGACGATTTAACTCGAATGACACAATAGAGCACCTCGCAGTAGCAAATCCGGCCTGTCTTGTACGGGCGCAGGCCGAAGCCTTCACTATAGCAGGGGTGCCGAGATTTACTCAAGGCAAGCGCCTTGTAAAAAGCCTGTTACCAGGCGCTCGGCTTGACAGTGTTGGCGATGCGACTTTCAGCGGCCTATCTTGACGATAGTATGGCCAGACAATCCGCCCGTGAACAGCTTGCCCAGTGCATCGGGAACCTGCTTCAGGGAAATCTGGGTATTGAGTCGTGCAATGGTGTCGAGCCTGGCGCAGCGCGCCAGTTGTTTCCAGGCAGCCTGTTTTTCCGCCAGGGGAATTTCCACCGAATCCACGCCCAGCAGATTGACACCGCGCAGGATGAAAGGCAGCACGGTAGCTTCGAAGGATGCGGATTGGACCAGGCCGCAACAGGCCACACTGCCACCGGCCTTGAGCGATTTAATGACATTGCCCAGGGTGTCACCGCCTACGACATCGATGGCCCCGGCGAAACGCTCCTTCAGCATGGGGCGTTTGTTCAGTTCACCAAATTCTGCCCGGTCGATTACCTCATGCGCGCCGATGGCTTTGAGCATCGGTGCCTGGTCGGCCTTGCCGGAACTGGCGACGACCTCATAGCCGGCATTGGCCAGCAGTGCGACGGCGATGCTGCCGACACCGCCGGTGGCACCGGTCACCAGGACCTGGCCCTTCCCCGGCGTAACACCCATACGCTGCAGTTTGTTGATACACAACTGGGCGGTGAGGCCGGCGGTGCCAAACAACATACTGCGTTTTGGATTCAATCCCCTGGGGCAGGGTAAGACCCAGGATGCAGGCACCCGGATGTACTGGGCCAGGCCGCCGGCGGTATTCATGCCCAGGTCGTAGCCTGTCACCAACACCTTGTCACCGGGTTTGAAATGGATGCTGGTACTGTGTTCGACCTCGCCGGCCGCATCAATGCCGCCCTGGTGGGGGAATTCACGGGTGACGCCCTTATTGCCGTGGGCTGACATGGCATCCTTGAAATTGAGCGAGGAGTATTGCACGCGGATAAGCACTTCGTTGGCGGGCAGGTCAGCAGTGTCGCGTTGCACAATAGAGCGCTGGAAACTGCCGTCGTCTTTTGGCTGGATATAAAGTGCTTTATAAGCGGTCATCGGTTTATCTCCCTGAATGTAGTCCCTGAGTTAGTAATAGTGCATCCTGCCCGGCGCGCGTGACATTGGAGCAGGATACGCGGTGTGAGTCTTACTGCACCTGCTCTATCCAGCGGGGCAGCGTTATTTCTTCATTCATGCGTTCGAATACGACCTTCACCTGTGTGCCTATCTCAACATCCTCGTAGGCAATCGCATTGATCGGCGCGCCCGCTTCGGGCACCAGGTTACCGATCAGCCGAATGGTCGGATCCTCCTCCAGCGCCACGACGATGGCGTTGTAAGGGGCCAGCAAGGTGAAGTCCAGCATGAGTGGCGCGTGCGGGGCAATCACGGACCAGATGATGCCGCGCCCGGACACCGCTGTCCACACCGCTTTGTCGCGCGGCGACCAGGGATTGACCGGCCGGGGAGGAAAAATCAGGCGCTTGCTCACCGGGCATTGCTGCAGGCGCAACACCCCCTCCCGGCAGCCGCGCCAGAACGGCTCGTTGGTATCATCAATCATGGGCAGCAGGGTGGCGCTGTCGTTCATGGCATAGCTCCTGGATTGTCCGCCTAGTTATCGCCTTAAAATCAATGCGCCAGTGGGTACCCCTTCGCCAGCGGTTACCAGGCAGGTCGCTGCACCCGGTACCTGGTTGTGGGCGGAGTGACGCATCTGTCGTACACCCTCGGTGATCAGGTTGAAGCCGTGCACATAAGCTTCCGAGAGACCGCCGCCGGAGGTATTGACAGGCAGGTCACCGTCCAGCTCGAGGTTGCCGTTCTCGGTGAATGCCGCGCCTTCACCCCGGGCGCAAAAACCGTAGCCTTCCAGGGACAGCGGCACCAGTGGAGTAAAGGCATCGTAAATCTGGGCGACATCGATGTCCCGCGCCTGGATATCCGATTGCCGATAGAGCGCTCGCGCGGTGGCCCAACTCGGACCCAGCAGTGGGTCAGCACAAAAAAAGTTTTGCATGGTCTGGTGCTGGGAATGGAAGCCCTGCGCCCAGGCGTGGATAAAAACCGGTGTTTGCCTGCAGTCGCGTGCGTGATCGGCCCCGACGATGACCGCTGCCAGTGCGCCGTCGGTTTCCAGGCAGTTGTCGAACAGGCACAGTGGCCTGGATATCCAGCGGGACGTCATATAGTCTACCCGGCTCATTTTTTTCTCGTACATCTGCGCATCGGGATTGTTGTTGGCATAGCGCCGCTGCGTCAACGCGACATTCGCCAGATGATCCCGTGTAGCACCGAATTCGTGCATGTAGCGCTGCGCCAGCAGGGCGATTTCATCCACCGGGCGCAGCACGCCAAACGGCCTTGTGTAGTTGATGGCGATCTCTTCCTGCAACGCGGAACTGGTTTTCGACCAGGGCCTGCGCACCGCGCCGGAGGCGCGCTTGCGGGAACGCCAGGCCACGCCCACCCGGCATTGACCGGTGGCGACCGCCATCGCCAGATGGCCAATGACGCCGGGACCGGCGCCGCCACCATAACCCACCTGACTGAAATACGTGATGTCGCCCAGGCCCAGGTTGCGCGCGAGTTCGACTTCGGAATTGGATTCCTGCGTGTAGGACGCAAGTCCATCCACTTCCGAGCGGTCGATGCCGGCTTCGTCGAGCGCATTTAGTATCGCGGTACAGGCAAGTTCCAGTTCCGATTCGGGCAACTTCTTGCCGAACGCCGTTTGGCCGATGCCTACAATGGCGGTCTTGTCCTTAATCATGGCTGCCTACCCGCGAGTGAGGCAACGAGGCGACGCTTGTCGACTTTGCCGCTGTCGGTGAACGGAATATCCTCCCTGGCGCAGAAGAAGAATTTACCGGGTACCTTATAGGAGGACAGTGCCTGTTTGAGGCGCGCTCGCAAGGTTGCGGCATCCAGTGTGTGCTCCGCGTTGAGGATCACTGCAGCGACCAGCTCCTGCCCGCGGTCAGGGTGGGGAAGTCCCACCACATAGGAACACTGTACCTCGGGTTGCTCATCGATCGCGATCTCCACTTCCCTGGGTGCCACATTGGCGCCACCGGTCTTGATCAGGTCACCTAACCGCGCCTTGAAGAACAGGAAGCCGTCCTCATTCAGATGGCCGCTATCGCCGCTGTGATAGAAACCGTCGGCATCGAAGCAGTCTTCCCTTGCAACCTTGTACAGGCCTTGCATGACATTGTAGCCGCGAATACACACTTCGCCATCGACGCCCGCCGGCAAGCGTGCACCGCTGCGCACGCCGTCGTCGGGGTCGATGATCTTGATCTCCACTCCTTCAAGGGCGCGACCAAAAGAGCCGCGCATGTGTTCCGGCAGGTCGACATCCCAACGGTCAAGGGAATGGGGCCCGCAGGTCTCGGTCATGCCCAGGCCGTTGGAGCGCAACTCGGGATCGGCGGGGCGGATGCCGGGCGGCAGCAGGGGATAGATATTGCCGGCGCGAATGGAGGACAGATCGCGCCGCGCGTAACTGGGATGATTGGCCAGAGCCGTGCCGTAATGTGGCCAGCCAGTCACCAGTGTGGCGCGCTCAGCCTCAATCAGCCGCAAGGTCTCCTCCGGGTTAAATACCTCTTCGCAGATCAGTGTGCAGCCCAGATGCAGGGCGCAGTGCAGGGTGAACACCAGGCCACCGACCCAGAAAAAAGGCATGGGCGAAAAGATGCGATCCCCGTTCTGCAATTCGCGCCTGTGGTTGAGATTGTAGGAGTGTCGTATCACGCTGCCCTGGGTATGCATGGCGCCCTTGGGATCGGCGGTGCTGCCAGAGCTGTAGACGATGGTCACGAGATCGGCCGGGCAGACACAATCCTCGACGGCCCGCAGGTAGTCGTCATCCAGCGCATCCGCAGCATCCCACAGCAGTTGCGCCGGGCAACTCCAGTGACGGCTGGACTCTCCCCAAACGTAAATCTGGCGCAGGAATGGAAACTCGCGCAGGAACAGGGGGTGGTTCATGTCGCTGCTGCGCGTCAGGTCCCGCAATTGCGGGATACAGGTTTCCAGACGCTCCAGGTAGTCGTTATGCTGGAGTTTGTCAGCGGTCAGCAGCACCTGGATGTCAGCGTGATGCAGAACAAAGGCGAGCTCTTTGGGTTTGTAAAACGTATTGATGGGGACGATGATGGCGCCAATTCGCGCCGCCGCCAACCAGGCCACGACGAAGTCGGGGCTGTTGGGCATCAACAGTCCAACCCGACTCCCCTTGCTGATACCACTGGCGAGCAGGCCGCGGGCCAGGCGTGCCGACTGCGCAGCGGCGTCGCCATAGGTGAGTCGCCGCCCTTCATAGACTATCAGTTCCCTGGACGCGTAACGCTCGTTGAGCGATCGCAGAAAAACCGGAGTGCACGGTTCAAAATCAGGAAAGGGCATGCCTTTTCGCCTCGTCTACTGAGGCGCCCTAACTTACCAGACACTTGGCATATATAACAGTGCGCGGCGCCAGTCGGCCGTTGCGCCGGAGCGCCGGTGCGCCGGAGCGCCAAGAACTCCTGTCAATAATAAAGCCGATTGCCTTATAATCGCAGCTCACTATCACACCGACCATAAAACAGGTTTAATCGATGCCAAAAATTGTGGATCACGATGAGCGACGCGAGCGCATCGTTGAGATAGTGGCCCAGATGCTGGCCACTGTCGGCGCGGAGAAAACCACTATCCGCGAGATTGCGCGTCAATCGGGCTACTCGCGTGGCTTTATCGAGCACTACTTCCACAATAAGGATGAGCTGATCACCAAAACGATCCGCTGGATCAACGAGCGTTCACTCGCGCGGGCGGATGCGGCACTGGATGGCAAGACCGGGCTCGCCGCTTTGCGGGTGTTTTGCGAGCTCAGTTTGCCCCTTACCCCGGAGGTGCGCAACGAGTGGAAAATTCGCATGCAGTTCTGGGGCATGGCGGCGGTATCCGATGAACACCGGCGGGAACAGTCCAAGCGCATTCATGTGTCGGAAAAAATATTGTTGGGGTATCTGGAGCAGGCGCAGGCAAACCACGAGGTGGAGCCGGACATCGATTTGTTGCCGCTCGCCCACAGCCTGCTGCATCGACTCAATGGCCTGGGTTGTAATGCCATCCTGCGCCCTGCTTACTTTACCCGCCAGCGGCAGATACAGGCGCTGGATTACATAATGGACGAGTTCGTTAAAGCA
>JANPDE010000218.1:0-10461 GCA_031431315.1 Haliea sp.
CATTCTTGCAAACGGCTCCGGCCGGGCCGGGAGTTTAAACAGCGTGCCCGAAACAACGATGAGGAAAATCCGGCCCCCCCCCACCCACGACAAATTTTGGTGTATTAAAAAAAAGCCCAAATAAAAAAAACAAATTTTGTCTTGGCTTGGGGCGGGCTTTATTTTTCTCCTGCGTTTTTCGGGTAAGCTGTTCAAACTCCCGCCCCGGCCGGAGCCGTTTGCAAGAATGAACAGGGATAGTTTGGGTACGGCGGATGGCAAGAGCGAACAGAACATTTGAGTGTCCGGTCGCTACTTCGCCCCGCGATTCAGCGACTCGCGATACTCCGCGAGGCGCGCCTGCGCATCGCTGCCGAACAGGATTTCACAGGCTTCCAGCAGCCCGGGCGCGTTGGCGATATCCTCGCGCCGCACGACCTCCTCGATCTTGGAGCGACGGCGCATAAAATCTTCCAGCTTGACGATCATCTCGCGCCGCGCCGCCAACGCGATTTCGCAACGTGTGTATTCCGCATTCTTGATCAACAGTTTTGCCTCGTGCGCATCGGCCCGAATACGCTCTAACAAGCCAAAGGCACTCTCACCGTAGCGGCGCCAGAAGCGTTCTGAGAGCGGCTCGGAGGACGAGGCGTCGGTCAGGCTGTCCAGGTCCATCAACTGTGCCTGCAACATAAATTCGGTGCGCAGTTCAGCGCCGGGCTCGCCATACCATTTGTTGTCCGGTGCCGGTACGGCAATGCCGAGCCGCTTGATTGTTACTGCCACCTCGTCGCCCACGTTGAGGCAATCCGTTAACTTGCCACCGAAGATGCTCAGGTGCTGGCGTGGTTCGTCTACTTCGATGACATGTTTGCGCGACAGTTGCACCCAGTCGGCGACTCCGCCCTCGCCCTTGCTGGCCAGGGGCCGCACACCGACCCGTTCGGCGATGATGCTGGCAGTGCTCAATGGCGGGTCAAGGTCCAATAGTGCGTTGGCGTTGTCCAGCACGAACGCGCGATCGGCATCGGTCATCGTGACATCCGGCGCATCGACCTGGCTATCCGTGGTACCAATACAGGTTTTCGGTCCCATCGGAATCAGGAAAAACAGGCGACCATCGCTGGCGAAAAACGTCAGTACACGTTTGTTGTCAGTAATTTTATCCACCACCAGATGGATACCCTTGGAAAACAGGTGATGATGCTGTGTGCACTCGCCGGTGATGCGGTTATGCGCATCAACCCAGGGGCCGCACGCGTTGATCATTGCCTTCGCGCGAATCTCGAATTGCTCGCCGCTTATGACATCCCGCGCACTGGTGATCCACTGTCCGGCTTCACGTCGCGCGCCAGTGGACTCGACGTAGTTCGCGGCGATGCAACCGAAGTTGAGGCTTTTGCGGATAAAGTTGAAGACGAAGCGTGCGTCATTGTCGTAGAGGTAGCAGTCGGAATATTCCACTCCGCCCGCTGCCTTGCTGGTGTTCACCACAGGTTCCGCGGTTTCGATCGCGCGCGCGCTGATGTAGCGCGGGGCGCGTGTTGCGAAGCGACCCATGATCCAATAAAGGATGCTGCCCAGATATATAAAGAGCGGGTGGAAGCGGAAGCCGCGCTGGATGGTGGTGAAAAAGCGAATCTCCTTCACGGTAGACGGATAAGCCTTCATCAACCGGTTGCGCGATTTGCACAGTTTATTGACCAGCAGGAACTCCAGGCTTTCGAGGTACTTGATACCGCCCCAGGCCAGATTGGAGGAGTTGGAGCTGACCCCGCCGGCAAAATCACCGCGATCGATCAGGGCCACACGCACACCGCGACCCGCGAGCGATGCGGCGGCGACGGCGCCGTTGATGCCGCCGCCCACAATCAGCACATCAAACGGCTGCTCGCTCAGCTTTTTCACGTTATTGCTGCGCAGTGTGACTGCCATTGAGTTGCGCTCCATTACAAACTCCAGAAGCGCTGGCACAGGGCGATAAAGTTCCTGGCACTGTCACTGAGGTTCTTGCCCGCGCGGTAGTAGAGCCCTACCTGCTTGTCGATACGGCCAAACGACACGTCATCCATAATACGAAAAGTAGCGCAATTTGGATGCTCCTCCAGCAGTTTGAGATCGATGAAGGTGACCCCCATCCCCTCTTTTACCATATGAATGCGCAACGACAGGCTGCTGACCTCCCACACGGTACTGAACTGGTCGCGCAGGCGTTGGATGGAGGGGCGCATATCCGGGTTGTCCAGGGCGGAAGCTATCAGGGGTGTCAACTTGAGCGCCCTCTCATCACCGCTCATCATATCCTCGTAGCGTGCGTGTTTGGGGCTCACCACCAGATGGCGGGAATCGCTGTACAGCGCCAGGGTTTCGAACGCGACCATGTCTTTCTGGAAAGGGCCCAGGCCCAGTTCCACGTTGCCCGAGAGCACGGCAGCGATGATGCTGCGGGACGGCATTTCTGCCACTTTCATGCGGGTATGCGGGTTTTCGCGATAGTAAGCGCTTATTAGATCAGGGGCATAGAAGCGGTTTATGGAGGCGGAGAGCGCCAGGCTCAGCGTTTCGGTCTTGCCCTGTTTCAGCGCCCCGATATCTTCCAGCGCCTGCTGTTCTCCGCGCAGGACATCCACCGCATGTTCAAACAGGCGTCGGCCCACGTCGGTCAGCCGCAGTTCCTTGCCGCGCTGCACCAGCAGCGCCCCCAGTTTGAACTCCAGGCTCGCCACAGCCTGGCTAACTGCGGATTGGCTCAGGTGCAACGCCTCGGCAGCGCGCTTGAAGCCGCCTTCTTCAATGACCGCACGAAAGGCCCTGAGCTCGCTGTTTTCAAAACGCATATCAGCTCTCCTAATACATACATAAGTATATTTAACTCAACTGATTGTTACGCCTGTCCTATACTGTGAAAAAGTAACAATTTGGGGGTTAGACTATGTCCGCAGAAGCATCCATTTATTCCGCCGACCTGGCCGGCATCATCGTCGGCGAAACCGCGATCTCCGATGTACAGGGCGACATCGGCTTGCTCAGCTACCGCGGTATCGACATCAAGGATCTGGTTGGCGTGCCCTTCCTGCACGTGGTGTGGATGGTGCTGTTTGGTGAATGGCCCAAAGAGCAGGAGAAAAGCCGCCTCAAGGCGTTCATGTGCCGGCACACCCGCCTCAGCCACGCGGAAATTGATCTGCTGCAACGGGTCCCGCGGAATTTACACCCCATGCTGATGCTACAGGGGTTGGTACCGCTGCTGATGCTACCCGAGGAGCAAGCACTGGAGATCGACCGGGATGCTGAGCACGGGCTGTTCCTGGCAGCGAAGATGACCGCGCTGATCGCCGCTCACCATCGTCTCGCACAGAGCAAGGTCATCCTGCAACCGGTGGCCGGCCACTATTTCCATGAAAACTTCCTCACCATGTTCCACGGTAAGGCTCCGACCGAGGCGCAAAGGCGCATGCTGGATGCGGCCCAGATTCTGCAAATGGAACACAGTTTCAACTGCGGCACCTTCGCCGGCCGGGTCTGCGCCAGCAGCCTGGCGCCCATCCAGTCCTCCATCTCTGCCTCCATCGGTACGTTGTTTGGCCGCTTGCACGGCGGCGCCGACCAGGCGGCACTGGAGATGGCCATGGCGATTGGCAGCCCCGACCAGGCCGAGGCTTACGTCCTGGACTGTCTGGCGAACAAGGTGAAAATCATGGGCATGGGCCACCGCGAGTACCGCACGGTGGACCCGCGCGCCAGACTGCTCAAACCGATGGCGGTAGACCTGTGCCAGGATGAGGAGAGCAAGAAACTCCTGGCAATACTGGTCGCGGTGGAGGAAGCCTGCCAGCGCGAGTTTGCCGCCCGCGGCAAGGAGATCTGGGCCAACGTGGAATTCTACAAGGGCGCAGTATTCCACAACCTGGGAATCCCCACCCATTTCTTCACTGCGATGTTCGCCATGGCGCGTGTGTACGGCTACATCGCCCACTTCCTGGAGTTTAAGCGCGACAGCCGACTGATACGTCCGCGCGCGCGTTACACCGGCCGCGCCGTGAGTACCCAGAGCAAGTCCGCCGCCTGATGCACCGTGCCGCCACTCCCGGCGGCAATTGCCACAAGGTGGCATTATCATCATCACGGGTAGTCTGGGGCCCACGAAAAGTACACAGCCAGCGATTAGCAGGCTAGACTGGAGCAGAGCAGCGGGCAGAATAGTGTCCGGACTGATTGGTCCCCTATGGTCTGACGACATACACTAATGAGCCAACCGGCCGACTTCACGCTTGAGACCCGAGACCAGGTTCAGACCGCTGGGCTGACCGGCGACTGGACGTCCGTGCGTATGGGTTGGGCCAATGAACGTCTCGGCGAGGCGCTGAAGGGCACGCGCGGCATTTTCATCGATGCAAATGGCATCGACCGCTGCGACACCTCCGGCGCTTACGGCATACTCAAAGCCGTTGAACAGGCGACCGAGCGCGGCGAGATCAGCGCTCGTCAGGAGATCGTCCGGCTACTGGACATGGTCGCCAATGCCGCTGCGGCGCCGCGGACGCCGATCGTGAAGCAACGCCCGTTCTACGACCTGTTCGAGCGCGCTGGCCGGGGCGTCGTAAGTGGCGGCATGGATGTCTACCAACTCAATGTCTTCAACGGCCAACTGCTGCTGGCCCTTGGTCAGGCGATCCGTCGGCCGGCCAACGTGCGCTGGGCTGCCGTCTTTTCTCTCGCGGAGCGGGCGGGGCTGGATGCTATCCCGATCGTCGCGACCACCACCTTCTTCATCGGTGCGGTCGTGGGCCTGCTCGGCGCGAATATTCTGAGCAAATTCGGCGCTCAAGTCTTCGTCGTGGACCTTATAGGCATCTCCGTGCTGCGCGAGTTCAACGTGCTGATCACCGCGGTGCTCCTGGCTGGCCGGTCGGCCTCTGCCTTCGCCGCGGAGATCGGCGCGATGAAGATGAAACAGGAAATCGACGCCATGCAAGTGCTCGGCGTTGATCCCTTCAGCGCCCTTGTGTTCCCCCGGTTCCTGGCGTTGCTGCTAAGCATCCCCCTGCTGACCTTTATCGCTACGTTGGCAGGACTGGCTGGGGGTATGGTCATCGCCTGGACAGTACTGGATCTGGGTCCGGCGATGTTTCTGCAGCGCCTGATCGATAATGTAGGGGTGACACATTTCTGGGTTGGCCTCTCGAAAGCGCCCGCGTTTGCGGTAGTGATCGCCGCTATCGGTTGCCGGCATGGCATGGAAGTGGGCGGCGATGTCGAGTCCCTTGGCCACCGCGTCACGACGGCAGTCGTGCAGGCGATTTTCGCCACCATCCTGATCGATGCAATCTTCGCCCTGATCTATATGCAGCTCGACATATAATGGAGGTTGATGACGAAACACTGCTGGACAGGGAGGCACCGCCGGTTGAGGTGTGCGGGCTAATCTCCCGGATCGGCGACCGCACCATCCACGACAACCTTGATCTGGTCGTGAACCGAGGCGACATCGTGGGTGTAGTTGGCGGCTCGGGCACCGGCAAGTCGGTGCTGCTAAATACAATCATCGGCCTGAGACGTGCCGAGGGCGGATCAGTGAAAATCTTCGGCCAGGACATCCGCGACGCCCGTCGCCAGCATTGGACAGCGATCAACCGTCGCTGGGGTGTTTTGTTTCAACAAGGAGCCCTGTGGTCGAACCTCACCGTCAAAGAGAACGTGGCAGCTCCACTTTTCGAGCACACCGACATGCTCAAGGACGAGATCGACGAGCTGGCGGATCTGAAGATCGCCCTTGCCGGGCTGCCGCACGGCGCCGGGGCGCTGAAGCCAGCGCAGCTCTCCGGCGGCATGATAAAGCGCGCCAGTCTGGCGCGCGCCCTGGCGTTGGATCCAGAACTGCTATTTCTCGACGAGCCCACCGCAGGCCTCGATCCAATCAGCGCCGCGGCATTCGATGGGCTGATCCGCGATCTTTCCGATAGTCTGGATTTGACCGTACTCATGATCACTCACGATCTCGACAGCCTCTATTCGATCACGGACCAGGTGGCCGTCCTCGCCGACAAGAAAGTCGTGGCTATGGCGCCCGTTCGCGAACTCGAAAAATCCGACCATCCATGGATCCAGGAGTATTTCCGTGGCCCACGGGGACGCCTGGCGTCCGGGGCGCGGGCTACGCAAGGAACAACCTGATGGAGCGCAACGCCAACTACGCCCTCGTGGGCGTCGCCTCGACCCTGCTCCTGATCGGCTTGATCGTATTCAGCGTCTGGCTGGCGGCGTTCAAATTCGGACAGACCTACGACCACTATGACATCGTCTTCAAAGGACCTGTCAGCGGCTTGTCTCAGGGCGGCGAAGTCCGTTTCAACGGCATTAAAGTTGGCGAGGTTGCCCGTATCTCGCTCGATACAATCGATCCCACCCTCGTAATCGCCAGGGCCAAGGTGGTGTCGGACGTACCCATCCGTGTCGATAGCTATGCAACGCTGGAGCCGCAGGGCATCACCGGCTTGAACTATGTACAGATCACCGCGGGAACGCCTTCCCTGCAGCTGCTGAAGGACATAGCCCCCCGAAAGGGTGTGCCGCGCATCCGGTCCGAGCCCAGCACACTCTCTGACTTGCTGGACGGCGGCGGCAACGTCCTGGCGCGGGCGGACGAGGCCCTTGACCGGATCAACCGTGTCCTGTCGGACGAGAATATCGTGCGCCTCAGCGCTACTCTGGACGATATCCAGGCCGTTACCGCGGAGCTGCGCGACCGCAAGTCAATCATCGCCGATGCAGAGCGCGCCATTGCGAGTGTGAACGAGGCTGCACAGCAGATTGACGAACTGGCCAAGTCGAGCAACGCCCTGGTGAGTGGCGATGGCCGTCGCAGCATGACCAAGCTGGCCGACGCGGCCAGAGACCTGAGCACGATGATGGGCAAGCTGGAAAGTCCGATGGGCGACTTCGCCACCACCGGCCTGCCGCAAATTACCTCGACTATCGCGCGCCTGCAGCAGAGTCTCGACAACTTCGACCGCGTCCTGGACGAGGTGCAACAAAATCCGCAGGGTCTGCTCGCCAGGCCGCCCGCGCTGGAAATCGAGGTGAAGCCATGACCACCCCCCACACCGCTGTCTCCGGGACCGTGATCCGGAGCCTGTTAGTCGCGGCCGCGACCAGCCTGCTGATCGGCTGCATCTCGCTCTTTCCAAAGGCGGACCCGGTCCAGCTCTACCGCTTCGGCGCCACGGCGCCGCTGGTGCAGGAGACAGGCTCAGGGGGGCCAGGCTTTGACGTCTTCCTGACGGTCACAGGCTTTGACCGCGCCGCCGCTAATGACCGTATCCTGACTGTCACCGGCACACAGGCGGCCTACATCAAGGGCGCCCGATGGGTAACCTCGGCGGCGGCGCTGTTCGACTCCGCTGTGCAACACGCCTTCGACGCAGACCAGGGTCCCGCTCGCCTGGTCGCTCAGGGCGAGATTGCCAAAGCCGACTATGTGCTCAAGCTCGACGTACGGACGTTCGAGGCCCGCTACGACAATGGTCTGGACGCCGCCCCCACGATAGTGGTTGAGGTACACGCAGCGCTGGATCGCACACGCAACCAGACCGTCGTGGGCGATCGAAGCTTCAAGGCGTCCGTTACCGCCAGCGATAATCGCGTGGGCGCCATCGCCGCGGCCTTCGACCAAAACGTCGCCGAGGTCTTGGGTAAGTTGGCTGCCTGGGTAAACGCTCAGGGGGGAGATTCCGGTGCATCTGAGGTCGTGTCACACCGCTTTCCATGAAGTTGCGACGCCGACATTGCGATTGCCACTGTTCATGCGTATAAAAACAGGGCGTTACACTCCAAACACCGGGCTGACTGAATACATGCGCATCGTAGCAACCACAGTTGTAGTGCTTCTTCTGGCGAGTTGTACGAATCGAAGTGGCAATGAAGCTCTGGGCACCCTGGAGCGCGACCGCATCGTACTCAAGGCGACCGCCAACGAGATCATCATCGAACAACCTGTTCCCGAGGGCACCAAGGTGACCACGGGTGCGCTGTTGGCGCAGCTGGATGACAATCGCCAAAAAGCCGTGGTAGCGCATGCGCGGGCGCAAGTGGCGCAGGCCAAGGCCCAGCTCGAAGAACTGCGCAACGGTGCGCGCCCCGAAGACATCGCCGGGGCAAGCGCCCGGGTCTCTGGCGCACGCGCCACTGTGATCGAGGCCCAGGCAAGTTATCAACGGGCAAAACAAATGGTGCAGCAAAAGCTCGCAGCCCAGGCTCTTCTGGATCAGGCCCTGGCCAATCGCGATTCTGCGGAAGCGGCCCTGCGGTCCGCCCAGGAAGAATTACTGCGCCTCACCAATGGCACCCGCCAGGAACAATTGGATCAGGGCGCCGCGGCACTGCAGGCGGCAGAGGCACAGCTGGCTCTGGAACAGCGTAATCTGGCGGACCTCAGTATTGTCGCTACCCGTGATGCCTGGCTGGACAGTCTGCCGTGGCACGTCGGTGAGCGTGTTACGCTGGGTGCGACGATGGCTGTCCTGCTCGCCAACGATGCGCCGTATGCCAGAGTGTATGTGCCAGAACCGTGGCGCGCGCGCCTGCATGTCGGTGATCGCAAGCGTATCAAGGTGGACGGCATCGAACAGCCCTTATCCGGGCAGCTGCGTTGGATCGCCACCGAACCTGCCTTCACACCGTACTACGCACTCAATGCCAGTGACCGGGCGCGTTTGGTTTACATGGCAGAATTTGATCTGGAAGGGGGAGAAGAGTTGCCCACGGGTGTGCCCGCCCAGGTGCTGCTCAACGATGACTGAGCTGGCCATTCAGGTACATGCGTTGTCCAAACGCTTTGGTGACGTCATCGCTGTGGACGGTATCGACCTGGAAATTCCAGCGGGACAGATCTACGGCTTCCTCGGACCCAACGGTTCCGGCAAGACCACGATTATCCGCATGCTGTGCGGCCTGCTCACACCTTCTGGTGGCGATGTCCGTGTCCTGGGTCTGAACATCCCGGCGCAGACCGACAGCCTGCGCAGCAAGATCGGTTATATGACGCAGAAGTTTTCCCTGTATGACGATCTCACCGTGCAGGAGAACATGCAGTTCATGGGTCGAATTTACGGCCTGCCCCGCAAGGTCGCCAGTGCACGTATTGAAGAGCTTCTGGAACGCTACGCCCTGGCACCGCTGCGCAACCGTTTTGCCAGCGCCATGAGCGGCGGCCAGCGCCAACGTTTAGCCCTTGCGGTGGCGACACTGCACTCGCCCACCTTGTTGTTTCTGGACGAACCGACGTCTGCCGTAGACCCGGAAAACCGCCGCGATTTCTGGGAGAAGCTCTTCGACCTAAGCGCAGCCGGCACCACGATCCTGGTCTCCACCCATTACATGGATGAGGCGGAGCGCTGCCATCACCTGGCCATTCTTCAGACCGGACACCTGCGCAACCAGGGTACTCCGCAGGAACTGCTGGCGCAGTTGGATAACCGTGTGGTGGAAATTGCCGGTGACAACCTGCGGCAGGTTAAAGAGCGGGCACTGCGCCTGCCTGAAGTGCAATCGGCAGCACAACAGGGCGTGCGCCTGCGCGTACTATTACAACACGGCACGCAGGATCCGACCCACTACCTGCGTGAGCAGCTGGCGGACCAACATCTCGTCCTGACTCACACCCGACCCAGCCTGGAAGACGTATTTGTGGCCTCCACCACGGGTAGTAGCCCGCCATGAGTTCGCTGGGCAGGATAGGCGCTATTGCCGCCAAGGAATTCAAACAACTGTCGCGCGACCGCATGACCTTCGGCATGATCGTGATGATCCCGCTGATGCAGTTAATATTGTTTGGTTATGCTATCAGTACGGTGGTGCGCAACATTCCCATCGCGGTAGTGGACAATAGCGGCAGTGCGGTGGCGCGCGCTATCACGGAACAAGTCCGCGTCACGCAGGTGGTGGAAATCGTCGGCCACTATGCCACCCCTGCCGAAGCGGAAGCGGCCATCGTCGCCGGCACCATTCGTGCGGCGCTGATCTTCCCGGAAAATCTTACCCAGAGGGCGGCTGGCGGTGAGCCGGTGGCACAATGGCTGGTGGACGGTTCCGATACCATGGTGAGCGCAGCCGTGTTAGGACTGCGCACCATGCCCCTGCACCTGGAAGCCGGAGCCCCGGATGGCGCCTACCAGGCCACTGCCCCAAGTTTCGAAGTTGCGGTGTTCTTTAATCCCGAGCGTCGCTCCGAAGTAAATATCGTGCCGGGGCTGTCGGTGATTATCCTCACCATGACGCTGGTTCTGTTCACTGCGGTGGGACTGGTGCGCGAGCGCGAACACGGTAACCTGGAATTACTGATCACCACGCCGATTCATCCACTGGAGTTGATGGTGGGCAAGCTGGTACCCTATATTTTTGTTGGCCTGATCCAGATCATCATCATCCTGGGGCTGGGCTGGCTGGTGTTCAATGTGCCGCTGCAGGGCGAGCTCCACCACCTGG
>JANPDE010000219.1:0-2149 GCA_031431315.1 Haliea sp.
CTCAAAGTGCTGAGATATTCGCCGCGGAGCATGCCCACCGCCACTCGCCTGGTATCGGTCGTACATCACAATCGTAGCGTTCACTGCGCCAGAGTCCCTGCAGGGATAAGGCCTGAAGAGCGAATATCCCAGCCTTCTGAGATCAGGCCTTATCCCCGGAGGGACGGTTCGTGACTGTAGGCGTGATTGACAGAACCCATTTGAAATTCTCATTCAAGGTTATTGCTGAACAGGATATCGTGGGCTATCTTCTGTGCAGGCAGTGGAGACGGCTGCGGGTACTGTTCTGCATTAGATGCCGGGTTGATTAACCGGGTTCCTCAGTTCCTCAGTTCCTCAGTTCCTCAGATTAACGATTAACGATTGGTTCAACTAGAGGGTTCATCTATGAAAGCTAAGTTTAAACGTTTGCTTGCGGGCACGATTTTGGCGGTAGCACTGCCCAGCCTTGCACAGGCGGCCAGTGAAAAACCAAACATTGTCTTTATCATGGGCGACGACATCGGCTGGATGCAGCCGAGCATCTACCACGAAGGCCTGATGGTTGGCGAAACGCCCAACATCGACCGTATCGGTAAAGAAGGTGCGAAGTTCATGACCTATTACGCCGAGCAAAGCTGCACGGCCGGGCGCACCGCGTTTTTCACCGGCATGACGCCGCTGCGCGCCGGCATGATCCCGCCGCAATTACCCGGCAGCCCATCCTTCCTGCAGCCCGGCACACCGTCGCTGGCCAAGTTCCTGCTCGACCAGGGCTACACTACTGGCGAGTTCGGCAAGAACCACCTGGGCGACCACTCGGCGGCACTGCCCACGGCGCACGGCTTCCAGGAGTTCTGGGGATACCTCTACCATCTGGACGCGATGCAGGGCGTGAGCTTTCCCGACATCAACAAATCCCCGACTGAGCAGGCCATCGTGGCCCCCTGCAAGAACACACCGGTCAAGGGTCTCAGCGACCCCCCTGGCGCCGTGGATGCGAAGACCACGCTGTGTATGACGCCGCCGCGGCCGGTAATCGCGTGTACCTCCTCCGACGGGACAGAAGCGAACCAGTCTTGCAAGGACGAGGGTCCGCTGACGCTCAAGCGCTCGGAAACCGTGGATGAGGAAATCTCCGCCAAGGTGATCGACTTCCTCGATCGCAACGACCCGAAAAAGACCGACAAGCCCTTCTTCGTCTGGTACAACCCGGCGCGCATGCACATTACCACCATGCTGTCGGACAAGTACATGAACATGGTGGGCACCAAAGGCGGCAAGGACTGGGGTGCCAACGAAGCCGGCATGAAGCAGATGGACGACAACATCGGCTATGTAATGAAGAAACTGGAGGATATGGGCCAACTTGACAACACCATCGTCGTATTCACCACCGACAATGGCGCGGAAGTCATCACCTACCCCGACGGCGGCAACACCCCCTTCAAGGGCGGCAAGTTGACCACCTGGGAAGGTGGCATGCGCGCTCCGGCGCTGATCCGCTGGCCAGGCCATATCAAGCCGGGCACCGTCCTGAACGACATATTCGCCTCCTACGACTGGCTGCCGACTTTTGTGGAAATCGCCGGCGGGGCCAAGGGCAATGACCTCAACAAGCAGATTATGGCGGGCAAGTATCCCGGCATCGTCAAGACCAAGCTGCAGGGTGTCAACCAGCTCGCCTACCTGACCGGCAAGTCGGAGAAATCCGCACGCGATACGTTCTTCTACTACGGCGGCGCGACGCCGTCGGCAGTGCGCTACAAGAACTGGAAGATCTACTTCGCGATGGCATCCGAGGCCAACACCGGTGGCCTGATGGGAGTCCATACCTTCCATTGGCCTTTGGTCAACAATATCAAGCGGGATCCGTTCGAGGGCTCCGTCGGTTTCCAACCGTCAAGCCTGACGAGCCAAGGCGGCGCGCTTACCGGACCAATGACCGCTTACGTTTACGATTGGAATATCATTCCTATCGGTCAGGCGCTGTGGCTGCAGGAACTCGAGTCTTACGGTCCGTACCCCGCGCTGCAGTCCCCGGCGTCCTACAGCCTGGCCCAGGTGCTCACGGAGGTACAGGAACAAATGGCGAGGACCCGCTCCAAAGGAGACTAGGACGTAGTGAGGCAGGACCTCTGGTAAGCTATTAGTGGCGTGTTAAGCGGGC
>JANPDE010000220.1:0-3479 GCA_031431315.1 Haliea sp.
AGTCAAATACGAACGCGTTGGCATCCTTTAGTGAACCCGGATCAGTTAGGCCTTGGTGGAATATTTCAGCGTTTCGACCCTCGTAGATTGGATCGTAAGCCTGGAATCCTCGTTGTCCGAGCTCGGATTCAATCTGGCTACGGGTACTAAGATGGCCTTGTCTAATTTGTCGTGCTAGATAAACAAGAGAGGCAAAAACTGCTAGTGCACCTAGAATCTCGCCAACCGCCCCAATTGCATCCCAGTTCACGATGACACCCCCATGACGCCTAACGCCTCAAGCACCGGTGGCGAAACCGCGCAGCGGTTTTGACGTCCGGGTGGCTTGACTTGTTAACTGTATAGCTTGAGAAACCTGCGTTCATCTTGTTTGTACCCACAGGACTTGTAGAAAGCGTGTGCTTTGGGCCGGTGATTACCACTGGTGACTTCTGACTTTACGCAACCATGCAGATGAAAGAAAGCCTCGGCTTCACTGACGAGAAGCTTACCCACACCCATACCCCGTTGCTCCGTGTCGATAACGAGACTGGTTATTCTTCCGGCGCTGCCTTCCTGGTGGAAGAGGCTTGTAATATGACGAGAAATACAACCGACAATGGTTCCACTAATTTCCGCAACGAAGACCGCATCAATGGGGCTTTTTGAGAATTCTGTGAGCTTTCTATCTAGAAGGCTACTGGTAGCGTCATAGCCTAGCTGAGTCATGAGATCAGATATCTCTTTCGTATCACGGAACTCAGCACGGCGTACATTCATGCAGTTAACGCCCAGCGCAATGGCGAGCCACGTAGTGGCGAGTCCGGCGGCCGCAGGCCGCGTATTGGCGCGCCTTGTTACGTGTTGAATTCACCAAGGAACTCCTCCTTGCTATACGTGAACGCCGGTACACCATACTTCGGTGACGCCAATACTGAGACAACTTTGTACTCGATTTTATTTAGTATGCCGTAAAACAGGGAATTAAAAGGGAAGAAAACTGACTTGAGATTTTTGCCCTCTATTTTTTGAGAAAAAGCGTTTGCGTCCGCTTCAGACGCCCATGTTGCGAGAACGTTGCCTTTATCCTCATTTAGTAAGTATATCGATCGATTTTCCATCAATATCCAGACCCCTTGTGCTTTTCTGATGCTATCTGAATATGCTCTTTCGCCTATGAGTTCTATGTTCATGTGACATGCTCAGACACGTAACGCACAGCGCAGCGGCGGCGAAGCCGTCCGCTCTGGCGCGCCTTGTTAAGTGGGTGATGAGTAGTGCAGTGCAATTGTGACTCCGAATACAACTATAAAGAACACCAAACCAACTATAGCCGATTTCTTGAACGGTCTTTTCGATTGAGATGCAATAACCGCAACCTCTTCCGAACTAAACTGATGATGGCAGTTCGGGCATTTCTTCAGCTCCTCCAGGAATACGGTATGTCCGCAGGATGTGCATTTTCCTGCTCGGTCATACCACAGCGATAATGAAGGAGCTACCATTGCTAACCCACTTAACGCTCGCCGCACAGGCGAGCCACGTAGTGGCGAGTCCAGCCGCCGAAGGCGGCGGTGTGGCGGCGCTTGTTAGGTGGCCTACTCTGTGACACATGACTCTCCATGTTGTGATTTGCACCACCAGTTAGCATTTGCAACCCATAAACGAGTATAGGCGCTGTCCGGGCCCAACACTCGAATAGTCGGAGCATAGACTGCTTCATGGATTGACCGAGCTGGGCGAGCTACGAATCTGTGATAAGAAGAACCTGCAATGAAATGGGAAAATAGGGGAAATAGAAGGAAATATCCGAGTACATACATGCCAACCAAACCTACGGTGAGTATTGTCATCTTACGACTGACTCGATGCATTGAGAGGCCACCTAACGTTGCCGCCACAGGCGCGCGAAGCGCGTCCAGCCTGCGTAGCAGGCGGTGTGCGCGGCCTTGTTAGGAGTTTGCCAGCTCAAGATCACTGCCGTTGATGTACTTTCTTGGAATTTCGTCATGGTTTACCTCATGTAAGCACCTGACATTTATCGCCCAGCCATCAAATGGCTCAACACTATCCCGCAGTTCTTGTGGAGATGGATCGCTTGGCCTACGAAAGGGAAGTATGCCGCATGTAGAGCAAAAGTAGTCCTTTGCTGTCTTTGAGCCCCATTGGTATAGCGTTAGATTTTCCCATGGACTTTCTAACTCTAGGTGATCTTTTGGTACTCAATGATTTAGTGCGCCACGCCTAGAACAAACGGAACAATTACATACCCTAACGTGATCGAGATTCATTTTCACAGTGAATCTGACTTTCCCGCAGTGACAAGAGCCTCGATATGATTCCATCTGACTCCTAACAGCTACTTATAGAGACAATGTCTGAAACAGACATCATGGTTTGAAATGACATAGCGGCAATCCCTTCCGTAGAAATCTATTTATATATCAAGCACCTTGAGTTTATATCATGCCCTGTTTCACTTGCGCTAGCCGACTATGTCTGTGAGCGCAGGAGACAAAGTAGGCTATTGCACCAATTGTCGGTGGAAAGTTGGCCTTCATTTTCAATAACTTGTATGCCCGGCGACCGATGACACGAGACTAATTCCAATGAAAAACGGTCATTAGATTGCCGGGCCGCCAGTCTCCGTGATGTGCTTCTGTTTCTGGGCAATAAGATGGAAGCCGAAGCACATGGACGACATTCGCGTTCTCGTTCCTCTCGGGTCCACCCGCTTTCTTGACCTGTTGCGCGTCGATATGCGGGCCCGTGGTTACGCCCTTCCCACGGAGCGCACCTACCTGCAGTGGATCACGCGTTTTATCAACTTCAACCAGCGACGCCACCCGTCGGAAATGGGACAGCCGGAAATCGAGAGCTTTCTCAACCATCTGGCTGTGGTTGGCGGGGTTTCGCCGTCTACGCAGCGTACCGCACTGAATGCGTTGATGTACTTGTATACAAAGTACTTTGGTCGTGAACCTCTGGAGTTGGCCTTCAGTTACGCCAAACCTACCCGGAGGCTGCCTACGGTCCTCTCGCACGAGGAGGCGAAGGCCATTATCGGTCATCTCTCCGGTACGCCCAGGCTGATGGTGGAGATACTGTATGGCAGCGGCTTGCGTTTGCACGAATGCCTTGTGCTACGCATCAAGGATATTGATTTTGCGCTGAACACAATTACGGTGCGGCAGGGGAAAGGCGACAAGGATCGCGTCACTTTGCTGCCCGCATCTCTTAAGGAAAGACTGCTGAAGCAGGTGCAGAAGGCATTGGTCCTGCACCAGCAGGATCTCGCCGATGGTTACGGTGAGGTGTACATGCCGCATGCGCTGGAACGCAAATACCCGGCGGCAGCTCGCAGTCCGGGGTGGCAGTACCTGTTCCCTTCCACGCGTCTGGGCACAGACCCGCGTTCCGGCGTTATTCGTCGCCACCACTTACACAATACCGTACTGCGTAGATATATCCGCGCCGCGCTGGCACTAACCGGCATCCGC
>JANPDE010000221.1:0-9560 GCA_031431315.1 Haliea sp.
CGGCGCCGATTTCACGCCGCTGGCCAGGGTGAGATCCAGTACCTTCATGGCATCGTGCAAATCATTGATCACGCGCATGGTATCGGTGGACAGCAATTCCTTGGATTCGTCGGCACTGGTCAACATGGAATTCAACGTCGACTTGATGCTGCCAGAGCGGTTGCCATCGGTGATGATCCGCACCAGTTCGTCGTCGGGGTTAGACAGCAACTCCGCGGACGCCGTCGTAAACCCGGGCAGGGTCGACGTGACCCGGCTAACGGTCTGCAGGAGAATTTTCCGGGCATCCGGACCGATGGGGTCTTCGCTGTGCAGCAACACGAATACAGTGCGCAGCACACGCAGGGAAGCTTCTGCTCGTTCTGCGTAACGACCCATCCAGTACAGGTTTTCGACCACGCGACTGGGCAGGCTCACCAGTGGCGAATCCATAGCATTGCGTGCGCTATCCAACGCGCTGTCGATCTTGGGTGTACGCTCCGGCTCTGTTGCCGTGACCCAGGTGTCCTTGCTGGGGCAGCCCGATTGCATACGGATGACCCGGCTGCTGGTGGCATTGCCAATGCGCGTCAAGCCGCCGGGCAGTATTTTGTAAGAGCTGTCTGTGGCGACGGAGAACGTGCGCAGCAGGCATGGACGCGGTTCGAGTTCGCCCTGGGCGAAGGCTGGAATGTGCGGTTTCTCCAGGCGTTCCTGGGCCACATACTGGTAGCGCTTGCTGTACAAGGCCGCGAGCAACTGGCTGATCTGCTCCTCGTTCAGGTCGCCGCCCCAGACGCTGATGATGCCACTGCCGCGGTAAATGGGTTTGATAATGAGCTCGCGGATATTGGCAGTGACGAACTGTAAATCATCCTCGTCACCACACCAGTACGTCTTCACCGAGTCCAGGCGCGGTTCGCGGCCCAGCAGGCTCTTGCTTAATTCCGGCAGGTATTTGAGTAAAACGGGATTCTCCAGCACACCAGAACCCAGCGGATTGGCCACAACCACATGACCCAGGCGCACGACTTCCAATAGTCCGGGTACGCCGAGCCGCGAATCACTGCGTAATTCCACCGGATCGCAGTAGATATCATCCACCCAGCGCAGCAGCACATCGACGCGCTTCAGGCCATCCATTGACTTCATCCACAGGAAGCCGTTTCGCACCACGAGGTCCCCGGCCTGCACCAGCGGGAAGCCCAGGTAACCAGCCAGGTAGGTGTGTTCAAAATAGGCTTCGTTTTGCCCGCCGGGGGTTAACAATGTGATGAGCGGCGCTTCGTCGGAAGGAGACAGGGAGATCAGCTTCAATCGCAGTCGCTGGTAAAAACTGGCGACGCGGTGTACATGGCTGTCGCGGTAGAGACTGGGAAACACGCGCGACATGACCGTGCGGTTCTCCAGCACATAGCCGACACCGCTGGGTGCTTGCGTGCGATCAGACAGTACGCACATGCTGCCATCGCGGCGGCGTACCATGTCCACCGCGTGCAATATCAGCTCGTGTTCACCCGGTAGCTGAACGCCCTGGCAGGCCCGCAGAAACCCGCCGTGACTGAATAGCGCCTCCGGCGGCAGCAGGCCGTGGCGCAATAAAGTCCGTGGGCCGTATAAATCCCGCAGTATCAGGTTGAATAATTCCGACCGCTCCAGCAGGCCCGCTTCTATGCGCGCCCAGTCCTCGCTGCCGATAATGTAGGGCACGGGATCCAGGTCCCAGGGGCTGCCGTCACCGCTATGAATATTGTAGGTGGCGCCGTCATCGCGCAGGATGCGCCGCACTTTTTGCTCGCGCTCACGCAATACGTCCGCGCCCAGGTCGCGCAGGCTGCCAAGCAGGTATTCCCACTCGGGTTTGATACGGCCTTGCGGTGTGCAGGCCTCGTCCAGAAAGCCACTACGACTTTTGTATGCCAGTGGTTTGAGCGGGGTTACCTGCGTCTGGCTCTGGGTCTGCGACTGATCTGGCTCAGGAGAACTTCCGGTGTTGGGCAAAGCGTATACCTGTAGCGAGTTTATCGGAGCAATGGCGGGCCAGGTTGGCCAGTGGCTCCACGTCGTGTGCCGCGCAGTATAACCGTAATTCGGCAGTGGTGACTAAACACAAGCATGGCTGTCACCGGCGCGGACTGCGCATATCGAGAAGGTAGGGATATTCTCCGGATGACTCTTCCGGGGGCGGCTCCATGGGTCGCGGCAGGTGTTGGTCGGGGAAAAATTCCCGCAGTGCACTGACCTCGGGCTGCGGAATAAAGGGCCCCTGGGTATGGCTCAGGATATCAAAGCGGTTGATGCGCCGTGATTCGGCTTCAAAGGCGTTGACCGGGAAAGTCTCGTAGCTGCGACCCCCGGGATGTGACACATGGTAGGTGCAACCGCCCAGGGAGCGACCGTTCCAGGTGTCGATCAGATCGAAGTTCAGTGGCACATGCACGCCTATCATCGGGTGCAGGGCGGAGGGCGGTTGCCAGGCGCGATAGCGCACGCCGCCCACATGCTCGCTTTGCCGGCCGGTGCTGCGCATGGGCACGCGGCGACCATTGCAAGCCAACACATAGCGGCCCTCGATGAGGCCCGTGGCGCGGATCTGCAGGCGCTCGACCGAAGAATCGACATAACGGGAAGTGCCGAAACTGGTGGTTTCCTCGCCCAGTACATGCCAGGGTTCTACCGCCCAGCGCAACTCCAGTTCGATGTCACCCAGTTGTACCCGGCCATAGTGCGGGAAGCGAAACTCCTCAAATGCCGCCAGCCATTCCAACTCAAACGGGTAGCCGTGCTCACGCAGATCTTCCACCACGTGTTTCATATCCTGCCAGATGTAGTGGGGCAGCATAAAGCGATCGTGCAGTTCGGTACCCCAGCGGACCAGGGGCTTGTGGTACGGTTTGCGCCAGAACCGTGCCACCAGGCAGCGCAGTAGCAGCGCCTGCACCAGCGCCATGCGACTGTGCGGTGGCATTTCAAAACCGCGGAACTCCAGAAGCCCTAAGCGCCCCATGGCGCTGTTGGGTGAATAGAGCTTGTCTATGCAAAACTCCGCTCTATGGGTATTGCCGGTGACATCGATCAGCAGGTTGCGCAACAGGCGATCCACCAGCCAGGGCTGCGGCACCTCGCCGTCGGACATCTGGGCGAACGCCACTTCCAGTTCATACAGCATTTCATCGCGACCCTCATCCACGCGCGGCGCCTGGCTGGTGGGACCGATAAACATGCCCGAGAACAGGTAGGAGAGACTGGGGTGATGCTGCCAGAAGGTGAGCATGCTGCGCAGCAGGTCGGGTCGGCGCAGCAGCGGGCTGTCAGCCGGTGTCGCGCCGCCGAGTGTAATATGGTTGCCACCGCCGGTTCCAGTATGGCGGCCATCCAGCATGAATTTCTCGGTGGACAGGCGAGACAGTCGGGCTTCTTCATACAGCGAGGTGGTGGTGGCCACCAGTTCATCCCAGTTGTTGGAGGGGTGGACGTTCACCTCGATTACACCCGGGTCAGGAGTCACCAGCAACTTCTGCATCCGCGGATCGCGGGGCGGCTCGTACCCCTCGATAATTACCTTCAATTGCAGTGCCGCAGTGGTTACTTCAATAGCGGCGATCAACTCGACATAATCTTCCAGATACTCCAGCGGGGGCATGAAGACATACAGGCGACCCTGCCTGACCTCGATGCACATGGCGGTGCGTACCACCTGTTCGTATTCCTCCGCTGCGGCAGGCTCGTCATCTGCCTCCTCCAGCGGCGTCGCAAAGTGCATATCGGCACGTTTTGCCAGGGGCTCACGGGGTTCAAAGGGATCACGCTGCGGCTGCACTCTATCGGCCTTTTTAGCAATTTCGGGCAGCTCGTTGAGGGGCAAGCGCAACCCCATGGGAGAGTCGCCCGGGATCAGTGTGATCCGCTCGCGGCGCAGCGGCCACAAACTGCTGCGCCAGCTTTTCTGGGCCTCAAGCACCGGCCAGCCGGTGCTGCGCTGCAGTGGAATGACCACACCGGAGGGCACGCCAAAGCCGCGTTCGATCAACCGTGCGAGACGGCGACGATCCAGGTCGCCGGAGAGCTTCTGCGCCAGGATATCCAGGTTCTTCGGCAGCGTCTGTTCCTGCATCAGGTAGTACAGTCCGTCCTCGAACGCCGCCTGGCAGCAGCTTCTGGGCAAGGCCAGCAGATCACACAAGTAGCGGCCAACGCGTCCGGCCACATTGACGTCGTACCCGTACTCCTTGTCTACCCGCGCCAGCAGTTGCGGATTTTTCCACAGGGGTTCACCGTCCTTGCGCCAGAATACACCCAGTGCCCAGCGCGGGATTTCCTCTCCGGGATACCATTTTCCCTGACCGTAGTGCAGCAGTCCCTGCGGTGCGAAATGATCGCGCAGGCGTAGCAACAGTGTTTTAGCCAGGCTGAGTTTGTCGTCCCCCAGAGCCTCGGTGTTCCACTGCGCGGATTCCATGTCATCCACTGATACGAAGGTCGGTTCGCCGCCCATGGTCAGGCGCACGTCGTATTGTTCAAACTCCTTGTCCACGGCCTTGCCCAGCGCCATGATGTGCTGCCATTGCGCTTCGCTGTAAGGCTTGGTGACCCGCGGATCCTCCAGCACACGTTCCACCGTGTTGCTGAAACTGAATTCCACTTCACAGGTGTCGGTCGCCCCGGCAATAGGCGCGGCTGACACCGGGTGGGGCGTGCACGCGAGCGGGATATGTCCTTCACTGGCGAAGAGGCCGGAGGTAGGGTCCAGTCCAACCCAGCCGGCGCCCGGCAGAAAGACCTCACACCAGGCGTGCAGGTCGGTGAAATCCTGCGCCGCGCCAGAGGGGCCATCCAGTGATTTCTCATCCGGCTTGAGTTGTACTAGGTAACCGGATGCAAAGCGGGCGGCCAGCCCCAGATGGCGCAGTAGTTGCACCAGCAACCAGGCGGAATCCCGACAGGAGCCTTTGGCTTCCCGCAAGGTCTCTTCCGGGGTTTGTACGCCCGGCTCCAGGCGCACCAAATATTCGATATCGCCCTGCACCTGCTGGTTCAGCTCCACCAGAAAATCATTGAGGGCACGCTTCCTGGTATTCACTGTTGCCAAAAATTTTGTGAACAGCGGCCCGCCTCCCAGCGTTTCAAGATAGGGCAGCAGCTCCTTTTGCACCTGCTCGTCGTACGAAAAGGGATAATTCGCCGCGTATTCCTCCACGAAAAAGTCGAAGGGGTTGATGACGGTCATATCGGCAATCACTTCCACATCCACTTCGAATTCAGTGCACTTATCCGGAAACACCAGGCGCGCCAGATAGTTGCCAAAGGCATCCTGCTGCCAGTTGATGAAATGATCTTCCGGTTTGATCTTCAGGCTGTAGCTGTGGATGGGTGTGCGCGAATGGGCGGCGGGGCGCAGGCGCACGGTGTGCGGCGACAGCGCGACCGCGCGATCAAACTTGTACGTTGTACGATGGTTGATCGCGACACGGATGGTCATCGGTGTGTACCGCCTTTGTTGGCCATTAGTGGCCTGCCTGTTCGGTGCCTGTAGTAGTAATTCACTTCTGGTCCTTCATGAACCAGGTACGGTCAATGCTGCCGTAGAGACGCGTAAGAATGAGCTGCAGCTGGTCGATAAAAATATGTAACTCCTCGCGCGAGCACAGCTGTGGATCAAACAGTGACAGCTTGCGTCGTGCCTTATTGACCAGCCTCAGGGCGTCCTTGTTGTTGCTGAGCGGCAACAGTTCCTTGCGTATACCGTTGAGGCAAAATTTTACCGAGCGCGGTAACGTGCTTTCGCGCAGGACAAAGTCAACCATGGCGCCGGCCTCAACCTGCGGGCCGATTTCGCGACGATAGGCGCCCATGGCGGACAGTGACTTCAGCAGACTGGCCCAGATCAGGGGGTCGACCGTGCTGCGCAGGCGCTCATCACCGAGCAGGGCGGCGGCGCCCACATCGATCACGCGAGTGGTCATATCGGCACGTTCCAGCAGATGGCCCAGCTTGATAAAGCGGTAGGCGTGGCCCCGGGGCAGGGTTGAAATCACCATGCCATTGATCATCTGGCAGCGCTCGATCACCGTTTCCAGAAACTGGTAGCGATTGCGCCGCCCGATGCATTTTTCCGCAGTCTCCTGGGCATAGAGGTAAAGCTCGTTCACGTGTTCCCAGATCTCGCTGGGCAGTACGTCCCGTGTGGTGCGCACATTTTCGCGTGCGGCGCGGATAGAACGCAGGATACCGCTGACGTTGTCCTGGTCCGCAATCAGGAATTTCATGACATGGTGTTCGTTGTAGACCCGATAGTGCTCCGCGTAGTTGGTCTCGGCGTCCAGGATGCGCACCAGGATATCCCAGCCGGGCTCTGACCCTTTGGGAATATCCATCACCAGATGGGTGTAGGCATGGACCAGGCGCGAGGTGTCTTCTGCCCGCTCCAGGTAGCGCGCCATCCAGAACAACCGATCCGCCACCCGCGATAGCATGGTCACCGGTTGCTCTCCACTATCCAGGTGTCCTTGCTGCCCCCGCCCTGGGAGGAATTCACCACCAGGGAGCCCTTGGCCAGGGCGACGCGGGTCAGGCCGCCCGGTGTTACCCAGGTCTCCTTGCCCTGCAGGATGAAGGGTCGCAGGTCCAGGTGCCTGGGTGCGACGGTCCCATCGATGTAAGTGGGAGCGGTCGACAGGGCGAGGGTGGGCTGGGCAATATAATTGCGCGGATTCTGTTCTATCAGTTTGGCGAACTCCGCCCGCTTGGCTTTGGTGGCGTGGGGCCCCACCATCAGGCCGTAGCCCCCCGATTCATTCGCCGGTTTGACCACCAGTTTGTCGAGGTTCGCCAGAACGTACTCACGATCCCGCTGGTTCACACACAGGTAGGTTTTAACGCTGGCCAGCAGGGGTTTTTCATTCAGGTAGTAGTGGATCATCTGTGGCACGAAGGCGTACACGACCTTGTCGTCGGCCACGCCGGCACCCGGAGCATTGGCGATGGCCACGTGGCCGGCTTTCCAGGCGCGCATGATGCCGGGTACGCCCAGGGTGGAATCCTCGCGGAACACCTCCCGGTCCAGGAACTCATCGTCGATACGGCGGTACACCACATCGACCCGGACGGGTCCATCCACCGTGCGCATATAGACACAGTTGTCTTCGCCTACAAACAGATCGCTGCCCTCCACCAGTTCCGCTCCCATGCGTTGGGCGAGAAAAGCGTGTTCAAAATAGGCCGAGTTATAAATACCCGGGGTGAGCACCACAATACAGGGTCGGCGCAACATCCTGGGCGACAGGGATGCCAGCGTGCTGTGCAACTTTGAGGGGTAGTCGTCTACGGGTTGAATGCTGTAGTTCTCAAACAGTTCCGGCAGCACACGTTTGGTGATTTCCCTGTTCTCCAGCATGTACGATACACCCGAGGGTACGCGCAGGTTGTCCTCCAGCACGTAGAACTTGCCGTTTTTGTCGCGCACCAAATCGGTGCCGCACACATGCGCCCAAGCACCATAACGGGGCGACACGCCCGCGCACTGGGGTTTGTAATTGCCCGAATCGAGTACGAACTCGGCGGGCACAATGCCTGCAGCGAGGATGCTTTGCTTGTTGTAGATGTCGTCGATGAAACAGTTCAACGCGCGGCTGCGCTGTGCCAGCCCCAGGCTCACGCTGGCCCAGTCCCTGGCAGGGATGACACGGGGGATGATGTCGAATGGCCAGGCCCGATCGATATTTCGCCCTTCACTGTAAATAGTGAAGGAAATGCCCATTTCACGGATTGCCAACTCCGCTGCGGCGCGCCGACTGGCCATGTCTTCATCGGACAGACTCTGCAACAGCTTCACGACCCGGCGCGCGGCAACTCGCGCTTGGCCTGACCCCGTGATCAGTTCGTCGAAGAAAGGACCTGCGTCGTAGGATTTCCAGCTGTTGTTCATCATCGCCCTTGCGGATGGGTCTCCTGCACCTGAAATACGCAAAGGCCGTGCCATCTTGCGCAAGCACCGGATTTACACCCCGCGAGGGAGCGCCGGTGCGGCCGGGAGAATTGCCGCTGTGTCGCTTTTTTGTCCGCGCGGTTTTAGGGTAAAATGCTCGGCTTTCCGCGGGGCAGCGTAGCGCACCATTAACCAGGGGACCAGCATGTTTGACAACAACATGACCATTAAAGGATTCGACGACGAGATCTTTGCTGCTATCGGCGAAGAGGAGCGGCGCCAGGAAGAGCATATTGAGCTCATTGCGTCGGAGAACTACACGAGTCCGCGCGTCATGCAGGCCCAGGGCACGGCGCTGACCAACAAATACGCCGAAGGCTACCCGGGCAAGCGTTACTACGGCGGCTGTGAGTATGTGGACAAGGTCGAGGAGTTGGCCATTGAGCGCGTGAAAGCCCTGTTCGGCGCCGACTACGCCAACGTCCAGCCCCACTCCGGTTCCCAGGCCAATGCAGCGGTGTATCTGGCGCTGTGCAACCCTGGCGACACGGTGCTGGGCATGAGCCTGGCCGACGGCGGACACCTGACCCACGGCGCCAAGCCCAACTTTTCCGGCAAACTGTACAACGCCGTCCAGTACGGCCTGAACGCCGCCACCGGCGAGGTGGACTACGAGCAGGTAGAGGCCCTGGCACTGCAGCACAAGCCCAAGATGATCGTCGCTGGCTTTTCGGCCTACTCCCAGATCATGGATTGGGCCCGCTTTCGCGTGATTGCCGACAAGGTGGGCGCCTACCTGATGGTAGACATGGCCCACGTAGCCGGCCTGGTCGCCGCCGGCATCTACCCCAACCCGGTGCCCTACGCTGATGTGGTGACGTCCACCACGCACAAAACCCTGCGCGGTCCGCGCGGCGGCATCATTCTGGCCCGCGCCAATGGGGAGCTGGAGAAGAAATTCAACTCGGCGGTATTCCCCGGCGGCCAGGGCGGCCCGTTGATGCACGTGATTGCCGCCAAGGCAGTCAGTTTCAAGGAAGCCCAGAGTCCGGAATTCGTCGAATACCAGAAGCAGGTGGTGAAGAATGCCAAGGCGATGGCGGCGGCCTTTATCAAACGGGGCTTCAAGATCGTCTCCGGCGGCACCGAGAATCACCTGATGCTGGTAGACCTGATCGGCAAACCCTATACCGGCAAGGACGCGGATGCGGCGCTCGGTGAGGCCAATATTACCGTCAATAAAAACGCGGTGCCCAACGACCCTCGTTCGCCGTTTATCACCTCCGGTTTGCGGGTCGGCACGCCGGCCATCACTACGCGCGGTTTTGGTGTGGCAGAGACGGTCGAGCTGACAGGCTGGATGTGCGATGTGCTGGAATCGCTGGAAAACGGCACGTCTGAGTCTGTAATCGCTGCTGTGAAGGTCAAAGTACTGGACATCTGCAAGCGGTTTCCGGTTTACGGCTGAACTAATTGCGGTTGCTTCCACGTCCGGTCGATGGCGATGGGAGCTCCCGAAAACGGCCACAGCGCTGCCAACGTATTTGGCTGCTGCGCAACTCGACAAAAATTGCTGGGCAATTTTATGGACTCGGGCAGTGCTGGCAGAAAGCCCCAAATACGTTGGCAGCGCTAAGCGTGACCTACTGTGTTCGGG
>JANPDE010000222.1:0-6369 GCA_031431315.1 Haliea sp.
CACCCTACCGCCATGAATATGGAAATCGCGCTACGCAAGGGTGAAACCGAGGTCTCGATGCTCTCCGCGCAGCTACAACCGGCTGGCGATGATGAGTGGGAGTGGCAGTTACAGGGGCAATTGCAGCACACGCCTTTCCTGGTTTGGCTGCGCCAACTGGCACAGGAGACAGACCTGGCAACGGATTTGTCATCATTCAAAACTCTGATGCTAGCAGGTAGCAGCGAGTTTACGGCGCAAGTCCACCACCCGAATGCACTCAGCATTCCTATGGCTCCCGGTTGGGCGGCGCTACAGCCGTTAGCGGCCACTGTCCACATTGTGAATACCATTCGGGAACTGGACTACCCGGGAACCATCGAGGATGTCGCGGGCAAACTGGATACCACTGCAGTATGTCGGGGCGGCCAATGTCAACTGACCATGGAACCGTTCCACCTTTCAGGAAGTCTCCCGACCGATCAATTGTCTTTACCAGAAGAGCTGCAACGATGGTTGCACTGGAAAGAGACGGTACCCGTGCACTGGGAAAGTCGGGAACCCCTGAAAATGACAGCCAGTGACGATGGCAAGTGGAACGGCGATTTACACAACACCGCTCTGGTGCTGGGCGACGTACACACTCAGATTCGCCTGGAGGCGCTGCACCTCGATGCCATCCTGACCACCAGCGAACGATTACAATGGGGCAGCAAATTCAGCACGACTATCCAGACCCGCCTGCGCAAGCAGTTACTACCGCCGTTCAAATTGGCCATCAAGCAACAAGGTAACGTCGAACAGAATTCTTTCAGCATGGACATCCAGGACAGTGCCGCAAGCGTCAAAATGGATGCGGCGGGGACTTTAAACCTGGTGACAGGCAGTGGCGACGGCCGGCTGAGCGTCCGGAGCCTGGACCTGCCCTATTTTGCCGAAACAGTCATAACACCGCTGGGCAAGTTGGGGATACTTCCCTCTGGCATGGAGATACTCTCCGGCAGTATAGAACTCGACACCCTATTCAAGCGCACGGATGCTGAGCGATCGAACTGGACACAACAATCGCATTTAGTACTGCATGGATTATCAGGTCGGGTTGACGAGTACCCATTCGAGAAACTTGCACTGGTAGCCAATTGGTCTGGCATGGAGCAATGGAAAACGGTGCAGCCCATTGAGCTTTCCCTTGAAAAACTGGATATGGGATTCGCAGTACATGGCATTGTGGCGAGCATATCCCTCCCGAAGGCCACAGCAATCACAACGCCTTCGGTGCGACTCGAGACCTTCACGGCGGGCATGTTCGGCGGCCAACTGTTCCTGCCAGAACCCGCACTCTGGGATTTCGGCGCACCAATCAATACAGTCACACTGCGGGCACAGCGATGGCAATTGTCAGATGTGGTGGCCTTGCAGCAGGATGAAGACATTCAGGCGAGTGGGATGCTGGAGGGCGAACTGCCCGTCACATTGGATGACGGCAGAATTGTGATCAAAAAGGGGTACTTAAGAGCGCTGCCACCCGGCGGAAGTATTCGTTATATTCGCAACGACGCAAGTCGGACGCTGGGCGAGAAAAGTCCGGAAGTGGCACTGGCGCTGGACCTGTTAAGTGATTTTAAGTACCAGGTGTTGAGTGCTGCAGTTGACCTGGACAAAGAGGGCAAACTGCTCTTGGGACTGTCGCTGGCGGGTAATAATCCCACCCAGTACGAAGGTCGTCCGATCAACTTCAATATTAATCTGGAACAAAATCTCGATCCGCTGTTACAAAGTTTGCGACTAAGTGATACGTTGGTGAAGAAAATCGAAAATCGACTGCAATGAACTATAGCGTCGGTTTCTACTCGAAGAACCACAGTCGCTCGAGGGGTTCCTAATGCGAAGATTCCTATGCACTTGCCTGTTATTGATAGTGGCTGCCTGTACACCAACGGTACAGGTTAATGCACCGAAGGAGCCGATTACCATCAACCTGAATGTCAAGATAGAACACGAAATTCGCGTCAAGGTAGATAAGGAACTTGATACTCTGTTTGCTGAAGACAGCGAACTTTTTTAGGAGGAGTACTGCATGCGTCTCAACATGACTTCTATACTGGGTGCACTGTCGCTTTCATTATTGATGGCACTGCCGGCTTTTGCACTGGACCTCAGCGAGGCCAAATCAAGCGGCCTGGTCGGGGAGACCAACACCGGGTATATCGCTGCGATCAAGCCCTCCACGGAAGTGGATGCCCTCGTTGCGGACATCAACAGCCAGCGCAAGGTGTACTATCAGAAAATCGCCAACGAAAACGGCATCAGCCTGCAGGCCGTGGAAGTGCGCGCGGGGCTCAAGGCAATTGAGAAAACACCCCCCGGTGAAACGATCAATACCGGCACAGGGTGGCAGATAAAGTAACGGGGGCATTCGCGGCCACTGCCCTTATAGGCTGTGGCTAGATAACGCCTCGTGCTTTCGCCATATCCAGGGCGAGGTCTTCAATCATATCTTCCTGACCGCCAACGGTTCTGCGCCGCCCGAGTTCCACCAGGATATCGCGGCTGGACAGGCCATACTTCTCGGCACTGCGTTTGGCAAACAACAGGAACGAAGAATAGACGCCGGCATAGCCGAGTGTCAGTGCGTCGCGGTCAATGCGCACCACATGGTCCATCATCGGCACAATCAGGTCTTCGGCAATATCCATCGCCTTGAACAGATCAACGCCCGTCTCCAAACCCATCCGGTCACACACCGCAATGAACACTTCCAGCGGCGTATTGCCGGCACCGGCGCCCAAACCAGCCAACGAGCCATCGATACGATTCGCACCGGCCGCGACGGCCGCCAGTGAATTGGCGATACCCATGGCCATGTTGTGGTGCCCGTGAAAGCCCAGTTCTGTTTCCGGCCGCAATTCGGCACGCGCCAACGCCACCCGCTCAGTGACATGGTCAGGCAGCATATAGCCCGCCGAGTCGGTGATGTAGACACAGTTGGCGCCGAAGTCTTCCATCATCTTTAGCTGTGTGACGAGTTCTTCGGGGCCGATCATATGGGCCATCATCAAAAAGCCCACTGTGTCCAGGCCCGGGTATTTGGCGGCCATGGTCAAGTGCTGTTCCGAGACGTCAGCCTCGGTACAATGAGTTGCCACCCGAATGGTAGAGATGCCGCAATCGACCGCCATTTTGAGGTGATCCACCGTGCCAATACCGGGTAACAGCAGGGCCGAGACCTTCGTTTTTTTCATTTCCCTGCACACGGCCGTCAGGTACTCCTGGTCGCTGGCCGCAGGGAAACCGTAGTTGACTGACGCACCGCCCAGGCCGTCGCCATGGGTGACTTCAATCAGCGGGATACCCGCGTCGTCCATGGCCTTGGCGATCGTGACCATTTGCGCAACCGTGATCTGATGCTGCTTGGGGTGCATGCCGTCGCGCAGGCACATATCGTGTAGGGTAATTTTCTTACCACTAAGGTCCATTGTCTTGCTCTCTCTCAGTCTGTATCGATAGTCTTTATCGACTCGGTCAGGCAGCAGCGGGAACAAACGTGCCGGCCAGAATCTCCTGGGCATACATCTCTGCTGTGCGCAGGCCCGCAGCCGTCATGATGTCGAGATTGCCCGCGTATTTGGGGAGAAAATCACCCAGGCCCTCTACTTCCATATAAATGGAAACGCGCTTGCCATCAAACACCGGCCCATTCTTAAGGGTATAGCCGGGTACATACTTCTGCACCTCTGCGACCATGTCGTGCACGGATTTGGTAATCGCTGCCTGGTCCGGTTCATCCACTGTCAGGCAGTGGATGGTGTCGCGCATGATCAGCGGGGGCTCCGCCGGGTTGATGATAATAATGGCTTTGCCACTTTTTGCACCGCCCACTTTTTCTATACCCAGCGCCGTGGTGCGCGTGAATTCATCGATGTTCTTGCGCGTGCCGGGACCTGCGGATTTGCTGCTCACAGTGGCAACGATCTCACCATAAGCAACAGGTTGCACCCGGCTGACGGCGGCCACCATGGGAATGGTCGCCTGTCCACCGCAGGTCACCATGTTCACGTTCATAGCCCTGGCAGCAACGGCCTGGGCGAGATTGACCGGCGGCACGCAAAATGGGCCGATCGCCGCGGGTGTCAGGTCTATCATCACCGCGCCCTGCTCGTTGACCTTGCGGCTATTTTCCGCGTGCACGTAGGCGGAGGTGGCGTCAAAGCAGATCTGCACACCGTCGGCGCGCATGGTGGGTACCATGCCATCGACGCCGTTTGCGGTGGTTTTCAGTCCCAGTTCGGCGGCCCTGGCAAGGCCAGGGGAGTCCGGCACCACGCCAACCATCCACACAGGCTCGATCACCTTGCTGCGCATGGCCTTCATCAACAGGTCTGTCCCGATATTGCCGGGGCCTATGATCGCTGCTCGTACTCTCCTGGTCATGCGTTTTTCTCTACGGGAATAAACAATTCAAACAAACCGGCAATGGCAGCCACCGATACCCTCGATTTCGAGGGACATCTGGTCACCGGACGACACCGGTATCAGGGGCGCCAGGGATCCCGACAGGATAATCTCGCCCGCCTTGAAGGGTATACCAAATTCACCGAGTGTATTGGCCAACCACGCGACTGCTGTCAATGGATTGCCCTGCACGGCACTACCTAAACCCGCTGCGTTAAACTCACCATTCTTATAGATCGTCATTTTCAGATTAGGTAAATCGAAATCCCGCGGATCTACCTCGTTTTTACCCAGCACATACACACCACAGGATGCATTGTCAGCGACAGTATCCTGGATTTTGATCTGCCAATTGTGGATTCTCGAATCCACAATTTCAAAGCAGGGCATGATAGTCGCCGTGGCATCGAGTACATCCTGCTCAGTCACTCGCGGACCCACCAGGTCACTCTTCAGTCGAAACGCTATTTCACCCTCGGCGCGCGGCTGTATCATATTCCCTGCGATGGGGATAACCGCGCCATCCGGGTATTCCATCTTGTCCGTCAGAAAGCCGAAATCCGGCTGAAACACGCCCAGCATGTCCTGCACCGGCTTGCTGGTAACCCCGATTTTTTTACCGACGATGCGCTCGCCATCCTGCTCCAGGCGCAAATGTACCATGCGCCGGGAGATATGGTAGGCATCCTCGATGGTGATCCCCGGCTCCCGCTCCGTGAGGGGGGCCAGTGTGGCCTGCCGTCGCAGGGCTGCATACAACTCATCGCCCAGTCGGTTGATCCTCTGCTGTTCCATCATGCGATCCCGACCCTCGTGCTGCCCGCAATCCAGGCAATACTGTTACCCATGCTGCAGAAAATCCAGGCAGGCGCGATTGAACATTCCCTCGTGCTCCACCATGACCCAGTGCCCGCACTCTGTCACCAGGATCAATCGCAGGTGCTTGATATTTTTCGCCATGGCCATGATGCCATTCTCCGGCATCATTTTTTCGTCCATGCCCCAGAAGCCCAGCACGGGGCACTGCAATTCGTGCAGCCGGTCCACCAGCACTGGAACACGCATGGTTGCCATGACGTGACCGTTCATAATCTGCATGATCTGCATTCGCTCTTCCACCAGTTCATCGGTGGCGTACTTGGGATCGTGCATCAACCCGGTAGCGAACAGATCCTTCATCACGGCCGGAGTGACAGGCTCCCCTGAACCGAATACCTTGAATACCTTCTGCATGCCCGGCATCTGCTGGTACTCGGCAAGTTCACTGAGGCCACCCGGGGCCATGAGAATGAGTTTATCCACCAGTTGCGGGTAATCCAGGGCCAGTCCGAGCGCGATGGCGCCACCCAGGGAATTGCCAATCACAGTACATTTCTTGACGCCAGCCACATCCAGGGTCTGCTTGATGCACTCGACAAAGAAGGACAGCGGGTGATCAACGTCGTTGGGTTTGTCCGAAAAGCCGTAGCCGATATGGTCAGGAATAATGCAGCGATAGCCCGCATCGACCAGTGACGGGTAACTGCGCTTAAAATTGCTGTAACCGCTGGCGCCCGGTCCGGAGCCGTGCAGAAACACCACCACCTCGCCCTGCCCTTCGTCCAGATAGTGAATGCGATAGCCATTGGCGCACTGTGCGTAATTGGCCTCAGGCAAACGTCCATTCATTTTCATACTATCTCCTGTTCTGGCGCTGGGCTCTAAAGGGCAAAGTCCGCATTCTCTTCTGCAAAGACAACACCGCCCATATTGCTGGCAAACGGTATCGAGTTGTTGGCCACATGCGCCTGTCTGGCGAGAATATCCAGGTGGAAGGACAACAACTCGCTATCCAGGCGTATGCCACCACTGCCGGCCGCCTTGAGCATTTTGCCGGACAGGGCCAGACAGCGATCGGCCACCACGGCTGAATCGTAGCGATAGCGCACGCGGTCCTCG
>JANPDE010000223.1:0-11565 GCA_031431315.1 Haliea sp.
GTGGCCACCACGTCCAACGACGCGGTAGCCGAGAATAATTCCGCCCTGGCCGGCACTGACTTTTTATTGCCCATCGTCGATGTCGCAACGGTAATCAACGGTATACCGACGTCCGCGTTGCCAGGCGCAACCGTCACCGGCGCAGTGGTGTTCTCCAACGCTGGCCCGGAGGATGCACAGGGCATCACCTACTCATTCAGTATCGGCGCTGCGGGTAATACCCCGGGAGATGTGCAAATTACCAGCCTGCCTGTGGGAGTGACTGCCACCTACGACGCGGCCACGGGTGTGGTCGACCTGACGGGGATGCCGACAACACTGGCTGTGGGTGAAAGCGTGTCGGTGGACTTCTCCTACACCGCACCTGCCGTTGATGGCGCGAGAATCGAGATCGCTGCGACAGTCGCTACTACCTCCAACGATGTGCTGTTGACCAACAACGCGGCCCTCGCCGGCACCGACTTTTTGCTACCCGTGGTCGATGTGGCGACGGTGATCAACGGAATCCCCACAACGGCAGATACCGACTCCACCGTCAGTGGCTCGGTGGTGTTCTCCAACGCTGGCCCCGAGGATGCACAGGGCGTCACCTACACATTCAGTATCGGCACTGCGGGCAATACACCGGCCGGTGTGCAATTTACCAGCCTGCCTGCGGGAGTGACCGCCACCTACAATGCTGCCACAGGTGTGGTTGACCTGACCGGTATGCCGACAACGCTCAGTGTGGGTGAAAGCGTGTCGCTGGCTTTCTCCTACACGGCGCCTGCCGCCGATGGTGCAAGAATCGAGATAAGCGCGGCGGTAGCGACTTCATCCAATGACGTGTTGTTGACCAACAACGCTGCCCAGGCCGCCACCGACTTTGCATTTTCTGCCAGCGCGGAGATACTTATCTCAGCGCAGGCGGTTTGTATCAAGAATGCACCGTATGTCGAATACGACGTCACACCGGTGAACTTTACGCCCGGCAATCTGGCTACTGTCGAATTTATCGGATCGGATGCTGTGGTGCGGCAGACGTTGGTAGACCAGCCCCTCACGGGTGCCCGCATCCTGTGGCCAGATGCTACTGTTGACGGTGCGGGTAATGGCAATGCCTGGCCGGGCTGGGAATTCGTTGACGGCGAATGGAAAATCGCGCCATCTTTGGTGAGGCCCAACCTGACCATGCGGATCTCGGTGAATCCGACGGCCTCGGTGACGCTCTCTTATCCACCGCCGACGGACACCTGCTCCGCTAACCCACCCGCCCCCCCGCAAGCAGTGCCAGTCTTACCATGGCAAGCGCTTCTGTTGTTGCTGGCATTGGTGGCGGCAGTGGTACAACACCGGGTTAAGCAGCCATAAAATCGGCGTTGAGTAGCACGTCAATAATTGATCTATAACATCAGGCAGACACCTCGTTTTGCCTGCTCTTCGCTGCTGGGTTCACGTCCACTGGAACAACTCTCACCCGCCGCGCCAGAGTGCCCGGCTCCCCGCAAATTCCGGGCGGCAATTTGCGAGATGATGTACGTGCCCCTGCCTATAGAGCCCGTTCTTGTACTATCGTCTGTGTATTGAATAACTTACCGAAGGATTAACTTTCACTATGCTAAATCGCGATCTGGTAGTCGTAAGACTGAAATAGCCATTTGTTGACTGGGTGAACGAAGTCGATCCGTATTCCGATGACTCCCGCCTGACACTAGAGGAGATCAATGAAGACATGCCAACTTTTCTGGTCCATGATTATGCATCTGAAGACATGGAGGGCTGGCTGGAGCACTACTACCAAGTCGCGCCGGTCGGCGCTCCTTGTATGTTGGGTTTCGTGGCCATTATCGTCAGCTGGTAAGCCACCGGGCCGGGGAGACCGTGCGCTCCTCGGGGTTTGACCCCGTGACGTGGCGGGGTCGCCCGGTCCGTCTTCCTTCACAACCCGAACGGCTGCCAGGGCCTTGAGCCCGTATCCGCAAGGCAGGGAAAGAGGAAGCCATGACCGTCCAGACCATTGTCGGTATCGATCTCGGTAAACGGGACTAGGCATTTCAGACACCCCACAAGCTGGTCTGCCAGCCCAGGATCCCGGCCACCACGGCCCTGAGATGCTGGAACCGAGGGGGCCCCCTGACGGGTCGGCTTCCACCTGAAGGGGTATCAGGCTGGGCTCGATGATGGGATCGCCAGGGTATGGACAGTCTCGGCATGGGTCTCTCTGCGGCGCAGCGGGCGCAGCGCACCGAAGAGTTATTACAGCGGGTACAGCTGGGGAGCGAATTCAGCCAGCGCCATTCACACGAATTATCCGGCGGCCAGTTGCAGCGCATCGCGATCGCCCGCGCACTGGCGGTGGAACCCGAGTTGATTGTCTGCGACGAACCCACCAGCGCTCTGGATGTGTCGATCCGGGCCGAGGTCCTGGAGCTGTTGCAGGAACTGCAGCGCGAGTTCGGCGTGTCCTACCTGTTCATTACCCACGACCTGTCTATTGTGCCCAGCCTGGCCCATCGGGTGGGCGTCATGCAGGCAGGTAGATTGGTGGAGGAGGGCAGCGCCGAGCAGATCCTCACGCGACCGCAGCATCCGTATACACAGGCACTGCTGAAATCGGTGCCCCGGGTGGACTCCGAGTAGCAGCAGCGCCTGATGCTTACTATGCTGGCTGCGTTCGGATGATTACCGGATATTGCACTGCATTTTGATATCAGAAATTTTTGCATCGAGTTTCTTGTTGTACTCGCCAGTGCCTATTTCGAGGCCTTCCTTCTCACTGCCCCCGAACATGTGTGCGACCGCGCCTATGGGAATAATTGAACTGGCGCCGTCTTCTATCTCCTGAGAGGTACGGGCTTTCTCGCTGGTCAGGGTTTTGATATCTGCCGCGGCGGTGGAGCAGTCGATGGGTTTGGCGAGGTTTGCCTGCACCTGCTTTTCCGGTGCCGGAGCCTGCGCTGCACAGCCACAAAGAAGCGCGAAGAGAAATACTAAAGATGCAAATGCTTTCATAAATGAACTCCAAGTTATCGCCCGGTAATTACGGTTTATAGCTGCCTTTGCGCCAGATGACGCACGCTTCGCCATTACTCTTCAGACTTTGACGGAAGCGGCTGCCAGAGCAGAGTAAGGTACAGTCGGCAATTTGGCATTGTTCGTTTAGATGAATTTGTTGTTTAATTGGGACACTTTCATCGACGTCACTGCCTCTGTATTGATCTGTCTTATGCACAACAACCCGAACAACCCTGGTGCCGCTACAGTCAGTCAGGCATGCGTGCCGCCGCCAGGCAGTATTCGCATCGGACCATTCATGGGCATACCCATGGTATTGCAGCAACTCGGACACGACCCGAGACCAGTGCTGCGGCGTGTCGGCCTCTCCCTCAAGAGCATGAGTAACCCCGACATGATTGTACCTTTCGCCAAAATTGGCCGGCTGCTCTCAGACTGCGCGGAGGTCAGCGGCTGCCCCTATTTTGGTCTGCTCGTGGGCCAGCAAGTTCGTACTAGCGCCCTTGGCGTGCTGGGGTTCACGATACAAAATGCGACAACTGTCGACACCGCATTATCAAATCTTATCCGCTACCGGGGCCTGAATGACCGGGGGGGCTTCATCACACTGGAGCGCGAGGGGGCACTGGCGCGTCTGCAATATTCGATTATCAAACAGGACATGACAGGTGCAGACCAGATATACGATTGCGCAGTCGCGATCGGCTGCAGCATCCTGCGCGGCTTGTGCGGGGACAAATGGACTCCCACAGAAGTATTGCTGGCACATGACAGGCCTGAAGATCGGACGCCCTTCGATACGTTCTTTCGCTGCCCGGTACGGTTCAGCGCGGTGTACTCCGGCCTGCTATTCAATCGGCGCTGGCTGGAGAAAGTCCCGCCAGGCGCGGATCCCGTGCTGTACCGCCACATACTGCGCGAGGCGCGAGACCTGCACCACGACACGCCTGCTGACACCCATGAAATGCCGCTCCTGCTGCGTGCCTTGCTGCGCGGTGGTTTGTGCAAACAGGAAGAGGTAGCAGCGCTGCTGGGCATCAACCGTCGCACCCTTGGTCGACAATTGCGATCTGCAGGGACAACATTTCGCCACGAAGTCGAAGCCATGCGTTTTGCTCAGGCAAGACACCTGTTGGCGGATGCCACGCTGAACACCAAGCAGGTCGCGTTCACCCTCAGCTATGCAGACGTCAGCGCTTTCACTCACGCATTCAAACGCTGGTCCGGAATGAGCCCTGGGCAGTGGCGCAAAAGCAAAGACCGATACGCGGCCCTGCGGCTGGATCGGCTTCTACCCGAGCCCGTCTATGTCCCCGGTGCTCCATTGGTATAATTTCAAATTTGTGCTTATATATTTTTCTGGTTACTCGCCCGCCCAGGCTGACCGTCAAGTCGGCTTCTGATCGCTGGCAGCAGCCAGGCGACCGGAGAAAACAATTGAATCGGAGGCACGTTATGAAACGCGAGATATGGGTATCTGCAATCGCTGGAGCGCTGATGCTGGCAGCTGGGCCGGCATTTACCGCGCCGAATCCCGAGCGCGACGCCTATTTTGGCGAAACACACCTGCACACCAGTTGGTCAGTCGACGCCTGGGTCATGGGTAACCGCCTGACCGGCCCGGCCGATGCCTACAAATATGCGCAGGGCGAGACGATCAAACATCCGATGGGTTTCGACATCAAGATCGATACCCCGCTGGACTTCATGGGCGTGACCGATCACTCGGAGTATGTCGGTATCACCCGGGAGGCCAATACGCCGGGGTCCTACGTGAGCAAGTTGCCCGAGGCGCAGCCGATGATCATGAAAGACCCAAACAACAAGGAAGAGCAGAACAGGGTCTTCTCGTATCTACTCTCGCTGGCCTCCAAGCCGCCGGTAAAAGCATTCATGGACCCGAAGATCACCTCCACCGTATGGAAGGAGAACGTCCAGATCGCCGACGAGCAGAACAAGCCCGGCAAATTCACCGCATTCTGCTCCTACGAGTGGACGTCGATGCCTGGCAACCGCAACCTGCATCGCAACGTCTTCTTCCGGGACTGCGCCAAAGTGCCGGACTACCCCTTCAGCTCGCTCGACTCCACTCTCCCCACCGAACTCTGGAACTGGATGGACGGGCAGCGCAAGAGTGGCAATGAGGTGCTGGCGATCTCGCACAACGCCAACGTCAGCGACGGCTGGATGTACCCGACCGACATCGACAACACCACCGGGCGGCCGATTGATGCCGCCTGGGCCGAGTCGCGCATGCGCAACGAACGCCTGATCGAGATCAAGCAGGGCAAGGGACAGTCGGAGGCACATCCCCTGCTGTCGCCCAATGACGAGTTCGCCAGCTATGAGATGTATGAGGCCCTCCTGGGCCTGCCGGCCGACGTCGGCCGCATCGACCACATCACGGGCAGCTACGCGCGCCAGGCACTGAAAGACGGCCTCACGATGCAGGACCAGCGTGACTACAACCCGTACAAGTTTGGCTTTGGCGCGGCTTCCGATTCCCACAACTCCGCCAGCCCGTACCGCCAGGACAACTTCTTCGGCCTGCACGCTGATGCAGACGGGACGGTCGCGCGACGTTTTGCCGGCGCACTGATCGGCGGCACCATGGACGTGCGACTGGAGAACCCCGGTGGGCTGACCGGGGTGTGGGCCGAGGAGAACACCCGCGCTTCGCTGTTTGACGCGATGTACCGCAAGGAAACATTTGGTGTCAGCGGTCCGCACATCAAGGTGCGCTTGTTCGGTGGCTGGGGTTACGACAAGAGCCTCGCTACCGCAAAAGACTGGGTGAAACAATCCTATGCCGGCGGTGTTCCCATGGGTGCCGACCTGGCGCCCATGCCCACCGCAGGAAAGGGAACGGCGCCGACATTTATGGTCTGGGCGGTGAAGGATCCGACCTCGGGCAACCTTGATCGCGTGCAAATCATCAAGGGCTGGACGCAGAACGGGCAGAGCTTCGAGAAGATTTTTGATGTGGCCTGGGCGGGCGACCGCAAGCCGGACAAGTGGTCCGGCCGGGTTCCCGCGATCCTGAGTACGGTGAACCTGGAGACGGCCACTTACGACAACTCGGTCGGGGCTACGGAACTCAAGACCGTGTGGGCCGATCCGGAATTCGACGCCAGTCTGCACGCCTTTTACTACGCCCGCGTGCTGGAGATTCCCACGCCGCGGTGGACGCTCATTCAGGCCGTCAAGGCCGGGATTCCGCCACCGGATGTCGTCCCGCTCACAGGACAGGAACGCGCCTGGAGTTCGCCAATCTGGTTCACGCCAACGCCCGAGGCACAGAAGAGTGCGCCCGCCGGCATGACGGTCGCCGACCTCAAGAAGCAAGGCGCCGTTCCCCTCACTAACGCGCAGCTCAAGGCACTGATCGTCGGCAAGGCGTTCTGGTTGCGCAACAATGTGACGGGCGAGCAGTTCAGCCAGAACTTCACGGAGGACGGTCAGATGATCGTGTTCCGCGTCGGCGCCAATGCTGACATGCCCAGCGGCTTCGGCAACGTCGCACGCGACGGCTCCCAGGGGAGGACAAGCTCCTACAAGATTGATGGCGACAAACTCATCACCATGGTCTCGCAAGACCCCTACGCATGGACTTTCCACAAACTGGGCGACACCTACTACGCGGCAAGGAGCAACGAGTTCGGCTATGCCAACTACGAGATTATTGCGGCGCCGCAAGCGGCGGTGAACCCGCTGACAGAAATCGCCAACCAGTTCTCGACCGAGTTGGGACTGACCCAGCAGCAGAAGGCGCAGATCCTCCCGATCCTGACCGACGAGATCAATCAGTTGGAGGCGCTCAAGGCTAACACCGCGCTCACTGGCCCGAAGAAGCTCGAGGAGCTGCGGAGTGTAGGCGTGTCCTTCGACGAGAAGGTCAAGCCACTGCTCAATGCCGAGCAACAGGTGAAGTTCCAGGCGCTGCGCGATGCGCTGCGCGCTCGCTTGCTCAAGAAGATCGCGAGCGGGGCAGGCGACAAGCTGGAGGCGGGCGCCGAGGCGCAGGTAGAGAAGATGAAGCAGAGCCTGCAGACGCTGAAGAGCAGGCTGTAGAACGACTGGACCTAGATTGATGAAGGCCACCGCCGCGCGCGCGGTGGCATCCCTTGGCCCGAGCCGCACGGTGTAGTGGAATATCGGTATGAAACAATTGCTGCGCGAACCCCTCCTGCATTTCCTGCTTATCGGCGTGGCGCTGTTCGCCGCCTACAGCTATCTGCAACCGACCAGTGAATCGACGCCATCGGCGCTGGAGATCCCGTTGTCGGTGGATGAACTCGAGCAGCTAGCCGTGCTGTTCCAGTCCCAATGGCGGCGCGATCCCACCACGGAGGAGTTCGGCCTGCTGGTGGAACAGAAGGTGCAAGCGGAAATCCTCTACCGCGAGGCACTGGCGCTGGGTTTGGACAAGAACGACGAGATCGTCAAGCGTCGCATGGCCCAGAAGATGCAATTCCTCGCTGAGGATGTGGCCGCCGCGCAGGAACCGACCACTGCGCAATTGCAGGCGTGGTATGAGCAAAATACTGACAAATTTGCCCTGCCCCAACGGGTCAGTTTCCGGCATCTCTATTTTTCACCGGATCAACGCGGTGAAAACGCCCGGGAAGACGCCGCGACACTGCTCACCCAACTGACTGGCCAGCCGCAGGCGGTGAAGCTTCCTGAATCGTCCGCCGACCCGTTCATGTTTCAGGAGTATTACCGCGAGCGAGCGACGGATTACCTCGGCAAGGAATTCGGGCCGCAATTCGCCTTGGCCGTGGACAAGCTCCCCACCGGTTCGTGGCAGGGGCCAGTTGAATCCGGCTTTGGCTGGCACCTGGTATTCGTGGACACCGCGATTCCTGGTCGCGTGCCCGACTTCGAGGAAATCGAGGCGGATGTGAAAACGGTCTGGCTCGCCGAGCAGAAAGTGCTGGCATGGGACAAGGCGTATCAGGAGATGCGGGCCAAATATAAGGTGTTGCTGCCAAGTCCGCCAAAGGACTCCAATGCGGCTACGGCGCCGGCTGCAAACGCTACTGCCGATGTGTCACGCCCATTGCGCAGCGCAGCGCAATAATGCGTTCGCCAGCGTTGCAGATATTGCTTGTCGGCATAGTGCTGGCGCTCCTGTTCGTGCTCTCTCCGGCGCACGCACACGAGGCCCGTCCCGCGTATCTCGAACTTAGGGAAACCGCGCCCGGACAGTTCAGCGTACTCTGGCGCACCCCAGTCTTGGCGGGTAAGCGGTTGCCGGTCGCGCTGCGGCTGCCCGCCACCGTGAAGAACCTGCAAGAGCCCATCGAACAGGAACTGGCGGATTCAATCCTCGAACGGCGCTCTATTGCCGCCGGTACAGATGGGTTGGCTGGTGCGCGCATCGAATTTCCGGGACTGCAATTGACGATTACCGATGTATTGATTCGCGTCGACATGCTGGATGGGCGAAAATGGACCACCATTGCCCGGGCCTCGCAACCATGGGTCGAGATTGCCGCTGCGCCGTCACAGTTGCAAGTGGCCGGAACCTATCTGCGGCTCGGCATCGAACATATTCTGGGTGGCATTGATCACCTGCTGTTCATCCTCGCGCTGCTGCTTCTGGTGAAGGGCACGGGCCGACTCGTGGCGACCGTCACCGCGTTTACGCTAGCGCACAGCCTCACGCTGGCAGCGGCCACGCTCGGCTTTGTCCACGCAGCGCAGGCGCCCATCGAGGCCATCATCGCCTTGAGCATCGTGTTCGTCGCCTGCGAAATTGTGCATTCACGCCAGGGCCGACCGGGCTTGACGGAGCGTTGGCCGTGGCTGGTAGCCTTCGTGTTCGGGCTGTTGCACGGCTTCGGCTTTGCTGGTGCTTTGAGCGCAGTGGGGCTGCCACAGAATGCGATACCGGTGGCGCTATTATTCTTTAATCTCGGCGTCGAGGTGGGCCAGCTGCTGTTCATCGCCGCTGTGCTCGCGGCCATCTCCCTGTTTCGCAAACTTGCGCGCAGTTTCACACTGTCACCGCCACCCTGGGCCTGGCGAGTGCCGCCCTACGCCATCGGCGGTGTCGCCGCGTTCTGGTTGGTCCAGCGCGTGACCGCATTCGCACAGTGAAAATCAATCGACTGAAGGTACCCATAGTCCTATGAAAAGGCTCCTCCCTCTCGTCGCCATTGGTGAACTGGCCACGGGCCTGGCATTTCTCGTAGTCCCTTCGCTTGTAGCGCAGCTGCTGCTCGGCGCGGAATTGACCGGCATCGCTGTGCCTGTGGCGCGTGTGCTCGGTATCGCCCTGATCGCATTGGCGGTCGCGTGCTGGCCGGGGACGCCGCTGATCGGTATGTTGACCTATAGCGTGGCCGTCGCTTTGTATCTCGCATACCTTGGCTTTGCGGGTGGAGCTAGCGGCATGCTTCTCTGGCCGGTGGTTATCCTGCACTCGATCCTGACGATATTCTTGGCACGCGCTGTAATAAGCCATGCGGAAACCTAAACATAGTGGAACCAGTTTAGTGACACTGCCAGGTCAGACAGCTTTTGAAAGACGCCCTTTAGCTACAAGCAGCTGCCACTGTGGGTCTGAATTGAAGCGGCTCAAGCGCATGATATCATCCGAAAATTCAGCCCCTTTTTTGCCGGTAGCAGAGTTATCACATAGTCTGGATTAGAAGGTGACCATAATGTCTGAACCCAGCGCCGGAGCCCTACAACAACTGCGTCAGCTGTTGGGCGACGACGGCGTGCGTATCCAGCCTGACGATTTCCTGCCCGACGTCGTGCTGCGCCCGCAAAGTACCGAACAGGTGTCCGCCATTCTCAGGATCTGTTCGGCGGCAGGGCAGGCACTGGTGCCCCTGGGCGGTCGGACGGGGTTGGCCAACGGGCATTTCCAGACCGCCAGTGAAATCGGTATCTCGCTGGAGCGCATGAACGCCATTGAGGAAATTGACACCCACAATCGCACGATGACGGTGCAGGCCGGCTGTATCCTGCAAGTTGCCGCTGAAGCTGCGAAGGATGCGGACTTGCTCCTGCCACTGGACTACGGGGCGCGCGGCTCGGCCACCATCGGCGGCAATGTGGCGACCAACGCCGGCGGCAATATGGTGATTCGCTACGGTATGGTGCGCGATATGGTGCTGGGACTGGAGGTGGTGCTGGCTGACGGTACCGTGGTGACCAACCTCAACAAGATGCTCAAGAATAATACCGGTTACGATCTCAAGCAGTGGTTTATCGGCGCCGAGGGCACCCTCGGGGTGATCACCAGGGTGGTGTTGCGTTTGCGGCCTTCTCCCACTAGCCAGAATACCGCGCTGCTGGCGGTCGATACTCTTGCCGACGTGATAAAACTATTGCATTGGCTGGATGCGCGCACGGCGGGCACGCTGTCGGCCTTTGAAGTGATGTGGCCGGACTTCTACGAATACATTACCCGTGACGGCAGCCTGCATAGGCCGCCGCTGCCCCACGGTAGCGCCTATTACGTGCTGGTTGAAACCCTGGGTTCCAGCCCTGCGGCGGATGCGGAAAATTTCGAATTGGTACTGGGCGAGGCAATGGAGGAGGGCTTGCTGGCCGATGCGGTACTGACTCACTCCCAGGCCGAGCGCAACGCGATCTGGGAAATCCGCGACGACGTGCTGGAGTTGTTCAAGCTCGGGCCGATTATTCCTTTCGATATCTGTGTGACGCTGGATGTGATGGAAGATTTCGTCAGTGATATCCACGCGGCGATGACTACAGTGCCGCAACCGATCTGCGTGATCTTCGGCCATCTCGGAGACAGTAACCTGCATGTGATCCTCGGTTCGAAAAATCCGCAGGCGTTTGATTACGATGCCCTGCAACAATTGCTGTACGACACCGTGGAGCGCTATCGTGGGTCGGTGTCAGCAGAACATGGCATCGGTCTGGCCAAGCGCGAACAATTGCACCGCAGTCGCAGTGTGGAAGAGTTGCAATTGATGATGAACATGAAGAAGATGCTGGATCCGAATAACATTCTTAACCCCAACAAGATTTTTGCCGCGGAAAAAATCGCCACCGCCTGACACTTACCAGAAAATCTCCGGAGTAAAGCATGAATGGCGCAGAAAGCTTACTGACCACCCTGATCAACAATGGCATAGAAGTGTGTTTCACCAATCCTGGCACCAGCGAAATGCATTTTGTCGCGGCATTGGATGAGGTGGAGGGCATGCGCTGTGTGCTGTGCCTGTTCGAGGGTGTGCTCAGCGGCGCTGCGGATGGCTATGCCCGCATGGCACGCAAACCCGCATCGACCCTGTTGCACTTGGGTCCCGGCCTGGGCAATGCGCTGGCCAATATCCACAATGCCAAGAAGGGTCATGTGCCTATCGTCAATATCGTCGGCGATCACGCCACCTACCATGTGCAATATGATGCGCCGCTGACGGCGGATATCGAGGGCATCGCCTGCCCGGTCTCGCACTGGGTGCATACTTCCAAAGCGCCAGCAGAGATCGCCCGCGATGCAGCAGAGGCTGTGCGCCAAGCAGGATTTAGTAGGGTGGCGACATTGATGCTGCCGGCCGATGTGTCCTGGGGCGATAACCC
>JANPDE010000224.1:0-17370 GCA_031431315.1 Haliea sp.
CGCCCGGCGCGTTGCACCTTTTCGCGGGGAAGGGTGCGCGGTAGCAGAATCCGCGGTCATCCAGCGATCAATTCCGGCAAAGCAGCGGGATTTTGGAAAGAAATTTTTCCACTATATGCCGTTTGTTTTTCTTATACTTGCAAGCGGCCATATGTAGTGCGCAAAGTCCCGTACACAGTGTGGCGCTGATCGAGCTTTATACCTGCGAAGGGCGCAGCAGTTGTCCGCCACCAGATCGCTGGCTTGGGGAACTCTCACGCCGATTCGCTGCCGAACAGGTCACTGCGACGCTGGTTCAGGACGTAAAAGCAGGCGAGTTGCTGCAAACGGTATCAATGCCGGGCGGTATTTAACTTTTCGCAATATTGTCATCAGCCTTTATGGAGAAGCTCATGAATCGTCGTCAAACCCTCAAGTGGCTCGGTGGCTTATCCGCCTTTCTGCTCCCCATTCCGGTCACCCGAATGGCCATCGCAAAGGATGAAAAAACCGTGCAACTTGTCAAATCAAAATCTGAATGGGCTGCCCTGCTTCCGCAGCCCGCCTATCGCGTGCTGTTCGAGGGAGATACCGAGCGCGCCGGATCAAGCCCGCTTAACAACGAAAAACGCGATGGCACCTTCGTCTGCGCTGCGTGCTTCCTGCCACTGTTCGACAGCAAGATGAAATACGAAAGCGGCACCGGCTGGCCCAGTTTCTGGGAGCCTCTGCCCGCTGCGGTAGGCACCAGGACCGATTTCAAGATGATATATCCGCGCACCGAGTACCACTGCGCACGCTGTGGCGGCCATCAAGGACACGTCTTCAAAGACGGCCCGAAGCCAACCGGCAAACGCTACTGCAACAACGGCCTTGCGCTGTCGTTCGTTGCGCGCACCGACCAGCTGCCGGAGTTGCGGACATGATCCGACGGCTTTGCATGGCCGTTTTGTGCTCGCTGGGCCTTGTCGTTTACACCAGCACCCTGTCCGCCGAAACAACGGCGGTCAAGACGGGAAACACGGCGACCGCACTGTTTGCCGGCGGTTGCTTCTGGTGCATCGAAGCCGATTTCGAGAAGCTGCCCGGTGTCATCGGCGCTGAATCCGGTTACACCGCCGGCACCAAACTGAAGCCGACCTACGAGCAGGTCAGTGCCGGCGGCACAGGACACACGGAAGCGGTGCGTGTCACTTACGATCCAGCCAGGGTGAGCTATGCGCAACTGGTGGATTATTTCTGGAAGCATATTGACCCGACGGTCAAGGACAAACAGTTCTGCGATATCGGTAACCAGTATCGCAGCGGCATCTACTGGCAGAACGAGACCGAACGCAAGCTTGCCGAAAGCAGCCGTGATGCCTTGCTTTCGAGCGGAAAAATTAAGGAAATCCATACCGAGATCATCGCCGCCACAACCTTTTATCCGGCCGAGGAATACCATCAGGACTACTACAAGAAAAATCCGCTCCGCTACTCCTACTACCGCAAGAGTTGCGGCAGGGATGCGCGGGTGCAGCAACTCTGGGGGAGCAAGTAGGTACTGGCAAGTGGTGATATTCGACAATCGGCCAATGAACACTTACAAGCGCCATCCCAGGAGAATTGTGACCGACAAATTGCGTAGCTATGGCGTTGCCCGCCGGGAGGTGATCCTGGAAGCCATTCACGTAAATCACCAGTATGCCAACAACAGAGTGGAGCTATCCCATGAGCCTACCAGGGCGCGGGAGCGAGGAATGCGGAAATTCAAATCGGTCCGGCAGGCTCAGAGGTTTCTGGGTACCCATGCGGCTGACCATAATATATTCAACTTGGGAAGACACTTGGTATCCGCTAACCCCTACAGGATTCTCAGGATAACTGCGCTCAAAGAATGGTCCTTGGCCGTGGCCTGATCCTGAATGCCGGGTTTTTCGTGTCTGAAGAAGTTAGTCTGTCAATACCATCCCGCTCGCACAATCCATCGCCCAGAGTGCCAACTCTGGGCTATGCTTCAGGTCTGCATTGCAAATAACGGACGCAATCAGATCGAGCCGTTGCGTTTAATGGAGGAAGACAATTGTCCAAGTTGAGCAATTACAATGGACTGCGGGCCGTTGTCACTGGTGCTTCCAGTGGCATTGGTCGCTGCATCGCGCTACGGCTTGCAGCCGGTGGTGCCGACGTGGCGTTGGTGGCCCGTCGGGAAGAGCCCTTACAAATCCTTGCGGCGGAAATAGAGTCTCTGGGCGTCCGCGCGTTAATCGTGCCCTGTGATGTCAGCAATTACACGCAGGTGAAATATGCTTGTGTGCGCATCCTCGAATCATTCAGCCATATTGATATCCTGTTTAACAACGCCGGCTACGGCCATCACCGACGCTTCCTGGATTGGGATATCGAGGATCAGCAACTGATGATGCAAACCAACTACTTTGGCTCGGTGTATTTCACCAAGTTATTGTTGCCGCAAATGGTGGAGCGTAAGAGCGGTTGGCTGGTCTTTATTGCGTCGGTGGCCGGCAAGTTGGGTACGCCCGATGAGTCCGCCTATGCCGCCTCGAAATTTGCCACCGTGGGCATGGCCGAGGCGCTCTCCCTGGAAGTGGAGGACGACCATGTACACGTGCTCACCGTGTGTCCTGGAGCGATAAACACGCCATTCTTTGATGAGGAAGCGCTGAGTCGCATGCCGCCGGTATCAAAAAATCACCTGGCGGACCCGGAAAAGTTGGTCGATGGGATTTTTAAGGCATTGCGCAAGGGCAAGCACGAAGTCACTTATCCAAAAGGCATTCGCGCCGGTTACATCGTGCGCGCGCTGGCGCCTGAATTCATGCGCCGGCAAATGAAGCGGGTGACGCTGGACGCCATGGACCATTAATTGATTGGCGCAATCGAGCTAGCCAGCGTCCACCGGTTTGCGGCCGACTATGACAAACTGTCCACCCAGAAAACGCCCGAACTGTCTTCCAGCACTAGCCTCGGGTCCGACCTTCAGGCAAATCATAAGCGTCGGAAAATATCTCCTTACGAATTCGCCATATGTCCTTGATCGTTCCCATTATATTTTTGAAGGAAGTTGCGGAACCCTGCCCGAAATCGCGCGGAAACGTCTGAATCCCAACCTCGCCCACGGGAAAACCGTGCAACATCGACTTGAGTGTCAGCTCAGCCCCAATGAACGGACTGTTCGAAGTCAATTCCAGGTCCTCGACTACCTTGCGATGAATCAGCCTGATCCCTGTGGAAATATCCCGGAATGGGCTTTTAAATACCAGCCGCAGGACCGTGTTGTAGACGAAGGAGATGAATATCCGCTTCGTTGAATACAGCTTCTTGTACCGGAAGGCGATGACCAGCATGTAATAATCCTTTACCGCCAGCATCTTCTTCAAATCGTAGACATCGTATTCGTTATCGCCATCTATCATACAAATGATGTCGTATTTGGAGGCGGCAATACCGGTTTTCACTGCGGCGCCATAGCCCCTGGTTACCGGATGATGTACCGCGTTAATTTTCTCGTGGGTCGCAGCCAGCTCATCCGCGATGGCACCGGAAGCATCAGGCGAGCCATCATTCACGATGATAATTTCATAATTGGCTGCCACTTCCTCCAATAGTTCAAGTGCCCGGTGCGCAACGATACGAACCGTTCGCTCATCTTTGTAGACTGGGAAAAATAGGCTGATATCGGGTTTATTGTCAGTCATAGAGTCAGAACGAAAGTCGCTTGAATATCGCCCAGGGCAGAAGCTGCACGATACGATATAGGAAATACCAGGGGCGTGGCAGAAATCGCCTGCCGGTTTTAAACCGTCTTTTATAGACTATGTCGGCCACCCGATCCGGAGAAGCCAGTGGAAACAGCAAGGTCTGGGCAAAAGCCAGGTTCGTGTCCAGATACCCCAGAACATAAAACTGGCAGGAAAGATCACGGTTTGCCGCATAATGGATCAGGCTTTCGAAATACGATCCCAGAGCGCTCTTGGCCGCGGCATACGCGGCGTTTCTGCGCCTGCCCCTTGCCGTAGCAATGCTGCCGAAGCCGATAATTACACCGGCGTTTTGTTCCAGCAGCGGAAGATAATGGTTCAGCAGTTCACACAGCGAGAGGTAGTTTATACGCGTTAAATACTCGAGTCTTTCATCGCTCAGGCCGACGACGTCATTCTCGTCATTGATTCCAACCGGCATCAACAGACCTTTCAGGGGGAGATGTGAGCGAAGTATAGGATCGATAGCATCGAAAGGAAGCGGGCTGCGATCCAGATCCATGGCGAGCGGGCTAACCTTGACAGAATATTTGAGGGCGAGATGGCTTGCCAAAGGAGCGGTATCCCTTATGTCTCGCGACACCAGCACCAATTCGCAGCCTGCCGCTGCAAACCTTTCAGCCAGGGCCCGCCCGAGACCGGAAGATCCGCCGACTATAATATAAGTCACAGCAGGCCAAGCCTCTGGGACAGTTCCGAGCGCATTATTCTTGCTTCGTCATAGTTAAAGAGTCCTCGTTTGAACTCTGCGAAACTGGTGATGCTCATCTCCGCAACCTCTCGTGGAATCCTTGAATCTTTTGACAGATTCGGTTGTCCGTCCATTTCCACCATGAGCTGATCCAGTTGGCGCATAAATACATCCGTCCCCGCATTGCGGTAGCAATCTATCGCAACAAGAAGACCGGTGCCCGACATACTCAGTGACTTTTGCACACCGTGGAATCGCTTCAGGGATAGCATCATCGTGGGAGCGCCTGTCTTACAGACAAGCTTATTCAAGGCTTCCAAACAGCCGCCAATATTGTCTTCGCTCACCAGAAACTGCGATTCTCTTAATCCCCGCCTACCAAAAAGCTTATGGAAATACACATTGGAAGCAAATAGGAAAGATGCATCTATGACACTCCTCACAGAAATATCCTTTTTATAGCGACTGTGCAGCAATAATGCTGAATTCGCCCAACGAGCCGTTAAGGCATTCCATGCGGAAACAGGAAGTCTTGCCCGCGTATTTGCGGTCATGGGGCGAAATCGCATCCGCTGCGGTAGTGCTGCGTTTTCCGTCCATTGCCCGCTGTACACTATCCCCCTGCCAAAGTTCGATCCCGCACTGGCATCGTGCCAACTGTAGGCAATATCTGTATCGCAGGAGGACAGTTCGCGCTCTGCTTCCTCGAGACTGCCTACCCGCTTTTGCGAGAGTGCAATCCATGGCGCCGGCAGTTTAGCCAGCTGCACAGTCACATCCGTAATGACGCCGGTCAAGCCATATCCTCCGCATGTCATGGCGAATAGCTCAGGGTTCTCTTGGGCCGAGCATGACTGATAACCTTTTTGCGGGTGAAATACGGTAAGTCGCTTCACCCAATCCGAAAATGTTCCGTCCTTGTAGGGATTTTTGCCATGCACGTCTGCAGCGACGCAGCCCCCTATTGTAATGAGGGGGTATCCGGGCAATACCGGCAAGTGGAGCTGTCGCGGCAATGCCCACTCCATCAAATCAAGCAGGCGCACGCCCGCTTCCAACTTGAGCGTGAGATGTCCGGCATCGAATTCCAGAAGGCGGTTAAAGCGAGTCATTTCCTGAACAAGGGAGTTCTCCCCGAAACTCGCGGCTGAATAAGCATATCCGCCGCCGCGAGGAATGCGATGAGTGACAGTACCGGGTGATTCCAGATGACTGAAACGATCCGGGCGCTGGTGCCTCGTAGTCAGGCTGAGTGTGCCGTCGAAGCTGGTGAAACGCGTTTCTCGCACCAGTCCGCCGCTCATTTTCCTGCCCCATCGTCTTGCAACAAATGATTGGAAACAGCAAAACTGTAAGCGATTGCTCCTACCGCCGTCACACTTCCGAGCAACACGATTTGCACAATCACGGAAGCCGCCAGGGCTGCTGATGCCGAGAATCCGAATAATATGGCGGCGATATGAAAAGCATACTGAAGAGTGCCAATGCCGGCAGGCGCCGCTGGTATTGCCGTCGCAATACCGGTTACGCCAACCAGCATTACTGTCTGATTAATGTTGAGCTGAACTTGCAGAGCCATCAGAATCGACCAAATGGCCAGGCAATTGAGCGCCCAGATTACCAGGGTGCTGCCAATTATTTTTACGTAGCTGGAGGCGTTTTCAAAGACTTGCAGCCCATGAATCAGATTTTGTACTTTGACACTGAAGCTCTTGAGGCTGGCATTCAACAGGTTGTTTTTCCTGGACACCACGAAGTACAACAGTATCACCAGTACTGTGACAGGAACTACAAGTGCGGCTAACCCCTCGTTGACTTCCTCCAGGGTGTCGAGGTGCGTTGTGGTGACAAACAACACTCCCCACGCTGTCATACCCAGAATCACCACGATGTCAAAAAGTCGTTCCGCGATGATGGATCCAAACGCAGCCAGCCTGGAAACATTCGCCAATCTGCCCAGCAGATCCACCCGAAAGGCTTCGCCCAGTTTCGCTGGCAACACGTTGTTCGCGGCATAACCCGAGACAAATGCGATAGCAGTGTGGTAACTGGCGATAGGTGGTTTAAGTTGCGACAGCAGGACTTGCTACCGCAGGATGCGCAGCACAAGCTCGGTCCAGTACAACAGTATGGCCGCGAGAATCCATGGGTATAGAAGACTTTCAAACTCGCCTTTGACATCGCTCCAGCTGACGTCCTTGACGCTGAGAAAAAAAGTGCAGCGCCGAGTATTATGGCCAGACTAACTCTCAAATACGTACTCCTGACGATTGAGCCCCCCGAACTGGTCATGTATTCCCTTATTTGTGCTCATGTGTGTTCAGTTGAAGCTGTTGAATAATACTTTCACCGCGCCACTTTTACCCTGGTCATAGCAGGTCATGAATGCATCGCGGTAGTCACGCATCGCATAGTGGTGAGTGATGATCGGAGTGACGTCCAGGCCGCGCCGCTGAATGAAGTCGAAATACCATTCCATCGCGTGTTTGCGCTGCCCTTCGAACTCCTCGATGCCAAAGCCGTTGGAACCGATAATACTAATTTCCTTGAAATACAGCGGCGTCCACTCGAAGGTCTTTGCCGGCTCCACGCCGATTATCACCATGGAGCCGAAAGAGCGTGTCACGCGCAAATCCACTTCCATAGTCTCGGCGGAGGAGACCGTATCGTAGACCACATCGACGCCACCGTTGAGCATGGGTAGTCCTGCCCAGGGTTCGTTGAGGGTCGCGCCGGTTTCATTGGCGATACTGTGTATCAACTGTTTGGTCGGACGGTGTGGCAACACGAGGTGCGCGCCTAGTTGTTTTGCGAGGTTCGCCTGGTGATCGTAGCGCGCTACCGCCAGAATCCTCACGCAGGGGTGAATGTTCCGCAGGATGGCGATGGCCAGCAAACCCAGTGTGCCGCAGCCATACACCAGCACCGCGCCATTTTCCCGAGGCGGGGCCTTCAGTATGGCGTGAAGCGACACAGAGAACGGATCCCCCAGCACCGCTTCCTCATCACTGATGTCATCGGGTATGGGAAACCACTGGGATTCGTGGCCCGGCACCTGTTCGGCAAATCCCCCGGTGGCCGACGCGCTGTTGCCGTGATGAATGCCGCGCTCCAGGTGGCCGGCGCCAAAATTGAGGCATTGGGCCAGTTTACCCTGCTGGCAGAATTCGCAGAGCGGTAACCCCCGGGTAACGCAGGACAGCCAGGGGTTGAGCAGCACGCGTTCGCCGACGCGGCGTGTGCTGACCTTGTCGCCAGTGTGGGTCACCTCACCGACCACCTCGTGTCCCAGCACCTGCGGCCAGGAGATCATCGATGTCATGGGATTGTCGATGGTGCCATTCATGAAGACCTGCTTATAGTCACTGCCGCACAGGCCGCACAAGCGGGTTTTGGCCACCAGCCAGTCCGGCGCTGGTAGTGTGGGGTCGGCTATCTTCCGCAATTGCATGGGCGACTGCCAGCCCACAAAGGCCCGCGGTGAAAAGTAAGACAACAGCTTGGTGGCGACCAGCCTGAAGGGGTTGTTGGTGGTCAGCAGGGCTTGCATGGCGGTGTTCGCTCTAATCGACAGTTATTTCTGCCAGTCTAGGCCAGGGCCGCCGTAAGTGAAAGCGTCGGTACGCACCGCGCGCACGTGGGGACTTACAGTTTGCGCACGCGGATATTGCGGTACCGGGTCGCCGTGGTCTTGCAGCGCGATGTAGCCTGCTTCAGACTTGCCATAGCCGGGCATATCCGCAAACTTGCTGGCCGCTACCAGTGCGTCCCACTCACTGCTGCCGCGCTCGATGCTCACCACCTTCACACCGTTCAGCCAGTGCTCGATGTGGTTATCCTTGATACGGATCAGCACATCGTTCCACTCACCGGGTGGGCGTACGGTTTCGGGATTGGCGGCAATCAGGTCGTAAAGATCGCCGGCCCTGTGCGTTTTGATCTGGCCATCGGCGTGGCCTTCGTTGTCCAGTACCTGCATTTCTATCCCGGTGCGCCAGGCGACATTTTCTGTTTCATCCTTTACCAGGTAGAAAACACCGCTGTTACCGCCGGGGGCAATCTTCCACTGCAGGCTGAGTTCGAAATCGCGGAATTTCTCCCGGTAGTAGACCAGGTCGCCACTGGGACCGCCAAAGACGATGCTCTTGATAAGATCCCACATCGGGAAGGGACCCTCCTGCACCAGCGTCAGTGCGCCGTCCTGCACCGTCCATTTGCGCACGTCGTCGGCATCCCCGCCGTAGTTGCGCCAGCCGGCGAGGGTATGGCCGTCGAACAGGTCGCGCCAATCGTCGCCAGAAGGCTGCGCCAGCGGTACCGATGATGCACCGTCGGGAATGGCATTCAGCGTGTACCAGGCTTCCGCCGTCCACAACGGCTTGTCGGTCGCGGAACGCAGGCGGTCAGCGAGGCGCAGGTAAACCACGTAGCCCGCCTTCAGACCTGGAATGCGCAGGCGCATGCTGCGGCGGTCCGCGGCGATCTCCACACTGGAGACAGCCAGCACGGATTCATCGTATTTGGGGCCGCCGTATTGCTCGTTCGGATAGTAGAACCACTGCTTCACCAGCACGTCGGCGGGGGAGAGTTCCAGCCCCGTCGCCAGCGGCTGGGTCAGTTCGATGATGAAGCCGTCGTTCTGTGCCTTCACGGCCAGCATCTCGAACGCTTCGTTGCCGACCCACGTCATGCGCTCAAGGCCGAACCACGGTTTGCCGTACTCGCCCCAGTTGGGAGGATTGCCCAGTTCGCCAACAAAGATGGCGCCGTCGGGGCCGCGCTCCAGGCGATTGACCGCCCCCTGGAAGCCGCCGCTGAAGTGAAAGGCAGCGCCCTGCTGTTGTCCTTCCACATTCTCCAGATACACGCGTTTGACACCGCCGTTGTAGACGTCACCGTGAATCAGCTGTCCCGCATAAGGCTCCTCGTTCAGCAACAGCGGTTGCGAGGGAGAGTTGCCCACCTCATCCTGCGGCAACCACACGACGGGCGGGATTTCCTTGCGGGTCATCACGCCTTTATCCGGTACCGCCCGCGAGCCATAGAATCCGCCTTCTTCTATACGGATGAGCTTGCTGGAGGGCAGCCAGTCACCCTGGTTGTCCGTGACGTAGATAGCGCCATCGGGCCCGGTGGCAATGCCGTTGGGGGTGCGAAACCCCGAGGCGTAGATGTCTACCTTGCCGCTGCTGTCTGCGCGCAGCAGCTTGCCTTGTGTCGGTAGTTGCGCCGGGCAACTGGCGCCTCCGGGCAGGACGCAAATCGATAACAGGAAGTAAAAATCGTCGTCCCGGTGCAGGAGGCCGAAGGCGAAGGAGTGGAAGTTGCTGCTGCTGGGCCAGTCGTAGGAGACCGCGCGGTAGCGGTCGATCACCTCGTCGCCATCGGTGTCGATGAGTTCGGTCAATTCCTGTTTCTGCAGGATGAAGAGGCGGTCGTCCACCATGGTCAGGCCCAGGGGTTCATGCAGGCCCTCGGCAATACGCCGGACCCGCCGCTCCGGGGGGGCCTTGGGATCAACCAGGAAGACCGCGCCGTCCTGGTCCCAGCTGGCAATCACCAGTTTCCCGTCCGCGCGAAACGCCATGCCACCCACCTTCGGCTCAAAGTCGGGTGGCGCGAGATTTTCCAGGCGAAAGGATGGGTGCAGCGACGTGAGTCGCGACAGGACATCGTAGTCAAGTGTCGCAACGTAGGGGCGACCGTTGTTGTCGCGCGGCGTATTGAGGTTGGCCTCCTGCTCATCGACGTTCAGGATATAGGCTACCGCCGCTGCGGCCTGCTCATTGGAGAGTTGCGGATGGGCCGGCATCGGCACCGGCCCCCAGGTGCCGACGCTGCCCGCAAGCACACTGTGCGTCAGCGCGGCGACGACTTCCTCCTGTTGCTCACCCCTGAATTTCCCGGCGATCTGGGCCCAGGCGGGACCGGTGACCTTGTGGTCCTGGGCGTGACACCCAAGGCAGTCACTGTTGGCGATCACCGACTCGCCCTCTGCATGGTCGCTGTCTAAGGCTGCCCGCGAGGGGTTACTCTTCTTGTGAGGGGCGATTTCAGTGCTGTTCTTCAGGGGCACCTGCAGGGCTCCCTCGGCCAGGTGACGCTCACCATCACCGCTGCGAAATCCGGCCTTTATCGCCGTCACTGTATCCGCACGCTTGAACTGTCGCACGAAGAAGCGCGCACCGTCCTGTTCGATGACGTCCGGCTGCTCCGTGAGTTCCAGTCGGTGGTCGCCCGCCGTTAGCGCAAACCGCATGGCGGCTGTTTTCCTGTCCGCGCCGTATTCGTGGCCGAGGTAGTGCACCGCTGCTGGAAGTTCCACACCGTCTGCTTCGATAAACCATTGCGTGCCCTGCGAATTGCGCAGGTACCACGCGCCCTGGCTGACTGGTTGCGGGCCGTGCCGGTAGTCGTAAGCCGCTCCTTCGAATAACACGTCGCCCTCCCAGACCTGGTACAGCGATTGTTGCTGTGTGTCGTAGGCCGCCCAGAGACCCGGTGCCAGGGCAAACTCCAGCATGCGCGGTCGACCATCGAGATTGCCGCGCAGTACCCAGGGGGCATGACCCCGCCCAGCAATTTGCTCGCGCCCGTAGGACGGATCGGCCACAGCGGCGGGGTCTACCCCGTAGAGCTCCGCCCTGATGGTGGCAACAACAGCGTCCAGGCCATCGCGCTTACCCAGGTCCACCAAAAATTCCAGGTCTGCTTTGGACATCATGCCCTGTTGCATGGCGATCCCGACCGCCAATACCAGCAGCAGCAAGGGTATGAGGGGCAGTAATAGCAGGGCGGCGACTATCTTTTTCATGTTTTTATAGGCTCTTTAATCGCGTGGGTGGTGTTGTAGCGGTCGTCCGTGACCTATGATATACGCGTCGGGGTGGGTTATGGCAACCAGGGCCGGCCCTGGGTATTGAACGCGACGTGACCGGTACTGCATTGCAGCGCACGCTGGTGGCATTGAAGCAGTTGCACGCGGGAGAGGGCGTGAGGGCGATGGAACACGACCTGATGAGCAAGCTCGGGCCTGGCGCCAAGCTGCAAGCCTGAAGCACATCGCTTGCTCGAAACACTCGACAGTTACATCAGCAATTACGCCGCGTATGAATATCCGGTGGCGGCCAGCCAATTGTTCCTCGCCATGCTGGGCATGGGTGCGCTGCTGTCGCCGCAGGATTTCCTGCTGGAGATCAAAAAGCCGCAAGGCCTGATGGTAGGGTTTGGAATTCAGTGGCTCCTGGTGCCGCTGATCGCGGTGGTGTTGGGAGCGTTGCTGCCGATACCTGCAGCTGTCGCCGTTGGCCTGATTTTTGTCGCTGCTGTCCCGGGAGGGACGCTGGCCAATGTCCTGACACTCATCGCCCGCGGCAATATCACGCTGTCTATTGCACTGACGGCCATCACAACAGTCGCTGCGCTGTTTACCACGCCGCTGCTGCTCCAGCTGTTGGTGTCGCAATACCTTCCTGATGATTTCAGCATGCCGTTGGGGCTTATTGCGCGGGACATCTTCGGTACGCTGATCATCCCGCTGGTACTGGGCATGCTGGTCAAGGCCGCGACCAATACGTATTTCGCGGCGCAGTTTTCAAAATGGGCTATCCGCCTCAGCCTGATGATGATCCTGGTGATTGTAGTGGGTTCGGCAGGCAGCGGTCGGCTGGATGTCGATGCCTACGGCGTCATCGGCGTGGTTTCACTGGCGATATTTGTGCTGACCATACAGGCCGGCACTTTTCTGGTTGGTAAAGTATTGCGCATGGAAAAGCGCGATGGCCTGACGCTCACGATCGTCGCGACCTTCCGCAATATCTCGCTGGCCATTGCGGTGAAGGCGACGGTATTCCCGGCCCAGCCTGGCGTGCTGGACCCGATCGGCGACGCGGTGTTGTTTGTCGCGCTGCTGTACGCCGGGGTCAGCATGTTCATGATGCTGGTGCTGGTCGGTGTGCAGCGCTGGAAATTTTCGCAAGGCCGTTGACATAAATACTGTCGGGCCCAATTTGATATGCTAATCTCACTACCCTGATGCGGCCGTCAGAGCTCCCATTATTGCTCGACGAGCCTCAGCGAATTCGGCAGCGGGAGAACGGTACGTGACAATAAAAGCAATCGATCCCTGGGTGAATGTCAGCATGGGCGCCATGATCAATGAGCCGTTCATGCAGAAGGTCAAGGAGGAGTACTTCAAGGCCGGCGATGATTTTTTTCGCAATATCGAGGCGGATGAACTCATTGCGCGCATGGACCGCATCGGCGTCGAAAAGGCCTTTCTCACCGTCGATCCACACCGCCCGGATCAGCGCATACTGGACTTCACGACGAAATACCCCGGGCGTTTTTACCTCGCCGCGCAACCGCGCCTGAAAAGGGGCATGAAGGCGCTGTGGGGTATGGAGGATCTGGCGCGCGACTACCCGCTCATTCTGGCCAGGGTGACGCCGTTTGAACTGGACCTGCCACCCAGTGACCCGATGTACTACCCTTTATATGCCAAGTGCATCGAGATGGATATTCCAGTGGGCATCAACACCGGCTTGCCTGGGCCGCCAGTGCCCGGCGAATGCCAGCACCCCATGTACCTGGACCGGGTGTGCCTGCACTTTCCCGAGCTAAAGGTCATCATGCAGCACGGTGCTGACCCCTGGTGGGAACTGGCCATCCGGCTGATGATCAAGTACCGCAACCTGTACCTGATGACATCGGCTTACTCGCCCAAGTACCTGCCGGCATCGCTGCTGCACTACATGAACACCCGGGGCAAGCACAAGATCATGTTCGCGTCGGATCACCCGGTTCTGTCGATGGATCGCTGCCTGGAGGAAGCGCAGGCGCTCGATCTGCGCCCTGGCATACTGGAGAATTACCTGTACGAGAATGCCAACGCTGTACTGTTCGGCGAGCGCAATCCGCGCTACGGGGAATTCAAATAAGCGTAATGCTAAACACAGTTCTGGATCGGGTTTAAAATTCAGGCCTCATGTAGGAGGTTTTATGCAGACTTCACTTAAACGTATTGAAGAACAAGCATAAGGCTTGAATTCTGACGACCGAGCGAAATTAGCGGAACTTATGCTCAAATCCTTGAGTTCTCCACTCGCAGAAGTTGAAGAAGCTTGGGCTCAAGAAGTAGAGAAGCGGGTTGCCGCATATGATCGTGGCGCGAATTCCTCAGGGAAGTGGTCTATTACAATGAGCAAGAGTCAGGGCTTGGCGCAGCATTTTCACAAGCGATTGAAGAAGCAACTGCCAGAGCTTTAGCATTTCCGGAAGCCGACTCTCCTGCCACAAAGAATACCAAACAGGTCTTCGCCAAAAGATTCCCATTTTCTGTTGTCTATCGCGCAGACCAAGAAGCCATTGTCGTTTTTGCTGTTGCCCACCAATCGCGCCAGCCTGAACATTGGGTGTCACGTGTATAAAGGCGCTAACTGGCGCTTTGGCTGACCGCTGCTCCGCGGCAGCTGCCATAGCTCGGACCTGACCCGATATGCAGTGTCGGGTCTGATGTCTGCTTTCCCGCAAGCGGACCTTTTGCGGTAGATGAATTGGGCAAATTGGTGGACAGGATCAATCACCTCTTTTGGGTCATTCGAAATAATTCGGAAAATCGGCATCGTCGAAGTGTGCGCTATCGCACAGCGCGTGCAAATGTATCGACTACTACGGCGCCATTTCAAACCTATAATTACCACAGCTAAACCAGTTTTGAGAATCGACCAAATGATGGAGAAACGAAAATCTGACTTAGTAGCGAAGATAAGGTTTCGATCAGGCCGATTTTTTAGGCACAACGGCAAGTGGTTTTTCAATACAAGGGAAGGAACGATGGAAGGCCCGTTTGAGGAACTGACGGAGGCTGAAAATAAACTCAAAGAATATATCAAAATAATGAACTCAGGCTTTATTCCCAGGTACAGCAGACTAGAATTGGAACCACTTAAAACTGAAAAATAGAAAGCAAATATTCGCTCGTTCAAAAAGCAAGCTGTTTGCTCTTGTCATAAAGCCGCTGATTCCACCCTAACGCTTACGACCGTTCATTAGGAAAACGAGAGCTCCCAGGTTGTTCAGGCAAGGCATCAAAAGGGCAGAAAACAGGGAAAAGCAGACACTGAAACCCGGTCACTCTGAACTATTACAAATCAGCCAGGCCCGCGAGTTGCAGCGGGCTCAATTCTGTACCGACGGCTGGTACCAGATGGGTGAGGTGTAAGCGCGTTCCTGCAGACTGGTTGGCCAACGTGACTGCGCTTGTCCACCTAGTGCGACGGCATCATACAGCGAGTGCCGCGGGGTCGGAATCTCCAGTACCCGGGCGTAGTAGAAAGCGGCCTGGGCAGGATCGAATTCGGGGTCCAGCCAGAGGACCTGAAGCGTCGGTGCGCCGATTGAATTCTGGTAGCTGGCCGTGGCGGTATCCACTGTGTTGCCCACTGCTGGAAGGGAGCCGTCCGCAGCAGGCGTGCGTGCGCCTGACCAGGCAATGTCGAAAATCCGTTCATGGCTCTCCCCCTGCGCGTCAACCCAGCCCTTGATAATCTGGATGCGATCCAGGTTGGCGCCCTTGGGGTCTTTCATCGCGCTCACCACAAATCCGGGATTCTGGTTAGAGGGAGCCGGCGCTGGTAGATCGGCTCCCATGGGTACGACCCCTTGTTGTGGTGCCTCGGAGACAGAAGTCGTGGTGTCCTGCCCCGCAGCCTGCGCCAGTTGTTCCGCGGGAAACCAGCTACCATCAAAGCGCACCACGATACGCGGACCGGTGGTGGCGTAGACCTCGCGCCGCTCGAACGCCTGCAGGATTGCTGCACGGGTATTTTCCGTCGCCCAGACGGCGGCACGCCCGGAGGCGGACATATCCCAACCGGTGGCACTGTCGTCACCGCCGATGCTTTGCGCCTTGCTATCTGGGGTGGAGTCCGCAGGCTGCTCGCCCTGGAAGTTATTCTCTTCCGGGGAAGACAGTCCGGTGTGCGAGTCGGTGGAGCCGATCAGGCCGAACTGGTAGGGGTTGACGCCCTGCTCGCGCGCGATAACCAATCCGCGCTTCAATGCGGAGCGGACGAAATCTCCTTCACTGGGTTGATAGGGGGTGGGGAAGGCCTGGATATAAAAGGTATAACGCTCGAAATCGGCGAAGTCATCCTCCGGTGACAGTGTTGGGTAGGTCTCGGAATCGCCCTTGGTTTGGGTGGCCTCCACCACCGGCTCCCACTTGCGACGCAGTTGCAGGTACTCCGGTGTGAAGGCGTCGCCGCGCAAGGTCTCCAGTGGAAACATAAAGCCCTTGGAGACATTCGAGTTGTGGGGGATGGCGATAAAATTGTCGCCGGTTGCCGCGCTGGTTTTATCCAGCCAGTGCCAGAGATCTTCAGGGTAGGGACTCTCGTCCCTCGAGAACGGCGTATATTTGGCGGCGGAATTCGCATCGCCGTCAGTGAACACCACGCGGTGCAGGTTGGCACCGCCAGGGGCGGAGGTCCATTCCCAGCCGATCAGCGTGGTAAATTCTCCTGGCTTGTTGTTGGCATCCGCTGTCTGGGTGTACTCCCGCCACGCCGTGGTCACCATCTGTGCCTGTCCCGGCAGGGTATACATCTTCTTGGCAAACAGTTGTGCGGCATTCTCGCGGGGATCCATCGGCGTCGAGCTGAATGACTTGAAATATTGCATACCGTCTTCCCCGGACAGGATGAAATCGAACATCTTTTTTGCGCCCCACGCCGCCAGCTTGTCCAGCGGGCCCATTCCGGTTGTGTCGATGCCAACCTGGTGTATCTGCCGAATTCCCCCGAGAAATTCCGCGTGGTCTGTTACCGCCAGGAAGTCCAGCGGTGCTTCGATCTGCACCCGAGCGTGGTGAAATGGATGCACTACAGGCAGCCCCCTGGCGTAGCGGTAGGCGGTTTCGGGATCCACAGTGAAATTGCCATCGAGGTAGGCGTCGGCTGAGTAGGACGTGTGCAGGTGGGTATCGCCCCACAACAATTGTTTCTGCGCTGCTGCCACCGGCAGGGACAGCGTCAGGCTGGCGCAGCAGATGAGGGCGATACGTGTGGCTCCGGTGGACATGGGTTCATGCTCGCTATAACCTGACAACTTGTCAAATTTTATGCCGGGCATGGCGACGCCGGGAACGGGGCAAAGCACCGGCACGGTGTGGCAGGCACTCGGGAGGGTGAGCGCTATGGATTTCCGGGCGAAAGTGGCTGTGGTAACCGGGGCTTCTTCCGGCATAGGCAGGCTCACTGCCCTGTCCCTGGCACGGGCGGGAGCGACAGTGGTCGCCACGGCGCGGCGTGACAATCTGTTGCAAGAGGTGAGCGCGGCGTGTCGCGAGCACACTCTGGACAGCTGCCACATTGCCGGAGATATGGGAGACAAGGCATTCGCCGAAAAGCTTGTGAAGGACACTGTCGAGCGCTACGGGCGCATCGATATCCTGGTCAACAACGCAGCCGTTCCCATGCACCGCCCGATCTATGAAATCTCCGCCGCGGAGGCGGAAGAGGTGATGCGCATCAATTTTCTTTCCTGTCTGTGGACCAGCTTTGCCGCCATCCCCCACATGCTGCTGCAGAGCGAATCCAACGAGGAGGGCGGTGTGATTGTCAACGTGTCCTCCTTTGCTGCTACTGTATCCCCCACCCATGAAACCATTTATGCCGCGTCCAAGGGCGCAATGAATGGTTTTACTCGCGGGTTGTGGAATGACCTGGCGGGCTCGGGAATCCACTGCGCGCTGGTGATTCCCGGGCCGATCGATACCGAGATCTGGGACAAGTTTGAAGACGACAACGCCTACAGCGGACCGAAGTATCCGGCGCAACTGGTGGCGGATGAAATTCTCACCTCGATACGCGAGCGACGCTTTGAAGTTACCGTACCGCGCCGCAATCCGCAGTTGGTCACGGCCCGTCTGCTCGCTAC
>JANPDE010000225.1:0-12650 GCA_031431315.1 Haliea sp.
GCAGGCGGAACTGGTACGGCTGGTACTGACAAGTGTCGCCTCCCTGGGTTGAGGCAGCGCGCCGCCGTACTCCGGGACGATGATGTGGATCAACACTGTCAGTAGGACTTCCTGCTATGGTCCTCCCACTGACATGACACGCTGTATCTGACATGACAAGATATTTCGAAGACCTGCCAGTCCACGCACCTGTTACACCATCGCACCGGGAAGATATTGCACTGGTAGAGAAATACTCTTGCGAGGGACCCCGTTATACGTCCTATCCCACACTACCCCAATTTCGCAAGGACTTTCCACGGGAAGAATACTTCAACTTTCGACGCAATTGCGGCGATCACAACAGCGCGCCGCTGTCACTTTATATTCATCTACCGTTCTGTGAGGACATCTGCTACTACTGCGCGCGCAACAAAGTCGTAACCCGCGAGAAAAACGCTGCGCGCGACTATATGCGCCGCCTGAAAATCGAGATTGACATACAGTCGCAGCTGGTCGGCAGTAGTCGCCCCGTGACCCAAATGCACTGGGGCGGTGGCACACCGACGTTCCTGGACAACGCGGAACTCACTGAACTCATGCATATGCTGGCCAGTCATTTTCGCTTGCTGGACAAGGGTTATCGGGAGTACTCAATAGAAATCGATCCGAGGACCATTCATCGCGACACCATTGCCCTGCTCAAGGGACTGGGTTTCAATCGCATCAGCCTGGGGATCCAGGACTTCGACCCGCTGGTGCAAAAGGCGATCAACCGGATTCAGCCCTTCCAGCAGGTCAAGCCGCTCGTGGATTGCATCCGTGACCACGACTTTCGTTCACTCAGTTTCGACCTGATCCACGGCCTGCCCCATCAGGATCGCTACACCATGGAGGAGACGCTGCGCCGGGTGATCGCCCTGCGGCCAGACCGTATTGCCTGTTATAACTATGCCCACCTGCCCGAACGTTTCACTAGCCAACGCGCCATCGACCGCCTGAGCTTACCCCAGCCGCATGAAAGGCTGCTGCTGCAAAAAGTGATCAGCCATCGCCTGCAGGACGCCGGTTACCTCCATATCGGCATGGATCACTATGTCCTGCCGGGTGACGAACTGGCAGTGGCCCAGCAGGAAGGGCGCCTGCAACGCAATTTTCAGGGTTATTCATTAAATTTGGCCGAGGATCTGCTGGGTCTGGGCGTTTCGGCCATCAGCCAGATGGGCGATTTCTATGTACAGAATGAGCGCGACCTGGACGCATACTATGCACTGATGGATCAGGGCAAACATCCCGTATCCCGCGGCTGCAAGATCAGCCACGAGGATACACTCAGGCGCTATATCATCATGAGCCTGATCTGTGACCTCAAACTGGACATCTACGAGTGCAACCGTCGCTTCGGCATCGAGTTTACCCGGAAGTTTGACCAGGAGCTGCAGGTGATGCGCACCATGGAGGGGGACGGCCTGTTGCGCCTTGACGCCGAGGAGATCCAGGTCAGTCCACGCGGCAGGCACTTTTTACGCAACCTATGTATGCTATTCGACGCCTATCTGGAAACCCACCCCGGCAATCCGCCACCGGGATTTTCGGCCACTCTTTAGCACCCCTACGCGCTATAGACCGCCCCTGATTTCGATTACACTGTCTGAAATCTGCGCCGGGAAAGCGACCATGAGCATTTATATTTCGAAATCCGCCCAGGACGATGGCTTCAAACCCTGCGCGCATGATTACCAGGTACATTGTGGCAATTGCAGGCTAAATAGTATCTGCCTGCCGCTGTCGCTTGAAAGCGATGACATACAACAACTGGATGACATTATTCAGCGCAGCAAACCGCTGAAAAAGGGCCAGCACCTGTACCGCGAGGGGGATGACTTCCAATCCGTCTACGCGGTGCGCTCCGGGACTCTCAAGGCATACAAGACGACAGATGATGGCAGGGAGCAGGTCACCGGTTTCTACTTCCCCGGGGAAATTCTGGGTATGGATGGTATTAGCAAAAATACCCACGCTTCCTCCGCCAGCACACTGGAAACGTCCGCCGTTTGTGAAATCCCCTTCTCCTCCCTCGCCAAACTCAGTGCCCTGATGCCCAATCTGCAGCGACACTTTTTCCAGCTCATGAGCCGGGAAATCACCGACGACCAGGTACTGATCACCCTGCTGAGTAAAAATTCCGCGGATGAACGCGTCGCGGCCCTGTTGCTCAGCATTTCCGCCCGCAATGCGAGACGCAAGCTGAGTTCGACACATTTTCGACTACCGATGTCCCGCGTCGATATCGGGAATTATCTTGGCCTCACCGTGGAAACGGTCAGCCGCGTGTTGAGCCGCATGCAGAAGATGGAACTCCTTTGCGTCGACAATAAGGAAATTGAAATCCTTGATATGCCGGGCGTGCGCAATATGGCGAATGTCGCCAGCTAGAAACAACCACGCTTACCCTGTAATTCACTTGATGCAAATCAATGCACATTGCGTTGCAGAACCTAAAATGACCCCGTTGATCTAACCACAGCCAAGACGGGGAGCAGTGTACAAGATGATTCAGCATGGCTTGGGCTTGTTGGTCAGACCCCACACCCAGTGGCACACCATCGCTGCGCTTCCCGAGAGTCGATTGCAGACCCTGCTCCTGTACCCCTGTGTCCTGGCCCTGCTTCCGGCGGTCGCCTGGTACTACGGCACTACAGAAATTGGCTGGACAGTAGGCGAGCACGGTGAGCCCATCCGGCTGACGCACGAGAGCGGGCGCCAGATCTGCATCCTGTTCTATTTCGGCATGCTTGCCTGTGTTGCTGTTATTGGCTATTTCATCCACTGGATGGCCGCGACCTATGGCGCACAGTCAACCGTCACCAGGGGCATCGTGATTGCCGGATTGACGGCAACACCCCTTTTTATCGCCGGACTCGCGGGATTCCAGCCAATCCTGTGGCTGGACATGCTGATCGGCGTCGTCGCCGTCAGTTGGGCGGTCTACCTGTTGTACCGGGGTATTCCTATTGTGATGCATATCCCCGAAGAAAGGGGCTTTCTCTTCTCCAGCGCGGTGTTGGCCATTGCCATGGTGATCCTGATTTGCCTCATGGTCGGCTCAGTCATCCTGTGGGATTTTGGCGCGGCACCGGCATTTACCGACTAGCTCTGCCCTGTAGCAATACCGCCACAAATGAATACGCATATTTTACTGGAATCGAACCATGAGTGAGCTCAATTCTGCACTGGAACACCCTGTTTACAATTACAAGGTGGTACGCCAATTCGCCGTGATGACGGTGGTGTGGGGCATCGTCGGCATGCTGGTCGGTGTGCTCATCGCTGCCCAACTGGCGTGGCCTGCAATGAATTTCGATCTGCCCTGGCTGCACTTCGGTCGCCTGCGTCCCCTGCACACCAATGCCGTCATCTTTGCTTTTGGCGGATCGGCTCTGTTTGCCACGTCCTATTACATCGTGCAACGCACCTGCCAGGTGCGGCTGATCTCCGACACACTCGCAGCGTTCACCTTTTGGGGCTGGCAATTGGTGATCGTTGCGGCGGCCATCACGCTGCCGCTGGGGATGACCAGCAGCAAGGAGTACGCCGAACTTGAGTGGCCCATCGACATTCTTATCACGGTGGTCTGGGTGGTCTATGCCATTGTTTTCTTCGGCACCATCACACAACGTAAAACAAGCCACATTTATGTCGCGAACTGGTTCCTCGGGGCCTATATCATCGCGGTCGCAGTGCTGCACATCGTCAACAGCATGGTCGTCCCCGTGGACATGACCAAGTCCTACTCGGTGTACGCGGGCACCGTCGACGCCATGGTGCAGTGGTGGTACGGGCACAATGCGGTGGGATTTTTTCTGACCGCCGGATTCCTGGGCATGATGTACTACTTTGTCCCCAAGCAGGCGGGGCGCCCGGTGTATTCCTACCGCCTCAGTATTGTTCACTTCTGGGCCCTGGTAGCGGTTTATATCTGGGCCGGCCCACACCACCTGCATTACACCGCCCTGCCGGACTGGGCGCAGAGCCTGGGCATGGTGATGTCCATCATACTGCTGGCACCCTCCTGGGGTGGCATGATCAACGGCATGATGACCCTGTCCGGCGCCTGGGACAAACTGCGCACCGATCCGATTCTTCGCTTCCTCGTGGTGAGCCTGTCCTTCTACGGCATGTCGACTTTCGAGGGCCCGATGATGTCGATCAGGACCGTCAATGCCCTGTCGCACTACACCGACTGGACCATTGGTCACGTTCATTCGGGTGCGCTCGGCTGGGTGGCGATGATCTCCATCGGCGCCATCTATCACCTGATTCCCATCCTGTTTGGCAAGGAGAGAATGTACAGCACCAGCCTCATCAATACGCATTTCTGGATGTCCACCATCGGCACGGTGCTCTACATCGTGTCCATGTGGGTGAATGGCATCCTGCAGGGACTGATGTGGCGCGCCTATAACCAGGACGGCACGTTGACCTACAGCTTTGTTGAGACAGTGGCGGCCAGCCACCCCGGCTACGTGGTGCGCTTAATCGGCGGCGGCATCTTCTTCAGCGGCATGTTAATCATGGCCTACAACGTCTACATGACCAGCCGTCAGGACGTCGAATCGCTGACAGTCCCAGCTACAGCAAGCGCCGCGTGAGGAGTAGGCCATGAAGCATGATGCGGTAGAGAAAAATATTGGCTTGATGATCGTCCTGATAATCGTCGCACTCAGCTTTGGCACGCTGGTCGAACTGGTACCGTTGATGTTCGCCAAGGAGACCAACGAACCCATTGCCGGACTCAAGCCACTGCCTGCGCTGGAACTCGAGGGCCGCGACATTTACATCCGCGAAGGCTGTAACAACTGTCACTCCCAGATGATTCGCCCCTTGCGGGCCGAGACCGAGCGCTATGGTCACTTCTCGGTGGCAGGCGAATTCGTATACGACCATCCGTTCCTGTGGGGTTCCAAGCGCACTGGGCCCGACCTTGCACGTGTCGGCAAACGCTATAGTGACGACTGGCACCGGGCGCATATGTACAACCCAAGAGATGTCGTTCCCGAGTCAAACATGCCCGCCTTTGCGTGGTTGTTTGACAATGAGATCGACAGCCAGAAAACCGGCAAGAAAATGGCCGCACTGCGCAAGGCTGGGGTGCCCTATACCGACGAGCAAATCGCTGGCGCGGCCGCAGCCGTAACCGGCAAAAAAGAAATTGATGCCCTGGTTGCCTATCTGCAGCAGTTGGGCACGCTATTGCAATCCAGGCGTTAGGCCAGAGGCTACTGAGATGGACATTAATGACCTGAGAGGACTGAGCACAGCGTTCCTGATGATGGCATTCATCGGTCTGTGTTGCTGGGCTTACAGCAAAAAACGCAAGGCGGCTTTTGATGAGGCAGCCAATCTGCCATTTGCAGATGAAGAGCTGCATCAACGCACTGTGCGGGAGGACGTCAAGCATGACTAGTTTCTGGAGCATGTGGATTATTGTTCTCACCACCGTAACCATTGTGGGCCTCATCTGGGTGCTGTTTGCCAACCGCAAGCGCGAACAGCAGAGCACCGATAAGACGACCGGTCATTCATACGATGGCATCGAAGAGTATGACAATCCCCTGCCGGCCTGGTGGTTCTACCTGTTTGTCCTCACCATTGTCTGGGGCGTCGGTTATCTCGTGATCTATCCTGGCATGGGCAATTTCCCCGGACTGCTGGGCTGGACGCAAATCGGACAACACGAGCGCGCGATAGCCTCCGCCGATGAACAATTTCGCGCCATGCGCGACCGTTACCTGGCGCTGCCGGTAGAGGAAATCGCCAGCGACCCTGCGGTGCGCAAGATGGGTATGCGGATGTTCGCCAACAATTGTGCGCAGTGCCACGGCGCTGATGCCAACGGCAGTTATGGCTTCCCCAATCTGGCTGATGGCGACTGGATCTACGGTGACAGCGCGGCAGAGATCAAGACCACCATCACACAGGGCCGACAGGCAGCGATGCCAGCCTGGGGCGGTGTTATCGGTGAAAAAGGCATAACTGACGTCACCGCCTATGTTCTATCCATCAACGGCCGTGAGGCCGATGACGCCAGTGCAACAGCGGGGGCACAGATCTTCCAGACTAATTGCGTGGTGTGTCACGGCGCAAATGCGGAAGGTAATCGCACTATGGGCGCGCCTAACCTGAAAGATGGCATCTGGCTGTATGGCGGGAGTGCCGAGCAAATCAGCCACACGTTGCGCGTCGGACGCAACGGTGTCATGCCCGCATTCAAAGACGTGCTGGGTGAGGACAAGATCCACATCCTGGCCGCCTATGTCTACGGATTGCACCAGTAACGCCAGGCACAATTTACATACACAAGTCGCCCGGGAACGGGGCCACCAGAGTCAAATATCCCAGCCACGGAAGAGGACCATGTCGGAGCACGATCTGATTGATCTGCAGGAGATCGCGCCGGCAGAGGTCGGCGAAATCGACCTGTACCAACGTCGGGAAAAGATCTATACCCGCAAAATTGAGGGTTTCTTCCAGCGTGTCCGTCTGTTCAGCGGCTGGCCGCTGCTACTGGGCTATCTGGCATTGCCCTGGCTGTCCTGGGACGGACGCCCAGCGGTCCTGTTCAATCTGCCGGAGCGCAAGTTCGATATTCTGGGCCTGACATTCTGGCCACAGGATTTTCCCATGCTGGCTTTCCTGCTGATTATCGCAGCGTTTGCCCTGTTCGCTGTCACTACGTTTGCCGGACGCGTGTGGTGTGGCTACACCTGCCCGCAAACAGTGTGGACCAGTATCTTTATGTGGCTGGAGCAAAAAACAGAGGGCAGCCGTAACCAGCGTGTGAAGCTGGACAAAGCGCCCTGGTCGGTGGAAAAAATCGGCAGGAAAACGGCGAAACACGCGGCCTGGCTGTTTGTCGGTTTGGTGACGGGTTTTACCTTCGTCGGCTATTTCTATCCTATCAGGGAGCTGCTGCCGAGCCTGCTGATTCTGGACCTTGATGAATGGCCACTGCTCTGGATTGTCTTCTTCACCCTGGCAACGTATATCAACGCCGGATGGATGCGTGAGCAGGTATGTAAGTATATGTGCCCCTACGCCCGCTTCCAGTCGGTGATGTTTGATCACGATACTCTGGTCGTGTCCTACGATACTGGCAGGGGCGAACCGCGCGGCTCGCGCAAGCGGGATGCCGATCCTGCGGTACTGGGGCTGGGTGCCTGTATCGACTGCGAACTCTGTGTCCAGGTCTGCCCCACAGGTATCGATATTCGCGCTGGCCTGCAGTATGAATGCATCGGTTGTGCACTGTGCGTGGATGCCTGCAATTCGGTGATGGACAAGATGAGTTACCCGCGGGGGCTTATCCGCTATACCAGCGAACGCGAGCTCCTCGGCGGACGCACGCACTGGCTGCGCCCCCGTATCGTGGGATACGTCGTGGTGCTGGCCATTATGGTCGGCGTGTTCTGGTACACTATGTTTAGTCGTATTCCGCTTGAACTAACCGCAATCCATGATCGCAACGAACTGTTTATCACCGCCGACGATGGCGCCATTGACAACATCTACACGTTGCAACTGGTGAACATGGACCGTGAAATGCACGAATTTGAAATAGGCATCTCGGGGCTTGAAGGTGCCAGCATCATCGGTGAAACCTTGCATACACTCGACGGCGGCGAAGTTCTCACCATCAGCTTGCGCTTACGCATCCAACCTGCGCTGCTGCGTCGTCCGAATACCGAATTTACGTTTAGTGCGGTGGCCACTGACATGCCAACACTGCATACCAGTACCGAGTCCCGCTTTATGAAACCCCTGTGACAAGACCACTTCCCGGCGGGGATACGCAGCCTTGGTATCGCCAGTTCTGGCCCTGGTTCCTGATTGCATTACCGGCCAGTGTGGTCGTGGCGGCACTCTCGACAGCCTACATCGCCAATGAGGGCGCGGATGATCTGGTGGTGGACGATTACTACAAGGACGGTTTGGCCATCAATCGCCAGCTGCAGAAAAAGCAACTCGCGACACAACTGGGGATTTCTACACAGCTACAGTTCAGTGGCGATACGGTCAATGCGACGATGACAGGGCCCGTCACGGAGGCGGAATTGCGACTGCTGCTGTCGCACCCAATGGAGGCCGATCGCGATTTCACCGTTACACTGGCGCGAGTGGGCCCAGAGTTATACAGCGGCGCCCTCGCGCAGCGGATTGCTCCGCACTGGCACTGGACCCTGGAACAGCCGCGAGCAGACGGCTGGCGCCTGGACGGTGCTGTGCAAGCCGCAGATATTGGCGATGTACCCCGCGATTGACACGCGAGCACTGGACGAGTCCCAGGCGTGCTACCACTGTGGTGAGCCAATCCCTCATGGCGTTGATCTCAGTGTGGCAATTGGCGGCGCGGTGCGGCCCATGTGCTGTCCCGGCTGTCGCGCTGTCGCGGACCTGATTGCCCACAACGGATTGGAAAACTTTTATCAGCAACGCACAGCCTACAATGATCGCCCGCTGCAACAAGAGTCAGCGGCGCTCGAACAGTACCGGGTGTACGATGACCCGCAGCTGGCCGCCACGTTTACCACCACCGATGACGCGGGCCGGGTAAGCGCCAGTCTGCTGCTCGGTGGCATCAGCTGCGCCGCCTGTACCTGGCTGATAGAGCAATCCCTGGCAGGCTTACCCGGAGTAACGCTAGCCCTGGTCAACCTGCAGCAGGCAAGACTGGATATTCAGTTCGATCCCGGCCAGCGCCAGCTCAGCGAACTCTTCGCCCGCCTGGAGGCTCTCGGCTATCGGTCCCGCCCCTTCCAGACCAGCACTGCCCGGCAACAGTCCATGGCAGAATACCGCACCGATCTGCGCCGGTTGGCGGTGGCTGGACTGGGCATGATGCAGGTCGGTATGTTCGCGATCGCACTACACGCAGGGGACATTCAGGGCATTGATCTGCGGTATCAGGCGCTGCTGCGCTGGGTCAGCCTGCCTGTGGCAGCCTTTGTAGTGCTCTACTGCGCACGCCCATTTTTCACATCCGCCTGGCGCCACCTCAAGCAGGGCTCGCTGGTCATGGACCTGCCTGTAGCACTGGCTATTGGCCTGGCCTTTCTGGCCAGCGCCTGGGCCACGATCAGCGGCACCGGGCAGGTGTACTTTGACTCCGTGGTGATGTTCACCTTCCTGCTGCTACTGGGCCGGTTTCTGGAACGAAGGGTACGACAGCGCCAACTCTTCACCTGGTTGGACGCTGAAAGTAGTTTACCCAGTGCAGTGGTCGTGCGCCGCGACGATCAGTGGCTCACCGTTGCACGTGTTGCGCTGCACGCAGGAGAAACCGTCCTGATCAAGGCCGGTGAGACCGTACCAGTGGATGCCACGGTCTGCCAGGGCAGCAGTGCAGTCAAGGAGGATACATTTAATGGCGAGCATCTGCCGCGCTCGGTGGCGGCAGGCGACACCGTGTACGCCGGGACCGTGAACGTCGAAGGGGCGTTACAGGCCAATGTGCTGGGTGACTACCGTGACAGTCGCCTCGCCGCGTTGCAGCGCTCCGTTGATGTGGCGCAGACCGTGAAGCCACGGTTGGCAAAGCTCGCGGATCGCATGGCCTCTTGGTTTGTTGGACGTCTTCTCCTGGTGACCAGCGCTACCGCCTTGGTATGGCTGCAGTTGGCGCCGGAGAAAGCATTCTGGATCACGCTGTCAGTACTGGTCATCAGCTGTCCCTGTGCCCTGGCGCTGGCCACGCCAGCTGCGCTGACCAGCGCTGCCAGCGCCCTGCGTGCTCGCGGGGTGATCGTGCGCGGCGAGAACGCGCTGGAATCCCTCTGGGACTGCACGCACCTACTGTTTGACAAAACGGGCACGCTGACTGAAGGAGCACTGACCATCGCACTGGTACAGCCGCTGGGTGACATAGGCCAGCAGGAGCTACTGGCCATCGCCGCAGCCGTGCAGCGCTACTCCAACCATCCAGTGGCGCAAGCCTTTGCGTCGATACCAGCAGCCAGCAATTTTGAACACGTCTCGTACCAGGTGGGCGCCGGACTTGAGGCGCGCCGCAACAGCGTGACGTATCGGATGGGGAGCGCTCAGTTCTGTCGAGAACTGGTGCCGGAATTTCCGGGAATACCGGACGGCCACCACTACTGGATCGGGCTGTGCAGGGAGCGGGCACCCCTGGCGTGGATAGGTCTTGATGACAGTATTCGACCGGAGGCCGGCGATGTCATTAACAGTGTCCGGCGCATGGGCTTGCAGGTAGAGTTGCTCACTGGCGACAGCTCTGGCCAGGGACCGCTACTGGCCCACGCATTGGGCATCGAAACCATCAACAGCGGCCAAACACCGCAGCAGAAAATGGCGCGCGTGCAACATCTGCAGGACAACGGCGCTGTGGTAGCTATGGTGGGAGATGGTCTCAACGACGCCCCCGTGCTCGGCGCCGCCCATGCCTCCTTCGCTGTCGCCGGCGCCACCGACCTGGCCCGCAGCCAGGCCGATTTCGTCATCGTCGGCGGCGACCTGCACAAGATCATCGAGACCTTGCACAAGGCGCGCCAATGCCGCCGTGTTGTGCGCCAGAACTTTACCTGGGCGCTGGTCTACAACCTCTGCGCCATACCACTGGCTGCCATGGGCTTGGTGCCGCCGTGGGCCGCGGCTATCGGAATGTCACTGAGCTCCCTGCTGGTAGTTGCCAATTCACTGCGCTTAAATAGATAACTTCGGACAGGAATAAATACGCCGTGGACAGTCTCTACCTATTGATACCCATTGCCCTGTTGTTCTGCATCATAGCGATCAAGCTGTTGCTGTGGGCCATTAACAGCGGCCAGTATGACGATCTGGACAAAGAGGCCTGGCGGATCCTGGCCGATGATCAGCCCGCCACGCCCTCCGCTGTTGACGACGAAAAATCTGCGGCGGCCAGCAAAAAACCATGATCGATGCAACACAAGCCGGTACTGCCTTAATCCTCGGCCTGTCGGGAGCCGGGCACTGCCTGGGCATGTGCGGCGGGATAGCCGCAGCACTTAATCTTGGCGGAGCGCGCTCACCCGCCATCACCCTGGCCTATCACACAGGTCGCATCACCAGTTACACGCTGCTGGGTGCATTACTGGGGCTTGCAGCCGGGAGTATAGATATCGGTGCATGGACCATAGGCCTGCGTTATCTGGCCGGCCTGTTGCTGATTGGTATGGGGCTCTACATTGCCAACTGGTGGCGCGGCATGGCACTGCTGGAGCGAGCGGGCGCCAGGCTATGGCAACCGGTGCAACGCTTCTCGTCGCACTGGCTGCCGTTGCGCCGCTGGCCACAGAGCTTTGCACTGGGATTGTGCTGGGGCCTGATGCCCTGTGGCCTGATCTACAGCAGCCTGGCCTGGGCGGCCACCGCGCAGAATGCGGCCACCTCGGCGCTGATGATGCTGCTGTTCGGCCTGGGCACCCTACCTGCGATGTTGGCCACCAGCCTGGGAGCGCGGCGTGCGCAGGCCTTCCTGCGCCGGCGTGGATTAAAACAGGTGATCGCTGTACTGCTTATTGGCGCGGGATTATGGACTCTCTATATCACCGCCGCCCACAGTGGCCATGGTGCGCCAGGCAGTCACGTCGATCACGCACAGATGCACCATTAGGCCGCAGTGCAACGACTGCGTGACCAGTGACAGGATCGCTGCATCCACAGCCAAAAAAAAGCCCCGCCAGTTTCTGGCAGGGCGAGGCGCCTTGCGACCGAAGGTGCTCCGGTCGCAGGGGCTATTCAAAACTTGTAGGCGATGCCCACGTTGTAGACCCACGGATCAAGTTCAACATCGAACTTCACCGTGGCAGCGGTAGCACCGTTTGCTTTCGCGGTGATTTCGGCTTCCGTGTTAAGGTCGATATACCAGACGCCGACATTGAACGCCCAGTGCTCGTCGATCGGTATATCCACGCCCGCCTGGGCAGCCAGCCCCAATGAGTCATCGAGGTCCAGGTCGGCATCGTTGACTTTGCCCATAGTCAGGTCACCGAGCAGGCCCACCAACTGTCCATCCGTATCTTCGTCAAAGAAAATGGTGTAGTTCACACCGGCCCCGATATAGGGCTGCCAACCGCTCTGGCCACCGCGGGGATACCATTGCAGACTGATAGTAGGGGGCAAATGCTTGGTGGATCCAGCGTCGAGGTTGGTACCGCTGATAGCGCCTTGGCCCTGAGCCTCGATATTGTGTTCGAACGGGGTCGCCGCCATCAACTCGATCGCCCACGAGTCAGTCAACATATACGCGGGAACGATACCCAACTGCGTATCATCATCGACCTCCGCTTGCGCCACCAGGCCGCCGGGGAGATTAATATCGTCGCTGTTGGTATCAGGAGCAACCGTGATCGCGCCCAGTCGCAACACCCAATCGCCCTGCTCATAGGCTTGCCCCATCACACTACCACCCGCCAAAGCGACGGCCAGCCCCATCGTTAACGTTTTTTTCATTGCTACACTCCTGTCAATGGTCAGCGAAGCGGCAACACCCGCCCGTGCAACACCATCATAGAAGTGCCCGGCCGCAGCGGCCTTGATGTTGATCAAGGTCACGCCGAATGCTGCCGGGGCAGAGCTCTCAGGGCAACTGAGCGATCGGTCAATGGATCACGATCAGAGGCTCCGTTGCGGCG
>JANPDE010000226.1:0-7396 GCA_031431315.1 Haliea sp.
GGCCTGTCCCAGGCGGCGTAATGGCGGCCATGCGAACGACAACAAACAGGTGAGCGCGGTGGTGGCGCCGATGGCGTAGGGACGGATACCGCTGGCACCCGGTTGCACCGGCAACTGTTCCGCGAACAACAGGAAAAACAGTGCTTGCATCGCCCAACCCAGTAGACACCCCAGCACAGTGGCTACCGCGCCCAGGAGCAGCAGACTACTCCCGTACAACCGATTTACCGTAGCGGACGTTGCTCCCAGGCTCTTGATAATGGCCACATAGTCATGGTGACGTTCGCTGAAGCGGCGTGCAGCCAATGCCACGGCGACTCCCGCCAGCACCACCGCCAGGCTGCCCGCCAACAACAGGAAGCTTTCGGCACGGTCCAGTGCGCTGCCGATTCCCGGTTGCCCCTCGTCCACATTCACTGCACTCTGGCCGTCCTGCAGTTGCGGCTGCAGCCAACTCTCGAACGACTCCAGCGCGGGCGGTGATCCGGCATACAGCTGTCGATACTCGACCCGACTACCCGGTTGCACGACACCGGTCGCGGGGATGTCGTCATAATGCATTAATACACGCGGACCAAAGCTCCAAAATGAGGACCCTTGGTCGGGTTCAGTACGCGCCGCGGCGGCCACGACGAAAGTGGCGTCGCCAATGGTGATGCGATCGCCGACAGCCACTTGCAGCAAGGGGAAGAGGCGAGAATCGAGCCACACTTCTCCTCGCGCAGGCCCCGCGCGAGCCGGCACCACAGTACCGAAGGGTTCTGTACTGTAGGTAAGTTCACCGCGCAGCGGATAGGCGTCGCTCACTGCCTTGATCGACGCGAGCGACATGGTGTCTTCGCCTGCGTACACCATGGACGGAAACAGCAGTGTTAACGCCTGCTGCAGCCCGCGGTTTTGCGCCTCCTGTAACCACGCTTCCGGCAGCGCCCTGGCGCTGCTGACCACGATATCGGCTGCCATAAACCGGTGGCTTTCCTGCAACAGTGCATTTTGTAGTCGGGTGGTGAAGGCGCTGATGCCTGAGACGACTCCCACGGCCAACACCAGGGCAAGCACCAGCACACCCAACTCGCCGCCGCGCCAATCGCGGGCCAGCATTTTTGTGGCGGTCATCGACATCCGGCCCCTACTCCTGCACCAGCGCGCCGCCGTCCAACCGCAGGCGGCGCTGGCAACGATCTGCCAACATCCGGTCGTGGGTCACCAGCACCAGGGTCGTGCCCTCCTCCCGATTGAGCTCGAACAGCAGATCGATAATGTGCTCACCGGTGCGCGTATCGAGATTACCGGTGGGTTCATCGGCAAACAGGATCGCTGGCTTGGACGCAAATGCCCTGGCCAGTGCGACCCGCTGCTGCTCTCCGCCCGACAACTGCAGCGGATAGTGGCTCATTCTGGCGCCCAGTTCGACGCGCCGCAGGTAGTGTTCAGCCTGCTCGGCAACACGGCTATGTCCCTGCAGCTCCATGGGCAACATCACATTTTCCAGTGCGGTCAACGCCGGTAATAGCTGGAACGACTGGAACACAAATCCGATATGGCGCCCGCGAAATTTGGCGCGACCGTCTTCGTCCAGCGCGCCCAGATCAGTGCCGTTGATAGTCACCACCCCTGCAGTCGCTTCATCGAGGCCGGCGAGCAGCCCCAGCAGCGTCGATTTGCCTGAGCCGGAGGCGCCGATGATGGCGACAGATTCTCCCGACTTGATTTCCAGGGTGATCCCTTTCAGTATCGCAAGCTCAACGCCCGCCATGGGCACCCGCTTCTGGAGATTTTCACATTTGATCATGCAACGTGTCCTCTACCGCGTATTACGCGCAGCGGTCGTATTCGGATGGCTGTTACTGGCAATAGCGGGACAGGCGCGCGCCAATGAACAGAAGATTCTGGTGTTGGGAGATAGTATCAGTGCCGCCTATGGTATGTCTTTGGAACAGGGCTGGGTCGCGCAACTTGCCACTCAACTGCGACAACAGAGTGCGCCAACCAACGTGGTCAACGCCAGTATTAGCGGAGAAACGACCGCCGGTGGCTTGCGACGCTTGCCAACATTGCTGCAGGAGCACCAGCCCACTATTGTCATTATTGAGCTGGGAGCCAACGACGGCCTGCGCGGCTATCCTCTGTTGACCCTGCAGAATAATCTTACCCAACTGGTGACACTGGCACAGGATACTGGAGCCAGTGTCATCCTGCTGCCGATGGAGATTCCACCCAACTACGGCACGCGCTACACCGCAGGGTTTCGCGAGAGCTTCCGTGAGGTAGCCAGCGCTACCGGCAGCGTGCTGGCCCCTTTTATCCTGCAGGGCGTCGCCACTGACCCGATGCTCATGCAGGAGGACGGCATTCACCCGACGGTCGCGGCGCAGCCCCTGATCCTGAAAAATGTGTTGCCCACCGTGACCAAGGTGCTCAACGAATCATGAAAAACCTGTCCTGGGATGAACTGCAGCGCGGCGATCGCGCCGCGGTGTGGCACCCCTATGCTGCCGCCACCGACGGGCCGGATGTCTACCCCGTGGTTAGTGCCAGCGGCGTGCGCCTGGAATTGGCGGACGGCAGGCAACTGATCGACGGTATGGCCTCGTGGTGGTGCGCCATACACGGCTACAACCACCCGGTACTAAACCGCGCAGTGCAGTCGCAGCTGCATAGCATGGCGCATGTGATGTTCGGCGGGCTGACCCATCCTATGGCGGTAAAACTGGCGCAGTTACTCGCCGAACTCACACCGCCCGACCTGAATCGGGTTTTTTTCAGCGACTCAGGTTCTGTCGCCGTAGAAGTCGCCATGAAAATGGCCATTCAGTATTGGTACAGTGTGAATCAACCCGCCAAACGAAAGCTGCTGGCGCTGCGCAACGGCTACCACGGCGACACCTTTGGCGCCATGTCAGTGTGCGACCCTATCACCGGCATGCACCACTTGTTTGGCGACGCCTTGCCTCGGCAGATTTTCGCGCCCGCACCCACCTGCGCTTTCGCTGAGCCATGCCCAGACACAGAATTGCTCGAGCTAGCAGCGCTACTTTCGCAGCACAGCGCGGAACTGGCGGCCGTCATTGTGGAGCCTGTAGTACAGGGTGCCGGTGGCATGCGCTTCTACTCGCCACAGTATCTGGTCAAACTGCGAGCCCTGTGCCATCAGTACGACGTACTACTGATCTTTGATGAGATCGCCACCGGCTTCGGCCGCACCGGAAAACTGTTTGCACTACAGCATGCGAATGTGGTCCCGGACATGCTGTGCCTCGGCAAAGCACTCACCGGCGGCTATATGACGCTGGCGGCTACCTTGTGCAATGAACGGATCAGCAGCGGCATCACCAATAACGCACCTGGCGCATTTATGCACGGGCCAACCTTTATGGCCAACCCGCTGGCGTGCGCGACCGCCATCGCCAGCATTCAGCTGCTACTGTCACAGCCATGGCAGCGTACCGTGGCGCGTCTGCACACTGAGCTTGTCGCTGGTCTGGCTCCAGCACGAAAGCTGCCCGGTGTCGCAGATGTTCGCTGCCTCGGCGCTATTGGCGTGATCGAGTTGCACGAGCCGGTCGACATGCGCGTCGCACAACCGCTGTTTGTGGAACGCGGTGTGTGGGTGCGTCCCTTTGGCAAGCTGGTGTACGCGATGCCGCCGTATATTATGGGCACTGCGGATGTGGCCACTCTGACTAGTGCCATGGTTGATGTGGTGGCGCAGCTGTCCTAGTCGGTGACGTGGTTATCCTGGTCGATGACGCGGCTGTTGTCGGCCATCGAGTGTGGGAGTAGCCCGAGGGGAAAACCCTGTGAGGGAATGAGCTTTTTGACCGAGCAGGGTTTTCCCCTCGGGGGACGGTTGCAAAGCTCCATCAAGGTCCCTGAACAATCCCCTGCATGAACGTCACCGCAGACCCGGTCATAAACACCCGACCGTCCCTCAGTTCACAATCCAGACGCCCGCCGCGCGCGGAAATCTGCCGGCACTGCAATTCGCTCTTTTGCAGCCTACGAGCCCAATAAGGCACCAGGCTACAGTGCGCCGAGCCGGTGACCGGATCTTCGTTGATACCAACGTGAGGGGCAAAGAAGCGGGACACAACGTCGCAGTCATTGCCGGGGGCAGAGACAATAACACTGTACGCACTGGCCACCAGCAACGCGCTAAAGTCGGGATTCAATCTCGCTACATCCTTCTCAAATTCATAGACATAGAGCACGGTGCCGGATTTGCCTGCGGGCGCCAGTGCTTCACTGGCGGTGGCACCGAGGGCTTTGCACACGGCAATGTCGACGTCGATCGAGACCATTTCTGTGGCGGGAAAATCCAGCGTAAGACGCGCGCCGCTGCGATGTACCCGCAGTAAGCCACTGCGCGTGTGAAACGAAATCTCATTACCGCCATAGGCCAGGTGCTCGAACACCACGTGGGCCGCTGCCAGCGTGGCGTGACCGCAGAGATCCACCTCTACCAGGGGAGTGAACCAACGCAGTTCATATCCCTCGGTCACTTTTACGAGATAGGCAGTCTCGGAGAGGTTATTTTCCATGGCGATTGCCTGCAACAGGTGGTCATCCAGCCAACCGGGCAGCGGCATTACCGCGGCGGGATTCCCTTTAAAGACCGCATCCGCAAAGGCGTCCACCTGGTATATGGGAAAGGCCATAGAATCCTCCAATCGTTAAAAAAACGGTATTAATGCGGTGACAAGTTTTGGTGGCTAACCTATGATGAAATCCGGCTCGATTCAAGAGAAGCAAAAGCCGCAGACCCAATAATACATAACATTAATGAGGTTTTGACGATGGCACACTTGCAACGACGTTATTTGGCTATTGCACTCGGCGTTACCCTCTACACCGTTGTGCCCATCACCGTACTGGCCGAGGGCGAACTCGAAGAAGTGGTCGTGACCGCGCAGAAGCGCACGCAAAACCTGCAGGATGTACCCGTCGCGGTGTCTGCATTTTCGGGAGCGGTGCTGCGGGATTCGGGTGTGACCAACATGTCCGAACTTACCAATATTGCGCCAAGCTTGCAGGTCACTGCAGCCCAAACGTCCACCACCACAACCTTCGGCATCCGGGGTATCTTTACCAGCTCGCAGAATTTCGGCCTCGAATCCTCAGTCGGCCTGTACGTCGACGGGGTGTACCGGGCGCGCCAGGGCTCCATGATCAATAATCTGGTCGATGTCGCTGACGTTGAGGTGCTGCGCGGTCCGCAGGGCACACTTTTCGGCCGCAATACGCCGGCCGGCGCCATTACTGTCAACAGTGTGAAACCCGACTTTGAAGGCAGCGGCTTCCTGGATGCCGGGGCAGGTGACTACAACCTGTGGGAGGTCAGTGGCGCGAAATCACTTACCGTGATCGACGATGTGCTGGCCGTGCGTGTTACCGGCTTCAATACCGACCGCGATGGCTATATTGACGTAGTCGGACAGGATCTTCAGGAAAACGATGCCATTAATGACAGGAATCGTTGGGGCGCGCGCTTTCAGGCGCTGTACACACCCAATGAAGATCTCACCCTGCACTTTATCGGCGATCATTCAGAAGTGGATGAGCAGTGCTGTGCCGTGGGCAACTGGGAGAACAATTTTTATACCCCAAACCCTGCACCCGACGGCAAAACCGGTTCCGACACCATTGTACAGGACCAGCTAGGCGGCACTGTGCTCAGTGGCAGGGATTTTTACGACTACAAGGTCAGTACCAGCTTCAAACCCCAATCACAGAATGAGGACGAGGGGATCTCACTACAGGCTGACTGGCAGACAGATTATTTCCTGGTCACCAGTATCAGCGCCTATCGCGCTTACACTGCCTACGACAATATCGATGCCGACTTCTACGACGTCGACGCGCTGACCAGGATCAATGATGTCAATCAGGACCAGTACTCGCAGGAATTGCGCATCAGTGGTGACAATGATCGCATTAACTACGTGGCCGGCCTGTACTACTACCTGCAAAATCTTGATACAACATCAGATACCCTCATAGGCCCCGACGCAGTGACCCTTGTTGGTTTAGGCGGTCTTGATCCCAACCCCCTGCCGCCGGGTAATGCCTTGAATGTCGCCGACCAGGAACATAGCAGTTACGCCGTTTTTGGCCAGGCCGACTATAACGTTACGGAACAGTTCATTGTCACCGCCGGCTTGCGCTGGACCTTCGAAGACAAGGACATGACCAACACGTTCACGCAGAACGGCGCCTCACCCACCGACGTATTCGGCTCTGCCGCGGGCTGGGCATACTGGCAGTTTGACCCGGTCACGCCAACGCCCAACATCGACGAGCAGATCGACGACAACAAGGTCACAGGGACCTTCAAGTTGAGCTGGCTGATGAATGACCTCACGATGTTCTATGCGTCCTACGGTACCGGCTATAAATCGGGTGGCATCAATACAGACCGCATTGATGACTCGATCGATACTGTCTTTGAACCCGAGACCGCAGAATCGTTCGAGCTCGGCATGAAGTCAGAATTCCCCGACCAGGCCCTGCGCCTGAATATCGCCCTGCACAAGACCGACACGGACGATCTGCAGACCATCTCCTTCCAGGGCACGGGTTTTGCGTTGGACAATGCCGGCACGGCCGAGACCTATGGCGGCGAAATCGATTTACTGTGGCTCCCCACCGATAACACCACCGTTACGGTAGGCTATGCCTATAACCATGCAGAGTACTCTGATTTTCAAAATGGTCCCTGCTGGACCGGTACGCCCTGGCAGACAGGCCTTCCTGATCCGGGCGCCAATGGCGACGGCACCTGTGATCGCAGTGGCGGCATGGTCTCGGGTAACCCTGAAAACGTGTTGTCCCTCTCGGCCAACCAGCAGTTTCAGCTCGCGGAAGGTTATGGCGCCTTTGTTCACGGCGAGTTTGTCTATACCGATGAGCGCATGACCGATGTGAACAATGACCCGGAAAAACTGGATGGCTCCTACAATGTGGTCAACCTGCGCAGCGGCATCGTGTTCGAGCGCTACGAGACCACCCTCACCTTCTGGGGCCGCAATGTGTTTGATTCCGAGGCGACCAGCACCATCGCCGATGCGGTGGCGCAGGATGGGCGCTTCATTGCCTACTACCAGGAGCCGGCCACCTGGGGCGTCAGCGTGCGGAAGGATTTCTAAAGACCAGCGCTATTAATAATCCGGACAGATCTATTCGATTGCAGTCCTACGTGCCCGGCAGGTACGGTGGGTAAAGCCCTCTCTTGCTCAAAGGGCTGAGATATTCGCCGAGAGGCCTTCACCCACCATACCTGCCTAGCGTCTTGCTCTACTCACTAGGTTCGCTCGATGAGAGGCCAGGTTGGTAACGCCTCCCACAGCGAATATCTCAGCCTTCTGAGCAGTGGGGGGCGTTACCAACCTGGCCGTCG
>JANPDE010000227.1:0-11456 GCA_031431315.1 Haliea sp.
CATCCTGGTCAGCTCAAGGTATTTGATATTGAGGACTTGAGCCATTGTGAAGGGCAGAAAAGGATATTGTCGTTTATAGGAATTACAGAGGATCGTATGGTCTGTGGCGAGGTGGTACACGCTCACAAGTCGGGTTGACTATAGTGGGGGAATTGTCGTCGATATGCGGGGTTAATCACACATCTTACCTTAGTAACGCTATTGCGGGTGGTGTTACTGCCCATTAAGATAGAACAGAATACGGCATGCCCTGTCATTTCACCTATTAGAACAAGCAAGACTGTGGACAGACGTATTATGGCTTACCCTAAGTCAAGGACGGAATAAAGTGAAAAACATAGCCGAAATGTTGCGCATTCGAGCACTCACAACACCTGACAAAATTGGAGTGACTTATCTCGAGTCTGAAGCGTCCTGGAAGGAGCTTTACATTCAGGCATACCGGCTGAGCCTGTCCCTGCAAAAAGCCAATATCGGAAAGGGCGACGCTGTGGGCATTTACATTACCCACAGTCTTGGGCAGGTGGTTGCTCTGTTCGCGGTAGCCATGCGAGACGCAGTATTTACCATAATAAATCCACACCTGGTGGCGGATCAGGTTAAGCATCAAGTTCAGGATGCCTCTGCAAAAGCCGTGATTGGATCCAGCGATCTCCTTTCACCTTTGGCGGAATTTTTCACCAATAGGCAGATGCATGTGGAAACGATTGATCCTATGGGTTTGTCCAAGGGAGATTCCGACGTACACGTCGATTTAAACCAATGCATCACCACCAATATACCTGCCGATGTGTCAAATTACATTTACACATCCGGCTCTACCGGACTCGCAAAAGGCGTTGTTGTTCCGCAGCGTACGTTACTGGATGGTGCAAGAATCGTCAGCCAATACTTGAAGATTTCACAGCAAGACAAAATCTTGAGTATCTTGCCATTCAGCTTTGATTACGGACTGAATCAATTAATGAGTTGTATCTATACTGGTGCCAAAATTACTTTGCACCAGTTCATCTTTGCAAAAGATTTGATAGATATTCTGCTTCGTGATCGCATTACGGGCATGGCAGTAGTACCCTCGGTCTGGCCAAAACTGTTAAAGCCCGGCCTAAAGAAGGAAAATGAATTTGAGTCTCTGCGATATGTAACCACAGCGGGAGGATTTCACCCACCAGAGCTACTTAAAAACGTCGTCAATTTTTTTACCCACACCGAAATTATCGTGATGTATGGATTAACTGAATCTTTCCGATCAACGTACTTACCATTTTCAGAAATATTCAATCGACCCGGCTCAATAGGAAAGGCGGTGCCGGAGGTTGAAATACTTGTTCTTAACGAACGTGGAAAGCGCTGTCAACCTGGGGAGAAAGGGGAACTTATTCACCGAGGCGCCTTTGTGACGTATGGATACCTCAACAATCCAGAGCTCAATGAGAAGAAATTCGTTCGACTGAATATGTTTGATAAGACATGCCTCCCCGAGGTCGCTGTTCGCTCAGGAGACCAGGTATCCACTGATGAAGAGGGTTATATCTATTTTCATGGTCGTATGGACATGCAGATCAAAAGTAGTGGCTATCGTATAAGCCCCGATGAGGTGGCGCAGGCGGTTCTCTCCACACCCGGAATTGCGCAGGCAGTTGTTTTTGGGTTGCCGGATGAAACCATGGGGGAGGCAATTCATCTCGCATATGAAACCTATGATGGTAAGAAGATTGCAACCATAGAAATCAAGCGGCATGCGAAGGCATCCTTGGCCAGCTACGCTATTCCTCACCACTATCACTTCTATGAGAAGATAAAGCTCAATCCCAATGGAAAAATAGATTTTGCCTTTCTTAAACGAGATGCTTCAGGAAGTAGCGACACGCTTACCTCGAGTGCCGATTCTGGAAGTGCCAGCGAATGAGTTCGAAGGAAAAGCTCACGGTCCTGCTAGGAGGTATAGGAGGGGACTCGCATTCGGTGGGACTAAGTATTCTTCGTCAAGCATTATCTGATCGTTATCAAGTGTTCTATTTAGGAACACAAAATCCACTTGAAGCTTTCTTTGAATACGCACCACTTTGCAATGCTGTTATGGTTTCATGCATGGATGGTCACGCGCAGCGTTACCTTACAAAATTTCCGGAGATGCTCAGAGTTCGGCATAACATGCAGAACAACTGGTATTTGGGCGGGAATCTGACAATAGGTGACGGTGTGGGCTGCGAAGACATGTTCCTGCGCATGGGATTTCAGGCAGTGTTCCCCAAATTTGTCGACTTACAGGTAGTACTGGACCTATTAGAGCGGGACCTCCACGGAGCCAAACCGGTACTGAACAACTCGGATATTTGGCAGCGTGCACGGAATGTCCATGTCACAGCATTTGCTGATCAATCGGAAGAAAAAATATCAATAGAAGCGTTCAACAAATTGCGTAAAGAGGTACTCCCAACCTGGAAAACTGGTCAAGCGGCAAAGGACTTGATGGAGAATGCCGCATTTCTGAAAGATCAACCATCTTTCAGCTCGCTTCAGCGTCAGGTACTCGATGGTAGCAGGACCATGCTTGTCCAACCCCGCTGTGGAGTTGCTTTGGTTGATCAGCAAATCGAGCTGTTCAAGTCGTTTAAGGCAGTGGGAGCGCCGGTTCTTTCGTATCAGGTGGATTCCTATACAAGGAACAATAACTATTCGGCAGCGGAGGAGGAAATTCGTCACAGTAGTCTGTCTGACTGTTCCATCAATGGGTTTCCGGTTATCAATCACGGTGTGTCCGCATTAAGACGCGTCATCACAGAAGTGAAGGTGCCTCTACAAACGAGGCATAGCACCAGAGAGCCCCGATTGCTTGCGGAAATTTCCTATGCTGGCGGAGTCACAGCATTTGAAGGCGGTGCAATTTGCTACAATATTCCCTACTACAATGATTATCAGCTGACGGATTCCATTCCAGTCTGGCAGTATGTGGATCGTCTTACCGGGTTGTACCATGAGCGCTTCGGTGTAGTATTGGATCGAGAGTTTTTTGGTGTTTTAACTGCGACCCTCATTCCCCCTTGTCTGGCGATAGCGACTGGAATTTTGGAATCATTGCTAGCCGTGCAACAGGGAGTGCGCTGCGTCAGTATCGGCTATGCGGAGCAGGGCAACCGCATTCAGGATGTTGCTGCCATCAGGACAATCAATAAAATTGCTACGAATATTATAGAAAATGCTGGGTTCGAGGGTATTCAGGTAAATTCCATCTTTCACCAATATATGGCGGCATTTCCTCCATTACCTCATTTAGCCGAAGAGATGATTCGAGAATCGGCGGTTACCGCCGTACTGTCTGGCGCGACCAGAATGCTAACAAAAACCCCGGTCGAGGCTTACAAAATTCCGACAATGCGGGACAATGTCGAAGGCTTACTGCTGAATTTCGCTGGAATTCACGCGGCTCGGGGTCAAACGGTGGATGAAAATCGAGTTGCAGAGGAAAGTGCAATCATTGAAAAGGAAGTCTGGGCAATTATTAATGGCGTAATTCAGTGCGGTAAGGGCAATATCGCCTCTGGAATAGTCAGGGCCTTCCAGGAAGGCATACTGGATATTCCGTTCGCTCCGAGTGTACACAATAAGGGAAAGGTAATGACTGCACGTGATTGTGACGGTGCTGTTCGTTTCCTTAGAACGGGTAATCTACCCTTTGACAAGAATTTGATGTCGTTCCACCGAGATAAGATGAATGACCGTCGGCGCCAGGAAGGTCTCCTGATTGAGGGAAAGACTGATAATGTATTGGTGGAGCGAGATGTTCTTAGCATCGCGCGCGGGCAATATGGCGGCTGGCCACTCTACAAGTAATAGACGAAAAAAAGGAGTTATTGAATGTCATTAGCTAACGAAATCAAGCGGATTCTTCGAGATACATTGGTGCTGGGAGATGAAGTCGACACGCTTGAAGCGAAATCACCATTATTAGGTGCGATCCCTGAGTTGGATTCAGTGGGGGTCGTGTCTGTGTTGACCGCACTTGAAGATGAATTCGATATTGTTGTGGAGGACGATGAGATTTCGGCTGCAGTATTCAAAACTTTGGGAAGTCTCACGGAATTCGTTCAAACTAAAGTTTAGTAATTTATATTTTTGACAAATTGGCCATCCATTCCAACGGCGGCATCATTAAACCAGTATTTGCGCAGGGGGAGGATGGCCAAGAAAGGCGATGGGGCTGGTGGTGAAGCCGTAGGCACCAGATTGATACACTCCGATTAAATCACCTGGCTGGGCCACAGCTATCTCAATGTGTGCGGCCAGAATGTCAAGTGGCGTACACAGTGGTCCAACGACATTGGCAATTTCCCGCTCAGGGCCCGCCACGCGATTGGCGACCACAACGGGAAAGTTCTTGCGCAGAACCTGGCCAAAATTGCCGCTAGCAGCCAAATGTTGGTGTAGGCCGCCGTTAGTAATGATAAAGACCTCACCACGGGATATTTTGCGATCCACAACTTCACAGACATACAACCCGGCTTCACCGACAAGATAACGACCTAACTCGATCGCAACCTGCGTTGCAGGTAGTTTTTTGGCAACGTCTCTCATTCTGTGGTCAAGGTTGTCAGCAATCGGACCCAGTTCAAGGTAGTTATCCCCCGGAAACAAAGGGATCCCGAAACCCCCGCCAATATTGAGAATACTGACTGGCTTTGGCGCAAATTCTGCCAATTGAAACCCTAGATCTATCGTCTTGTTCTGTGCCTCGATGATACTGTCGGAACTCAAATTCTGTGAACCACAGTAAATATGAAAGCCTCGAAAATCGAGGTCCAGATCACCGAGCCTTCGTAGCATATCGGGGACGCGCTCTGAATCGACTCCAAAAGCCTTCGGCCCCCCACCCATTTTCACACCTGACGACTTCAGTTCGAATTCTGGATTTACACGCACAGCTACATGCGGTTGAATTCCCAATTGCAGGCCAATTTTCGCCGCTCTTTCCATCTCGTTTTCAGATTCCAGATTGAGCGTTGCACCTGCAGAAATTGCCTGTTTAAGCTCCCAGTCCATTTTTCCTGGGCCGGCAAAGCTGACGTTAATAGGATCGATCCCGGTATCCATTGCAACTCGGAGTTCGCCCGCGGAAGCAACGTCCAGTCCGTCGACAAGCGAGGACATGTGATGAACAACCGCAGGCATTGGGTTCGCTTTTATGGCGTATTTAATAATGAGCCCATCAGGTAAGGTATTGCGGAGTTCTTTCATCCGGCGCGACATCAAATCGCGGTCATAGACATAAAATGGCGCACCTCCAACCTCGGTTGCGATGTCTGTGACACGACGACCCCCAACCTGGAGGCAGTCATTGACTACTGGAAATTGGTTCATTGGAGCATGTTGGGGATTCTTCATGATAAAGCCCAAAAGACGTCATATTCTGGTGGAATAATCCTTCCAGTATGCCAGAAATAAAACTCGGCAGCGAAGCACTAAATTTGGTATGTGAATCGGCTCACAGAATACCCTGTGCGGTGCCTCAGATTACATGTGTTTCTTAGGGGGAGTGCCAAAATTAGCTTGCGAGAAAAGAGTGGAACTGTGAAAATAAATTTCCAGGCTCATTGGGTGTACTTGTAATAGTCGCTGTTCCTGACATGGCGCAAGTCTAAGATTATGTACATCACCTGAATTATGGATATGTGCAATGCCTTCAGTCTTCTCAAATTGGATCAATTCACGGTATGACAGTTTCAGTCAGTCCAGTATTCCTGGATGGAGTAAATGGCCGCATTTTTGCGCTGCACATGTGTCCAATATCGACCCCCCGAGCACACATACTTTTCCTGCCCCCCTTCTGCGAAGAAATGAACCGGTGTCGACATCTCGTTGCTGACCAGGCAAAAAGATTCGCTAAAGCCGGTTACTCATGCCTGATTCTTGATCTTTATGGGACGGGAGACAGCGAGGGAGAGTTGGCTGATGCGAATTGGGACGGGTGGCGTGCTGATGCAATGACAGGAGTACAATGGTGTCAGCAAAAATATGCGATTCCATTCATACTGTGGGGCCTGCGTCTTGGCGCCCTATTGGCGCTCGATCTGGCAGCTATGTATGCGGATCAGTTCAGGAACTTATTGTTATGGCAACCCGTTACAAATGGCAAAACCTTCCTCACCCAGATTCTGCGGGCACGTATTGCCTATCTCGCGGGAAACGAGCTCCCACCAGAAACTACGGAGGAGATGCGATTGAGCCTGCAACAGGGAAAGAATGTTGAAGTTGCGGGGTATGTACTGGGTGGCAATTTGACGGGAGATATTGACAATATAAATATGTCAAATTTCGCCTCGCTATCGGGGGCAAGTATACACTGGCTGCAACAGTCGACTCGTCCAGAGGAGTCGCCACCTGCAGCCGTACAGAAAGTAATCGACCAATTAGCGTCTCAGGGGAATAATGTTGAGATTATTTTGTTTCAGTCTCCCCAAATTTGGCAATTGAGTGAACGTGCCGATTGCCAGCAGCTACTTGAGAAAACAAGTGCACTACAACTGCTATAAATCATGAAAGTTCAAGAGACACCAGTTGTTTTCGAATGTGAAGGTGTGCAGCTTATAGGAATTCTACATATTCCTGAGCGACCCTCGGCTGCAGGTATTCTGAACGTTACAGCAGGAGGTGTGCAGTACCGAGCGGGCTGTGGGCGCCAGCTCCTGTTGCTTGCCCGTGGCATGGCTGCTCGGGGAACGCCTGTGATGCGCTTTGATCGCCGAGGAATCGGGGACAGTGTCGGAGAATTACTCCGCTTTGAGCACATGGAGACAGATCTGCGAAGTGCGATAGCGGTGTTTCAGAAAAACGTACCTGAGCTAAAACATGTTGTACTTTACGGTGGCTGTGAGGCGGCGTCCGGAATCATGATTAGTGCCTATCAATTAAGTGGTGTGAAAAGCGTGATACTGGCAAACCCATGGGTAAATGACTCAATGCACACAGTAGTGTCTCGTAGGCACTATTATCGAAAACTTAGCGATCCGCATTTTTGGAAAAAGCTAGTCACCTTTCAATACAATTTCGCAGAGTATGCGTCCAGTTTTATTTCATACATTAAGAATAGATTATTGAATGGGGCACCAAAGGACCATGTCTCATCAAAAGCAGTAACCAAATCTGAAGTACCCTTTCAGGAGCGCATGTTGTCTGGATTTCAGAAATTCGATGGTCCGGTTCTGTTTTTAAAAAGCGGGCTAAGTCTTATAAGTGAAGAATTCGATGATCTCGTTTCCAGCTCAAAAGTTTGGCACAAAGCCTATAGCAGGGCAGGTGTTAAACGTCGGGAATTGCCCTTTTCCGATCAGACATTTTCAACCGCTGCGGCCAGGAGCGAAATTAGCGAAGCGGTGACTGACTGGATGTTTGAAATGAATAAACTCACTCGCACTGATGATAAAATGGGCAATACTTAGTCACTCATTGCGTGGACGTCGCGCATTTCAGGATCTTCGGAAAATCGCTTTATAGTGATTTTTCAATGTGTGACCAATCAGCAAGCTATTTCCGTGCAGAGTCCGAGGATTATAGGCAGCGATTCCATGACGCTCTCTCCTTACCGACATCCAATTTTTCTTGTAGTCATCGTCTCCGGTCAAATAGTCGATTCTGGATACCCCGTCTTTCTCAATAACGTGTTCCATCATGAACGCCGTCAGTACCGTCCCTGGGGAAAGTTGTTTGAAATCTTCGTGATAAGCAAGTTTAAAAATATAGGCTGTGCCTTCCGATACCAACCAGACCTGACTGGCAACAGGTTTATTGTCGTAACTGGCGATGCCAAGGCGCAGCCAGCCACGTCCGGCGGACAGTCGCAATAGGTGGGGTATAAACTCAGGGTAGGGTTCTTCCCGCTTCCAACTGCTGTTATACACTGCGATGAATTGTGTTATTGCGTCTTCCAGGAATTCACCACCCAGGACGATTCTAAGTTGTCCCCGATTTGCGTTGAGAAAATGTCGGGTCCTGCGTGTAATAGTGTTGCTCACCCGTGAAGGTCGAGTTGCCAGATACGCCAGATACGAGGCGCCCCCTAACTCATGTATCCAATTTCCGAAGCAAAAATAACTGTGGATACCTTTCCAGCCGGCCCGCGCGAGGGCGGTATGGACCAAACTAAATAGAGGAGAACTGTTGTCCATTGGTGACAGTGTGATCGCCGAAAGCTTTTTGACCCTGGCCAGATGTTGGAATAGGGCGATGAACAATTCTTCGGGAGTTGCAGAGCATACCACCGGCGAATAGATAGAGGTATAGAAAGTGCTCAGGGAACGAGCGCAGCCGGTGTGGGAATTCAGTATCAGGGGGCAGGCGACAAAATCGGCCTGGGACAGGCGAGCAATCAATACAACGGCCGTGTCCTTTTCATCCAAGGCGCGTGATGCAAGGTTTCGGAGCCAGATTTCACCGAATTGCAGATCTTTGGCTTCATAGGCGGAAAAGGCGTCTCGCAAGGGGCCGTCAAGGTCGTCCTCCAGCAGGGACAACATTTCTATTTGCACTTGATTGTTCTGGATAGCCAACCAGGGAGCGCCGGAATTGAGTCTGTGGTGCACTATCGGGGAAATGCCGAGGATTGGCAATACCTCGCCGGATTATGCCATGTGGGTCACATTTCCGCCTTGAGAAGATATGCACGCGAGGTTAGCATTGCAGGAGTTGGAAATTGGTAGCCGCAGCTATTCTCATTCCGTGTACGAAAAAGTGAACGGAAATTGTGTGAATTATGGATATTCAGGCAAATGTCATCGCGATCCTGCAGTCAACTCTTGGGGTACCCGCAGGTGCCATTAAGGCCCATCCGGATACTCAGGTGTTGGGAGCGATTCCGGAGATGGATTCGATGTCTGTCGTAGGTATTCTCGCCAGCCTCGAAGAACAATACGGAATCATGGTTGATGACGACGAGATCGATGCCGATGTCTTTGCCACTGTGGGTAGTTTGACAGCGTTTGTGGAGTCCAAACTCGGGTAACCAATGAATCTGGGGAAATGCAGTATCAAGGCTGATTTTCTCGAACACCAGGGGAGAAAGCTGTTTTATCTTCTGCTGCAACCTATTGTCGCAGAGGCACACAGTTCAGTACTGTTTTTGCCACCTTTCGCTGAAGAGATGCACAAGTCCCGTCGCGTTGTAGCCGCACAGGCACGTGATCTTGCCGCTGCGGGCTTCAATGTTATGTTACTAGATTTGACCGGTTGCGGCGATTCCGGTGGAGATTTCGCTGATGCCAACTGGCAGATATGGCTGCAGGATGCAGCGTGGGCGGCGCATACTTTGACCAACCTGAGTGCGGGGCCTCTTGTGCTCTGGGGCTTGCGCATGGGGGCCCTGTTGGCCTGTGAACTGTCGCAAGGGCGGTCGGATATAGATAAGTTGATACTCTGGCAGCCACTGCTGAATGGTGAGCAACAAATTGATCAATTTCTGCGTCTGCGGACTGCGACTGCCGTGGCTGGTAAGCCATTGACCTTTGATCGCAAGTCATTGTGGAATGAACTCCGCTCAGGTCGCTCGCTGGAGATTGCCGGGTATACGCTGTCCTCGGCACTGGCGCTTCAATTGGCAAAGGCCAGGTTGAATGATATCAGTCCTGGGTGCCCGGTGAACTGGCTGGAGGTCGGTGCCCCGTCCATTAGCAGCTTTTCGGTTGCCAGCGAAAACGTCATGGCGCACTGGAGGGAGAGGGGAGTACGGGTGAATTCCGGGTACGTGCACGGGGAGCCTTTTTGGCGCACTGTCGACGCGGAGATCAACACGGCCCTGCATCGAAACACTCTGGATATCCTCGCACGGTAATGGTCGCCTACCACGAACAAGGAGTTGTTTTTAACTGCGGAGAAAATCGCCTGGTTGGAGTCGCCGCAATTCCCGAGGTGGCAGCAGAAATAGGTATTCTTTTTTTGGTTGGCGGACCGCAGTATCGGGCGGGCAGCCATCGGCAATTTACTTTATTGGCAAGAAGTCTGGCTGAGGCCGGCTTTCCGTCGCTGCGCTTTGATTATACAGGCATGGGTGACAGTGAGGGTGGCAAGCATGAATTTGACAATACACGCGAGGACATTGCTGCTGCAATCGAAGCGATGTTTCAGTCCGTCGCCGGAGTGCGCCGGGTAATTTTGTGGGGGCTGTGCGATGCAGCATCCAGCGCAATGATTTTCGCCCATAGTCACGAACAGGTGACGGGTATGATACTACTCAACCCCTGGGTCCATAATGGTGAGTATTCTCCGGAAGTAAAGCTGGCGCATTATTATCGCCCCTCACTCTCCAAGAAGGATCAATGGCGACGCCTATTGTTTGGGGATATAAAGGTTGTCCCTGCATTCAAGGAACTAGCCAGAAACACCTTGGCGCTATTTGGAAAGCGTTCACTGAACGGTTCTCCCCAACTATCGCGAGTCTCTTTTGTGCAGGATATGCTCGGCGGTCTACAGCGATTTAAGCATGACGTCTTGATTGTGCTCAGCGAGGCTGATCTTACGGCCAGAGAGTTTTCAACGCTAACAGTGAATCAAAGCGACTGGAAAGAAGCTACATCGAGGCCTACGGTCACCGTCAATACTGTCTTGGAGGCAGACCACACGTTTTCACAGCGACTTTGGCAGGAAGCGGTGTCACAAATGACCATTGATTGGGTAAGGCGTCAATGTGACATCAGTGTCGGGTCGAGGGCTGCGCCCGGCTTGCAGAGTGCCCATGCATCCATAGTTCAAATACCATGAATATCCAAACCAGTTCCCCGTAGTAGGCTGCATGCTCGCTCTGATGCATTCGTATAGCTTTGTCAATAAACTCCGGTCGAATGAAACCCCGGCTTTTCAGTTTCAGTAAGTTGTCATAAGCCATTTCCCGCAGAGGCTTGTACGTTTGCATCCACACCCCAAATGGCAGCCCAAATCCTTGCTTACTCTTATTGATAGTCTCTTGCGGTAACCAGCCAATTAGCGCTTGTTTGTAGAAGTGTCTCAAATCCGCCCCTTTGATTTTCCATTGACTGGGTACCTGACAAGAAAACTCAACGAGCGCATCGTCCAGCATGGGGAACATGACATCGACACCAGCAGTCGCGCACATCTCGCTGACTTTGCGCAGGTCGTTATCTGCCAGTGTAATTTGCCAGTCGAGGTACAGCATTCGGTTCAGATCGGACGCTTGCTGTGGCCGGTGATAAATGGAGCGCAGGAGATCCAGCGGCAATGCTACGTTAACGTCCTCCAACAGATCATCCGAGAAAATATCCGATGCTGCGTGCCGGTGCAGGAAATTATAGCTTTGCAGCCGGTCCGGTAGCGGTGTATTTGCCTGTGCAATATAGCTATTGGCCTTCGAGATCAACGGCAGGCTTGTGGGCATAATGTTCAACAGTGGTTCTATCAAACCTTTGCGCAAAGAGCTCGGAAATTTTGTGTAGTGTTGAAAGACGCGTTGTTTG
>JANPDE010000228.1:0-3389 GCA_031431315.1 Haliea sp.
CGTGCCGGCGCCCCGGTGAGCACCAGCAGTGAGGTACCGTTGGTGAATCGATACCCGGTGCTCAAAATCGTAAGCACATAATTGAGCACTCCGAGACCGGATGTAATTATCGCCGCGGGGAAATACACTTTGAGTGGTGAGTATAGGGTGCCCACTTTGAAAATGATCAGAAGAAAGCGCACGCCATCTTTCAGCAGACTGATGTGGCTTTTCCCCAACCTCTTTGAAACAGTGATGGGGACAAAACCCACCGAATAGCCTGCGCGAAAGAACGCCATGGTTGAGGTGGTGGGATAACTGAAACCATTGGGCAAGAGATACAGAAAACTCAGGAATTTCCTGCGATGGGCGCAGCGAAATCCCGAGGTCAGGTCGTCGATCTTGCGATCCACCATCCAGCTGGCGAAGCCGTTATAAAATGCATTGGCGCTCCAACGGGCGACACTGGCTTGCGCATCCCGGCCGCTGCGGGCACCCACGACGAGGTCGTAGCCCTCGTCGACTTTTGCCAGCAGTCGGCTCACATCGGCAGACGAGTGCTGGCCGTCACCATCCATAAATACAAGGTAATCGCCTGTCGCAACACGAGCGCCGGACTTAACGGCCGCCCCGTTTCCTTTCGCATAAGGATGCGTGACCACTGTTACCCCGGCGTCCTTGCACACCTGCTCAGTGTTGTCGGTTGACCCATCATTGACCACAATGATTTCAGCGTCGGGGTAGTCCCGAGTCAGTTGCGGCAACAAGCCGACCAAGCCCAACTCCTCATTCCTGGCCGGTATGACTATCGAAAATTTCAAGCGCTATTTCTCCAGGTACATGGCCAGGGTCTGTTGCTCGCCTACCGTTAACTTACCCTGCTCATCCATCTGTTGCAATGTAGCTATCACCGCATCAGCGGTATCCACCTTGCCCAGGGCCGTCGCGAAATGCAGCTTCATGAGCAAACCGCGCTTATTGCTTGGGGACAGGGCAAGAAATTTTTCGGCGTAGGCGTAGGCCTTATCATACCTGCCCAGCGCATTCTCCAGAACCGCCAGATTGGAATAGGTATTCGCAGCGGCTTTTGTTTGGAAATCGTCTACCTGAAAAATTTCCGCCATACGGTCAGCAAAGCGCATGCGATCAAAATTGGGGCAACTGTCATCCTGCAACAGGCGCACCATGGTCAACAGGGTGGTGACTGAGCTCAATGGCCTCTTCGGATCTTTCTTGCCCAGATCATCGATCTGCGCCGCAGGCACCGCCTGGTTGGCGACGCAACTGAGCGCGAGATCGCGTATTTCATAATCACCGCTACGCTCCCGTGAACTGGCCGCATTGGCGCTGGCCACATTAGCCAGTCTCGAGTACTCATGGGCCGCTTCAATCTCGCCCACGCGCGCCATTTCTGACGCCATATCGATATTGGCCCGAGTGGAGTTGGGGTGGGCATTGAGGTGGCTGAGTAACAATAGGGAGCGACTCGACCAGATTTGCGCTTGCGAACTGGTCTGTGCGGACAACACCAGCGCACACAAAGCGAGACTCACCAACAGCGGCGCTTTCGGCTCCGGCCATTTTTTTACAATGATCGCAAACAGCCCACCCACAGTCAGCATCAGGCCGATGGCTGGAAAATAGTTGCGATGCTCGAAATACAATTCCAGCGGCATCACTGTCGACTCAACGCTGTGTCCCAGCAGGAACCAGGCGATTCCGAACACCAGCCAACGTCCACCCCGCCAGCGCAACAACACGCCGCAGACCAGGAGCAGCAGTGCCCACCCGAGCACGGCATACAGTGTGGACAACGGCTCAAATAACGTGCGAGAAACGATGACATCATCGTGATACAAGCCCATCCTGGCGACCTGTGGGCGGAATGACTGACCGACGTAGTCCCATACAATGCGGGCTTCAGTGAGCAGACGCTCCTCGAGTGTAAAGGGTCGACGATGCAGGCGCGCGGCCAGGTAGTCCCACTTGAACACCAGTATCGACAACAGGGCGATCGATCCTGTGGCGATCAGGCCATAGCACGTGCGCTGCAGCCATCTGATCACCTTGCCGTCGCACCCCGCGAACTCGAACCAAAGCACTTCCATCAGTAACAGTGTAGGGATCAACGCAATGGCGTTTTCCTTGGCGAATAAGGCCAATAAAAGAAATACGGGAATCATCAGGAAACACACGAGGCCGCCCTTTCCTGCAATCAGGGCAAGTCGCCAGTACACATAACTGATAGTCGCCAGCAGCATGAAAAATGAGGACAACATGGCCATACGCTGCACCACATAGAGCACGGTACTGACCAGTAGTGGATGCAGCAGCCAGATCGCACCGAGAGTCACTGCAAGGGCGCGGTAACCAGGAACTTCCAGGAATCGGAACAACAACCAGAACAACCAGATGACCAGTCCGCCATTCAGCATATGCAGGATGATATTGACTTTTTTACCGCCGCGAATGCCTTCATCGAGATACAGCTTCTCGAGTACGAAACTCACCATCGATACCGGTCGGCCCAGCAACCCCGATTTGTCGCCAAAAATATAGTCGAATGCCAACTCCGGTTGATTTTTCAGATCACCAATCACCAGCACACTGGAGCGGTCATCCAGCAACTCCGGACCGGAAACTCCTGGCCAATAGGCCCATGCGCCATACAACAATACCAGCAGGGCAAATACCAACGTTGCCAGAACACCCGGTGCGTAGCGATCCATCCGCTGCGGTGCGTGTTGCATCACTTGTCGAAAATTTCCTGGATGACAGCCAACTCGCGCCGACGCGGATCACGACGCAGCCACTCGCGGATGGCCTCGTAGGTGCTGGCCAGATCCTTGCCGCTGTGATATTGCGCCAGAGACGCGGCAGCCTGGCGACTGTCCGGATTCAACTGCGCTGCGCGCTCCAACGACGGTAACAAAGCCTCTTTCTGGGCATCCTCGGCATCTTTTAGCAGTCTGTATTTGGCGGTCAGCAGGTCTACACTCCGCGGATTACGTTCGATAAGGAAATCCAGTAACTCACCCACACGGCTTCTATCGGCCACGCCGGCTGGCAACGTGGAAAACCCGGCCAGCGCACCCAGCGCGGTGCGGTCCGACGACTGTAATCGACGTGTTTGAGCCAAAACTTTCATCTCCCCCAACCAGTCATTCTTCTGCGCCAGGACCGGAAAATACAACGTATCGAGCTGGTACAGCATCACCAGTGCGGCAAAATCCCGCTCGTTCAGGTTGTGCATGCGTTCGAAATAGCGGCGTGACTCCACCGCCAAGGTGCGTTTTTCTTCCGCATCCAGACCCAGCGCAGGCGCCTGCTGCAGTCGCTTGAACAGCGCGTTGGCATAGAAAAAGTTTGCCCTGGGAGACTGCGGGTGATTGATGACTTCAAACCTGGCC
>JANPDE010000229.1:0-2428 GCA_031431315.1 Haliea sp.
AGACCGCTAGGGCCGAAGCCACTAGATGGTGTTAAACAGGCTGCTTACGCAGCGAGTTGTGCACCGTAGTTGTCGTCGTTGGCAACTAATAGTTTGCAGCTTTGGATTAACGTGATTGGCTACCATCACGGCATGCACCTCAGGGTTCGCTACCGTCGTCGAATCCAAATCGCCCCCATAAGTGAGAGCCCAGTATAGCGCACATCACTAGGGTTTGGGGCAAACCATTGGCGATGATGCGGCAATGGGGTTAACCGGGCACACTTTCTCCACAATGATGCGTTTGACGGAGTCGCAGGGGTTACTGCTGGCCCAGATACGTTTCAACAGCGATTCACCCAGGATGGACAAGCCACCTGTTGTCGCCGCCGCCCAGGCGCGCCATAAGATGCCGGTGGTATTGGGGACCATTCTCGGGTTGGCGAGCGAACCCCTGATTTCGACAGTGTTGGAAAAGACGCTGCCTATGGATAGACCAATCCCCTGGCGGCCCCGCGAGTCTATGTTCAGCACCAGATTTTCTTTACCCAGGTTGACCTTTAAGTGCCCGACTAAATTGGCCTGGTTGGTGCGCGCGACAACACCGTAGGGCGTACTGCCCTTGCCGTTTTGGAAGGTCGCCAGGGCCGCGCCACACTCCAGTTGGTGCTGCTGGCGGTTGATTCCGGGTATCAGGGTTTGGAACATCGTGGTCACCAAATTAGCCGTAAGTAACGCCGAATTGGCGTAGTCAAAGGGGCCTTGCCCCAGCTCCAGGAATATCAGGCCGTTGGCGCTGGCGGCGATTTCCGCCTGGCTTTGTCCTCGGCCTTCCAGTGAGATGAATCCGCTGCGGGGGAAGGTATCCCTGTGCGCCAGCCCGCGCACGTTTTCAAACGTGCTCGTCAGTTTGTAGCTTGGCGGCACGGCTTTGGAATCAAGGGCAAGCGTGAGGCTGCCCTTGCCATCGTTGAGCTGGCCACTGCTGGCCTCTACTGCGAGCCGGCCATTCTTGAGCTTGCCTGTGAACTGCAGATCCTTTGCTGTGATGGCATTGCTGAGCAACGAATCCAGCTGCCCTGATACGTTTAAATTATTTTTTTTCAGTGAATCCAGGGGTAAGAGGTCTGCGCTGAATACTCTTTCGCCTGGCGCAGCGTCCTTGTCCCGGGTCAAAAACTTTAGTGGGGTAAGGAGGACATCCCCCACCAGACTCGCACTTGCTCCGGCGATGGAGGCCAGAGCTGATCCGGAGGGTTGTTCCAATTCTTTTTTGTCAGCATTCAGGAAGGCATTTTCCCAGGGCAGGAGCGACAACACACCGCTGTGTATATCGACGTCCAGCGAAGGGGGGCAGGTACGGTGGTAGCGCACGCTGCCAGTAAGTTCGCTCTCTCCCCATTGCAGACTGGTGATATCAGCCTGCACGCCATCGGGTATACGGGATGCCTTCATCGTAAGTCTTCGTCGTGCCTGTGGCGCGGTATTTTGCGCAGGCCCGTCTGCCTGCAAGTCAATATTGCCTGTGACATTGGCGATGAGTTCCTCGATCCGGCTCCCCTCGCTGAGTATTTGCACAGTGCCCGAAACGGGTATGTGCTCCGCTTCGGCGTGTTGAATCAGAAACTGGTCAAGGTCAACGTCGGTCAGCTGTGCAGTGCTCTCCAACTTGGCGCTCTGGCCTTGCCAGGTGATTTTCCCCTGGGTTTTTAAGGTGAGATCCTGCGAGACGAAATCGAATTGCTCGATAGTCATCAAATTGGGAGCTGTGGCAATCTTAAGACGCACCGCTGACAAATCCGTCTCCTCCACTTGCAGAGAATTGGCACTGAGGGAAACCTGCACCGCGCCAAGGCGCTTGAGCGACGGCACCAGACCCGCCTGGTCGGCCTGTGCCGTGGACGCCGGCAGCAGCGCCAGCAGGCCGGTGACATTCAGCATCCTTGACTCCAGATCCGCCACCAGCCAGGGACTGCGGCTGGCTACCATCTGGAGATCTCCAGTGATGTCTTGCTCGATGGAGTCCAGGTTGAGCTGTTCAATCTTTACGCCGACTATCCGTTCATTTTCGACCACCAGGCTGGCATTACCTGATAGTTCCAGTTTTTCCTGTGCGCTCGATGTGCGGTTCCAGTCGTTGTCTGATCGGATCTCCATGGCTAATTTTGCTTTTCCCTGCATCGCCGAGAAGACGCTGTTCATCCCCTGGCCCCGGCTCCCAAGATTCAGGCTGCCCGAACTGCGACTGTTAACGAGGCCTTTTTGCCCGAATATGCTGGGTATATCCAATTGGGTGAAATTCGCGGTGAGCCGAAATTCGCTGGGCTGGTTGGGCGGGGTGGTCGCCTGCAGGGTCAGATTAAGGGTGCCGTGATCCGTTCCGCTGGCTGTTGCTACAAGTTTGCCGCCTTGCGCTGTGCGCTGCAGCGATGCGCGGGTATATATATAT
>JANPDE010000230.1:0-12824 GCA_031431315.1 Haliea sp.
TCGAGGAACATCTCCTTCCTCGTCCTCTTTCGGAACCGTTCAAAACCCGTTGCTTCAAGTGATTGCTGTCGCATGATCCAAGTCCCCGATGACACTGTCCTCATTTTGACATACTCTGCGAATTAATCAGAGGTTCCTTAGCGCATACATAGCTAAATGCCATGAATGCTCGGCAGAATTTTCATTTCGAGACTGGTCTACGAGTGGCGACTTCCTTATCACACTTTTAAGCTTATCAATCTCGATTAAGAATGATAGTTGGTCTTCCATGGCTACACCTTTTATGCGAACTACCAAAACATTTAACGCCGCCCACAGAGGCGAGTGCAAGCGTAGCGTACACGAGTCCAGCGCGCGAAGAACGTGGTGTGCTGGCCCTGGTTACTCGGCATTTTTAGCCACCAACATTTCCACTGCACCCTTCTGGAACTGATATTCAACAGGAATCGTTGATCCATGCACGCCAATTTCTGTTAGTGCACCTATCACTGAAAGTATGTGGGGTGAAATTTTTCCGTCCAGTGCCAGTAATGGGTAGACTCGTACCTCTTTAGCCACGCGACAAAGCTCTTGCATACCTCTAATGTGCAGATCAAGGCTAATTTGCTCGCTGTATAAAAATAGAAAATGTGAGCACAGTGCAAGCTCAAATTCATTATCTTTAAATGGAAGGTCGGGGAGGCTCGCAGAAATATAGCGGCCTTCATTAGAACCTTGATCATAATCTGACAAGAACAATTCCATTGCGCTCATTCGAACCTTACCAAGGACTTCAATGCTACTAATACTGTTCCAGATATATTTATCAGAATTTTGTTCTATCTGAGACATAATTTGATTATAAGCATTATCAATGCGTGAGCGAATCTGAGAAGTAGTGAACTGATAAATCGGGTCAACTGAAACAACGCTACCCCCCGTGGCAGCAACCTCAGCGTTAAAACTAGCAGGCCCATCACCGCATCCAAGTATTTTTTTATTTAAATCAGAATCAGTCAAAGAAAACATTGACCTGTATTCATGTAACGATCTACCCCATGGTATTACTGATTCCAGCTTCAATGCTCGATCGCCTTATGCCGTGTGACGCTGCCAACACAAAAGAGCAAGAGCGTAGCTATTGCGAGTCCAGCGCACAGTGTGCTTGGCCTTGTCACACGTTGATTTCATAGTTGAGCTTTATTTCATCACCATGCATGCCCCGAAACCCCCAGTTGCATGCCGCGCTTTCGTAAATGCAAATCTCCAAATCCATATGAGTAATTCCCACCTTTTCCTGGATCCTGTCAAACAGGAGACGAATAAGCTTCTTCTTTGTTTCAGGTGTTCGGCCTTCGATCATAGATAGTTCGATAATTGTATATGCGTCCGTTCTCCCGCCGGGCATGAAGAAGTCCTCTTTCTCTATCGGAATAAAGCGATGCGCACGCTTATCCTTGGGCATGCCAAGTGCATCCATGACACAGGAATGTATTACCTCAGACAAAATCTCTCTTTTCGGTATCAGATTTTCGCGAACACCATATATTTTTATTTGCGTCATAGGTCCCTCGTGATCGTGTAACGCCCTTCAACAGCGACGTCGCATAGCGACGTTCGGCGACTGAAAGGCGCTGACTGGTTGTGCTCGTTAGGCTTCATCTACCACCACCATCCAATACCGTGAGTGGACCAAAAGTTTCTACGGACGCCCCGTCCACAATGACGCCAGCGCCATCGGGGCAAGCATAGAGTACTCTTGGTGCATTTTCATAACCCTGTGCGACGCCTTGGCTGTTGATGGGCGCATAGTGTGGCCAGAACCCGAATTGCACGAGTCCCATAGCCATATATCTACCTACATCCCCTTCGGCAATATCACCGCAGAGATACGCCGTACCGACAGAAGATGTCATGAGAATGGCCCCGGCACTCACTCCAACAAGCACCCCTCGTTCTTGGGCATAAAGACTCAGCGGTTTGAATAGCCCAGCTTGGTGTAGCCAACGTGAAAAATCAAAAGTATTACCGCCTGAAAGATGAATCGCATCGCATTCAAAAATAGCGTTGACGGTAATTTGAGAAGACTCACTATCTACATATGGCGAAAGTTCAGCATCAAGCTTCTGATAATAGCTCCTCTTGGAATCGAAGTAGATCCTATCTGGATCTGGGGACGATGCGATGTAACCAATTCTTGGATTCTTTACGCCAATGAGTTTCATCAACCGCTCATCCATGAACCGATTTTCAGCGCACTCTTGATCGCTGTAAAAGGCAAGTCGCAGTCGTTGACTATTCATGGAGCCAACGCTGCGGCTCAGAGACCACGGAGCAACGCGAGGGCACCAAAGCGCGTAGCGATTTGGCAGTCATTCTGGAGCCGCTTGTTATGTCTGACATGGGAATGACTCCAGGTCGGTTATCTTTGAGCCATCGTAAGAACACAAGGTAATTGCATTGATCTGCCCGTGAATAGTGATCGGCATTGCGTTCAATTTGTCGCATAGAACCTTGATGCGTGCAGCATCTGGAATTGTAGCGATGCCGATGTGGGGGACGTAAGGAATATCTAATCGCAGGAATGGAGCGAGCGGTCCTCGATATAATTTGTCGTGAAGCCTAGATATTTCTGCGAACCCTTCATCGGGCGTCAAGAACACGTAGTAGTTGTCATTGTCATCGTCGTTTCCGACCATCGCGTAACGGCACGAGAAGGCAATTGCACTCTGTGACCTTGCAATGGCTGCAACGTGCTCTCGATAGATCGCGAGCGGCACATCTTTGCATCCGAAGACCATCGTGAAATGCGGAGCGACGACATCTCGAAACGGAAGATCGTGCTCCCTACGAAACTCGTTAATGAACTGGCGATCCGCATCGACCAGGCGCGGGTAGCACAGCGTGTACAGAGTCTGTACCTCAGACATAACAGTTCAGTAAAGAGACCTGTCTATATAACACCCTCGCCCAGTATGCAGATTTCCATTGGTTCCGATTTGCCATCACATCAGTCTCTTACAGTAATTGGTGGCGCACATAGCCGTACGTAAGCGGTGAACTGTGCTCGAAGTCAGGTTTTCATCTGCCCCAACACCTCCCGCATCCTGGCATGCAACAGGTTCACCGCCTTCAGCGGGCGCACCATCACCTTGAACTCAACGATCTTGCCCTCGTCATCGAAAGTCATGATGTCCACGCCATTGACGATGATGCCGTCCAGGTGGCAGGTGAACTCCAGTACGGCGTAGGGTGGAGCTACCACTTCTTTCACATACTGAAAACTGTCATTGAAGACGTTGAACGCGCCGGAGAGATAGAACCGTGTCAGTTCGCGCCCCTTCTGGGGGGTGTGCACCACCGGAGACAGGAACACGCACTCTTCGGCCAGCACCTCGTCCAGGCGCCCGGCGTCGCGCTTGCGCACAATGTCGTGCCATAATTCGAGCGTCAGTTCCAGTGTCTTCATGGCGTTGCTTCCTCCGCTCTACAGGTCGGTTTCCTGAACAAATTCGCGCTCGATCTTCTGCTGCAACTCATAGCGCGCGATACCCGTTTTGGCGTGGGTATCCTTCAGGCGTTGTTGGTGCCGCCTTGTGCGGTAGTACGTCACCAGTTCCGCAAAGCGTTGCGGCTCGGTTTCTCCGGCGATAAGCTCCTCAATAAACGCGATATCGATACCTATGCGGTAGGCGATGCGGCTGGGCCGGATCTTGTGCGCGTGGAACTCGGCCACAATATGCATCTGCTGCTCTCGCGTATGCGTGCATTCGCGAGAGTATCCGTAGGGTGGCGACGGGGTGCGGTTATCAGCAGTCATGGGCAATTATTAGCTGTTAAATCGCATAATGCCAAGCGGGACCGCTGTTGCCCGAACGCTGTGGGCGGGCCTCTGGCCAAAATTAACCCCGTATTGCTGGTTATTTTTCATCCATTGGAGGTCTATACTTACCGTTTAGCAGCGCTCCCCAGACAGGCAATAACCGCGACAGCGAGGAACCGACCATGAATGCACCGCAGCAATTACCCACCCAGGCCGACATTGAACAGAAACTGAAAGCCACCCTTGAAGCGCAGCGCGAAGCGTACTTGAAGGAAGGCGTTGTGACGGCCGAGACACGCATCGACCGGATGCAGCGCGCCGTCAATGTACTGGTCAAATACCAGGACAAGATTGTCGATGCCCTGAATACGGACTTCACCTGCCGCCCCCGTGAGGTGACGCTGATGACCGATGTCGGCGCAGGTATCGCGCCGCTGAAACATGCCATCAAGCATGTGCGCTCCTGGATGAAACCGGAAAAGCGTCCCGCCATGTTTCCGTTCAACCTGCTGGGCGGCCGCGCCCGTATCGAATACCAGCCACTGGGTGTGGTCGGCGTCATCGCACCGTGGAATTTTCCGGTCAATATGGTGTTTGCCCCGCTGGCCGGCGTACTGGCAGCGGGCAATCGCGCCATGATCAAGCCGTCGGAATTCACCCCAGTTACCTCCGCGCTGATGGTAGACATGATCGCCGAAGCCTACGACCCGAGGGAGGTCGCAATCTTTGACGGCGGGCCGGAAGTCGGACAGGCATTTTCCAGCCTGCCGTTTGATCACATGATCTTTACCGGGGCGACCTCCATCGGCAGGCACATCCTGGCCGCTGCTGCGCGCAATCTGGTCCCGGTGACTCTGGAACTGGGCGGCAAATCGCCCGTGGTGATCTCGCGCAGCGCGAACATTGAAAAGTCCGTGGACCGCATCATGGTGGGCAAGACACTGAACGCCGGCCAGATATGCCTGTCGCCGGATTACCTGATGGTGCCGGAGGAGAAACTGCACGAAATCATCGCGGCCGCGCAAAAAGCCGTTGGCCGCATGTACCCCAAAATCCTGGATAATCCGCAATACACCTCGGTCATCAACGAGCGCCACTACCAGCGCCTCAACGGCTACCTTGCCGAAGCCACCGAACGCGGGCAGAAGATCATCCCTATCAACCCTGCCGGGGAAGACTTCAGCGCACAGAAAGGCACACTGAAAATACCGCCCACACTGATCCCGGAACCGGCGGATGACCTGAAAATGATGCAGGATGAATTATTCGGTCCTTTACTCCCCATTCGCACGTACAACAACTTTGAAGAGACCATCAGCTACATCAACAGCAAGCCCCGTCCCCTCGGTGCGTATTATTTCGGGGAAGATAAGCAGGAAGAAGCTGCCTTCATCAGCCGCACCACTTCCGGGGGCGTGTGTATCAACGATGTGGTCATGCATGTTGCACAGGAAGAGCTGCCCTTTGGCGGCGTCGGTCCCAGCGGCATGGGCGCCTACCACGGCTTCAAGGGCTTCCAGACGTTCAGCCACGCCAAATCCATCTACCGCCAGACCAGCGTCAATATCGCCAAGCTCGGTGGCATGCTGCCGCCCTACGGCAAAGCCACGGAAAGCACGATTAAAATGCAGTTAAAAAAATAAGGGTGTGAATTCTATGCGAGGAATTTTTGTCATTGGCGGTATCTTGCTGCTGGGTGCCTGCAGTGTGGAACCCGGCAGCGAAAAGTGGTGCACCAATAAAAAGGAGCAACCCAAAAGCGAATGGAGCAGTTCAGACGCGGCCATGTATGCCAGGCACTGCCTGCTCGACAGTACGACCGTGGGGTCCACGGATTGGTGCAAGGACCTGTCGGAAAAACCCAAGGGTGAGTGGACCGCCAAAGATACGGCGAGTTATGCCAAATACTGCGTAATGTAGTAGGCTGGACCATTCATCTACGGGAGAACATAACAATGTCCAAAGCGATCAAACATGTGCTGCTGTCCGGCCTGATAGCACTCGCGGCAGCGCTTCCCAATTTCGCTTTCGCCGGGGACGCCCTGCAGCGCGTGATCGATTTCCAGGTACTGAAAGTGGGCATGTCGGGCAATCAGCCGCCCATGAACATGACCAATCGCGAAGGTGGCCTGATGGGTTTTGACGTGGATCTGGCCAAAGCGCTGGCGATGGCCATGAACGTAAAACTGGACATCAAACCCATGCCGTTTGGCGATCTGATGAAGGCCCTGGAAGAGGACAAGGTCGACATGGTGTTGTCCAACATGTCGATCACCCCCGAGCGCACTGAGCGCGTGTCCTTTGTCGGTCCCTACATGATGTCCGGCATGTCTATCCTGACCAAGAAATCGTCGGAGCTGGGCACCATTTCCTCCGCCGAGGAGTTCAATCGTGCGGGTCTTAAACTGCTGGCGCTGAGCAACTCCACCCACGCCAATTTTGTGAAGACCATCGCCCCGGAGGCGACTCTCATCGAATACGGTAGCTATGACGAGGGGGTGGCCTTGCTGATCGAGGGCAAGGCCGATGCCATGGTGGCCGATATGACGCAGTGTATCCTGGCGGTATTGCGCTTTCCCGAAGCAGGGCTGGCCACCCTGGAAAAACCGTTGACGGTAGAACCGGTTGGTATTGCCGTCAGCAAGGACGACACCCAGTTTTTCAACCTCGTGGACAACTACCTGCGTGCCTATGAAAAAACCGGCGTACTCACCCAACTGCGCAAGAAATGGTTTGAAGACGACTCCTGGGTAGCCGCCCTGCCCTGATCATCTTCGGGCCATGCACACCCGTCCCATCGTCATCGCCCATCGCGGTGCCTGTGGCTACCTGCCGGAACACACCCTTGCTGCCAAAGCCATGGCGCATGCCATGGGGGCCCATTTTATCGAGCAGGATGTGGTGCTGAGCCGGGATGGAACGGCCATCGTACTGCACGACATCCACCTCGACTGCACTACTGATGTGGCGCAGCGCTTTCCCGGCCGCGCGCGGGCCGACGGGCGTTTTTACGCCATCGACTTCGACCTCGATGAAATCCGTCAGTTGCGAGTGCACGAGCGCACTCACCCACAGACAGGCGAAGCCGTTTTTCCCGATCGATTTCCAGCACATCCTGCCTTGTTCCAGGTGCCGACCCTGGCCGAGGAAATCGAACTGCTCGCCGGCCTGGATCGCAGTCGCGGCTGCCGCACGGGCCTCTATATCGAGCTGAAGGCACCCAACTGGCACCGGCGCGAGGGTCTGGACGTGACCTCGACCGTCCTTGGGATACTGGAAGACACCGGCTATGTGAATCGCCCCGAGCAGGTATTTTTGCAGTGCTTCGACGACCAGACCCTGTGCGAACTTCGCGGGCAGATGAAGGCTCCGCTGCCGTTGATACAACTCATTGGCGAAAATAGCTGGGGTGAGGACAGCGCGGTGGACTACGACTACCTGCGAACGCCGGCGGGACTGGATTATGTAGCGAGCTACGCCCAGGGCATCGGTCCCTTCCTGCCCCACATTTTCCTCGGCAAGACCGCATCCGGCAGTGCCCGCCTCAGCAACCTGGTGTCGCTGGCCCAGGCGCGGGGATTGCTGGTGCACCCCTACACCCTGCGCCGCGATGAACTGCCGGCGGGCATTGTCGGATTTACGGAATTATTGGATATCTTCATTGGCGAGGCGCGGATCGATGGCCTGTCCACCGATTTTCCCGATCTCGTCATCGACTACCTGCACCGTTCGATCACTGCGACGTGAGTCCGATAGCGCCTGACACTGGCGCGCCGCCGCGTAACAGGGCATCATCTTCGCTAGCGCTTTTTCCGCTGGCCCGCAATAAAAAACAACAGGAATCCGTGTGCACCCAAAGGTCATCAGACGCACCAAAATCGTCGCCACCATCGGTCCGGCCAGTGACTCAGATGACGTCATCGCCAAGCTGATCGGCGCCGGGGTCAATGTCTTTCGCCTCAACTTCAGCCATGGCACTGCTCAGCACCATATGCGAGTGGCGCAGCGAATTCGCAGGCAGGCGAGCATTGCGGGTCATTATGTCGGCATCATGGCTGACCTGCAGGGTCCCAAGATCCGTATCAGCAGTTTTCGCAAAGACTTCGTCGAACTCGCGGCGGGCGATCGCTTCCGCCTGGACCTCGATCTGGATGAGAGCGCGGGCGACGGCAGCGGAGTAGGCCTTGAGTACAGGAAACTGGTCACGAGCGTTGCACGCGGGGACATCCTGCTGCTGGATGACGGCCGTATCCGGCTGCGGGTGGACGATGTCGAAGCCAGCGCGGTGGATTGTACCGTGCTGATCGGCGGCAAACTGGGTTCTCGCAAGGGTATCAATCGCCTCGGTGGCGGCCTGGCGGCACCCGCGCTGACGGCCACGGACCTCACCGATATCGATAGCCTGAGTGAGGTCAGTCCGGATTTCGTGGCGGTCTCTTTTGTATCCAATGCTGAAGACATCTTCCAGACCAGAAGGCTGCTACAGCAGCACCAGCTGCAACCGGCAATTATCGCCAAGATCGAGCGCGCCGAAGTGGTCGCAGACGAAAACACGCTCAACGGCATATTGGTGGCGTCGGACGGCATCATGGTCGCACGCGGCGACCTTGGCGTCGAGGTCGGGGACGCCCAGTTGATTGGTATACAGAAGGAGCTTATCTCCCGGGCGCGCCAGATGAATCGCGTGGTCATCACGGCGACACAAATGATGGAGTCCATGATTAACAGCCCCATGCCCACCCGCGCCGAGGTATTCGACGTGGCTAACGCTGTGCTCGACGGCACTGACGCCGTCATGCTGTCAGCGGAAACCGCGGTTGGCAACTTTCCGGTGGAAGTCGTTCAGGCCATGGCGGATGCGGCGCTGGGCGCGGAACGCCAGCCCGTGGCGAGAAACTCCAAAACTCGTCAGAACACGACATTTGCCACTGCGCAGGAGGCCATCGCCATGTCGGCAATCTACGCCGCCAACCACTATGACAACGTGCGCGGAATCGCCTGCCTCACCGAGTCCGGCACCACCCCCAGGCTCATGTCACGCATCAGCTCCGGCCTGCCCATTTTCGCCCTCAGTAACCTCAGCGAAACGCTGCAGAAACTCTGTCTGTGTCGCGGCGTCGTGCCGCTGTATTTCGATGCCGCTGCATTTGACGTAGACAGTGTCGATGGCAGGGCCATCGAATTCCTGCTGGATGGCGGCTATTTGGGCAAGGGTGACTCCATAATCCTGACCAAGGGTGCTGTTATGGGGACCGCTGGCTCCACCAATATCATGAAGATCCTACCGGTGTATTGAATGCCGGACCCCCGCGCCAATCGCCTCGTGGCGGATGTCGGTGGCACCAATAGCCGCCTGGCCCTGTTCGATCCCAAGACCAACGAATTGCGGGCGGTGCGCACCTACGTCAATAGTGATTACTCGCAATTCGAGGCTATCATGGCCGCCTGGTTGGACGCCCTGACTGAGCCTCCGCCAACACATTGCTGTCTGGCGGTGGCGGCACCGCCACCGTTTGGCGACAGGGTCACCATGCTCAATATCGACTGGTCCTTCTCCCTCCGTGAGCTGGCCGAACGCTTCGGGCTTTCCCGCCTGGGCTGTATCAACGATTTCGAGGGAAACGCCTACGCATTACCGCACTTGTCTGATCGCGAACTCATTACCCTGCATGCGGGGACGCGTACCGAGGGCGGCACGCTGGCCGTGGTGGGCCCGGGCACTGGCCTGGGAGGATCGACGCTGAGTTTTGTCGCCGGTGTACCCATTGCTCGAGCCAGCGAGCCCGGACATATGGGCCTGGCGGCGGCCACGGAACTGGAGCTGGAGCTGTTTCGTTACCTGCAGCCACAATACGGGGAGATCTACGCCGAATTGCTGCTGTCGGGCCCCGGCCTGCAACGCCTCTATGCATCGCTGGCCGCCCTTCAGGGCCAGGAGAAGTTGACCCTGTCTCCGGAGGAAATCTCCGCCAGGGCCCTGGCGGGACAATGCGGGCTGTGTACCCAGACACTCAACACCTTCTGCGCCTTGCTGGGATCTATCAGCGGCGACTTTGTCCTTGCCAACGGCGCCTATGGCGGCCTGTATCTCGCAGGGGGCTTTATAGGCGGGATGTTTGGGTTCCTGCAAGCCAGTCCATTTGTGCGGCGTTTCCAGGAGAAGGGGAAGATGCGAACGCATTTGTCTCGCGTGCCACTATTCGTGATCACCGCGGGCACGACCGGTCTGCTGGGTGCCGCCTATGCCCCGATGAGTGCATCGGAGCGTCGCGATTAGGCTCGAGACCAACTCTGCGGCAACCAAAAAAGACGAAAAATAGTTGTGTAACTTCCCTGTAAATCGCCGATTATGGTGCTACACTCGAGTTGCTGAGGGTTTCAGCGGTATTTATGCTCACGGTCGAAGTTCCATCAAGATCATCGTACGTAAACCATAAATAACAATTTAAATGAAAAGGTGCCTGGACATGGCGCCGCTAGATATACAGGTAAACATTATGTCTAAGACGACAGGTACTGTTAAATGGTTTAACGAGACGAAAGGATTCGGCTTTATCGAGCGTGAAGATGGCCCCGATGTGTTCGTGCATTTCAGCTCTATCCAGGGCGAAGGCTTCAAAACTTTGGCCGACGGCCAAAAGGTTGAATTCAACGTGACGGATGGCCAGAAAGGCCCCCAGGCAGAAAACGTAGTACCCATCTAAGTTCCGGCTGACGTGGGATAACATGTTAAAAGGAGCACTTAAAGCTCCTTTTTTTATGCCCCTTTAGTAGTGGATTGGGGCTACTACTCGCCCTGATCGGGTTTGCCTGATGACGCGCGCCCATCGGATACGCGTATCCGAAGACAGACAGGTGACGACGATTTTCTCGTAAACAGCTTACATCGCGCCACAAATCTAACTTATTATATCCGCGTTCCACGATTCCCAACCGCTTGCATACACTCCCACTAAAAATTAGGAAGGTTCGCATGACTATCGACATCAAATTCTCACTTGACGACACGGACATCGAGTACTTTCGTGGTGTCATGAACCGAGCACAGGATGGGTGTGGTAATGCATCCGAACAGGACATCATCCTCGAGGCCCGTAAAGTCCTCGAAGGCGCTGACTCTCTGAAGCCGCCACTGTTCGTGCGCGAGCGCCTGGAGCGCCTGGCGACCATGATCGCGATGCTTGAGGATCCGGAGTGGCTGCTGGACGGGCAGGAGCGAGTCGATGTGATCAGCGCGTTGGCCTACTTCCACAACCCAGCGGACCTGATTGCCGACGATGTGCCCGTAATCGGGCTGATCGACGATGCCATCATGATCGAGCTGGTGGCGCGCGAGTTGAACCATCAACTCGATGCGTACGATGAATTCTGCGCCTATCGCAGTTCTGAGGAACGTCTGCGCAGTGAGGATGTGTCGCGCGAAGTGTGGTTGAACGCCAAGCAAACGGAGCTGATGAAGCGCATGCGCGAGCGCCTGGGCCGAATCAATCGCAACCAGAGGGGTTCCAGCCGGTTGACTCGATTCTCGTTCCTGCACTGAAGGACGTCCTGGCGGCACCCTGCATCACTCTCAGTCGACCACCTCCGCAGCAGATAGCCCCAGGGCCACAACACGGGGGCACGCAGAACACGGCTCTCCAATTATCGAGTAAGCATACTGGATTGCGCGCATCGTGCTGGTCTGGCGAACGCCTTCCTCACGGAAAACCTGCTCACCGCTGCGTTCAATCATGCCAGTATTGACCAGCACGTTGTACATTTCGGGTCGCACGCCGCACAGCAGCACCAGGATATTGCGTGCCTTCATCCGCTCAAGGAAATTCTCCAACAGGGACAGCGCGACGGCATCGGGATTCCGCGAACGCTTGAGGCGCAGGACAATTACCTGTGTGTTGTCGGTCACCGCGGCTTCCATCGTTTCTAAATGCCGTTCCAGCGCGTCGGTTGCACCAAAGAACAGCTCACCTTCCAGCCCGAATATGAGAATACGGTCACAGGTATAGTCTTCCGGGAGGCGTTCGTGCGTATGACCGTGCGCACTGCTGACCACGAACTGCGTCATCATCATACGGCCCGCGCGGGGCACGGTCAGCGCAAACGACATCAGAACACCCACCAGTACGCAAAACTCGACAGAGATTGCCAGTGCTCCAACCGCAGTGGCGACCACAATCGCCGCATCAAAATGGGTCGCGCGCAGGTGGTAGCGCAGCGCATGCCAGTCCACCATACCGTAAGACACAACAACGAGTATGCCTGCCAGCGTCGCGCGCGGCAGGTGGTGAGCATAGGGTGCCGCTACCAGCATGATGATAGCCACGCCCACTGCAGAGATCACACCCGACCATTGGGTGACGGCGCCAGCCTGTTGGTTGATCGCCGAACGGGTCAATGAGCCGGAACCGGGCATGCACTGAAAAAAGCTGCCACCGAGGTTGGCGAGGGCCTCGCTGAGACACTGTTGGTTCATATCCAGCCGCTGTCTGGTCTTGGCCGCTATCGACTTCGCCATCGAAATCGCCTCGAGCAAGCCGAGCAAAGCAATTGCGAAGGCGCCGGTAGACAACTGCTGAATGAGCGCCATATCAAAATGAGGCAGCTCAAATGAGGGCAGTTGCGCCGGAACGTCACCGATTACCTTGACCCCCCGCGCCTCCAATCCCAGCGCGGCAGACACTAGAGCCATCACGCAGACGACCAGAAACAATTCCGGCAATAAACTCCAGCGGAGGCGGATCTTGATCCAGCGCAGCACCAGAATCAGCGCAATAGTGCCAAAACCCACTGCGGCGGTTTCGAGGTGAACGCCACCACCGCCCGTCATGGTTAGCCAGAATCGGTACAGTAGATTGTCGTGGGGGTCACCCATTCCCTTCATACCCAGCAGGTTCTTCACCTGATCGATTACCAGCAGACTGCCGACACCAAGGGTAAAGCCGACAATCACCGAGTGCGAGATGTACCGTGTAAGGTCGCCAAGACGAAACAGGGTGATGCCGAGCTGCACCACCCCGACCATAAA
>JANPDE010000231.1:0-1857 GCA_031431315.1 Haliea sp.
GACTCGCGCCGGAATACTATCCGGACGGCATCCACACGACGTGGGTATGGCGGATCTGGCGGGCCCGAAATTTAAAACCGGCTTGCCCGCCTATCAAGGGCAGTTGCCCCTGGACATTCCGCTGATCAGTGAACTACTGCAGGGGGCGGGCTATCAAACCTATCTGGAAGGGAAGTGGCATCTCGGCGATATACCGGGGCGGGAACCTGATCCCGCCGCACAAGCCGCGCCAAATCTGCGGGGTTTCGATCATTTTATCGGGTTTATCAGAGGCAGGGCCCCGCCCTATCCGAAGCCTGGGCAGCAGCTCTATCAGCACAATCAAAAACCCATCGCGTTTGAACAGGGCTGGTATTCCGTTAAAGGTCTCAATGACGAGTTGATAAATCAACTGACACAGCAGTTTCAAACGAAAGCTGAGACGCCGTTCTTTGTGTACATCGGCTCGCAGTCACCTCACGATCCGTTGCAGGGACCGCAGGCCTTGATCGACCAGTACCGCAAGGTGTATCAGCGGCCGGTAGAAGATCTTTGGCAAGAGCGTGTTGCCAGAATGCGCCAGATGAGCCTCTTCCCGCCAGACGCGCCAACGAGAATGCCGCTGTTTTCGACTCAGGATGTTGCGACCCTACGCGCTACGGCCGCCACTCGTGCCGCGATGATTGAGTCGGCTGATACCGAATTCGGCAAGTTGCTGCAGCTATTGGAACAACACGGGAAGCTGGCCAACACACTGGTCATCGTTACGTCGGACAATGGTGCAACGTCAGAAACGTTCAAGCTAACCAACGCGCCCTATCGAGGGGCGAAAGCCACACTGCATGAAGGAGGCATTCTGTCACCGCTCGTCGCAAGATGGCCGGCAGGTAAAATTACCGGCAACGGAATAACGAACGAGATGACGACGTATCTCGACCTTATGCCAACACTGCTACGCGCAGCGGGCGTTGCCTATCCTACAAAATGGCGCAGTGATGCACCGCTGCCCGCACTGGAGGGTCGAAATTTACTTCCCGTCCTGCGCGGTGCAACACTGCCCCCGCCAGAGAATTTTTATTGGAATCTCTATGGCCAGTACGCGGTGCTACATAAGGGTAGATGGAAATTGGTCGCGAACACGCGATATGACGAGGCCAGTGAGCGTAAACAAGCAGAACCTGTGCTTGAATTATATGACTTGTTAGCTGATCCGGCGGAAACAACCAACCTGATAGTGAAGGAGAAGGCATTGGCTACTACGCTACTGGCTGATTATCGCGTGTGGGCCCAGCAGCACGGGGCTGTTCCCTATTATCAAGTCCTGGATGCGTATCGGAAAAATGGGGTTGGTGACGGTCAGTTAATGAAGGAGCAATAATCATCGTGCCCAAGCGACAGATGTTCTATTTTTAGCGTTCACCGGGAAAACGACTATGGCCATAAGCATCGAGCAACTGGGAAACATCGGCGAACTGATTGCCGCCATTGCCACCGTGGCGACCCTGTTTTACCTGGCGCTACAGATTCGCCAGAACACGCATCTGCTCCAAGATGCAAATTTCAGAGGTATACAGGATGACGCTGACCGCTGGCGCGCCTACCTTATTGAACACAAGGATATCGCCTCCCTCTATCGCCGGGGAATGGAAGCGGACAATAGTCTCGACAAAGATGATCGCCTGCGCTTTCGCATGCTGATGGATCAACTTTTTTTTGGCTGGCAATACACCTATTCATCACATATCGAAGCAAATTTGAGGAGCGTTAAAGAATTTCTCCTGGCCACGTTGGCGCAGCCCGGCGGACATGATTACTGGGAGAGGGGGAAGGCCAGATTCAGTAACCAGTTTGTGGCTTGGGTGGAAGACTGTCAGCGGG
>JANPDE010000232.1:0-3621 GCA_031431315.1 Haliea sp.
TAGTCAACGGCCAGGCCGCCGCCGAGATCAAGATAGCCCATCGGCGCGCCTTCCTGCACCAGGCCGGCGTAAAAACGGCAGGCATCCAATACCCCGGTGCGCACATTGCGAATATTGGGAATCTGGGATCCGAGGTGACAGTGCAATAATTGCAGGCAGTGCAGCATTCCGGCGGCGCGCAGTTCATCCACAATGGTGATCAACGAATCGGTGGACAGACCAAAAATAGAGCGATCCCCGCTGTCCTGGCTCCAGTGGCCATCGACCACGACGCTGTTTTTGATCCGCACGCCGATCAGTGGTTCCACGTTCATCGCGCGGCTGCGTTCGATCAGCAGCGGCAACTCGTTCACGGATTCCATTACGAAGAAACAGGCAATGCCCATCTGTCTGGCGTACAGTCCCAGATCGATAAACTCGGCATCTTTATAGCCATTGCAAATGATCAGGCTGTCGTGATCGCGCAGCTGCGACAGGGCGATGATCAACTCTGCCTTGCTGCCTGCCTCGAAACCGTGGTGGTAACGACGCCCGTAGTCGGCGATTTCCTCGATAACGTGGCACTGCTGGTTGACCTTGATGGGGAACACGCCGCGGTAAACATTCTGGTAACCGCCCTGTTCAATGGCCAGCGCGAAAGACTCGTTCAGGACCTTGATGCGGTGGTCCAGCAGGTTCCTGATCCGCAGTACCGCCGGCATGTGCAGGCCACGCGCGCGCATCCCCAGCACGATATCCATGATGGAGACGACGACCTGGTGATCACCGAAATCGACGTTGACCTGCGCTTCTCCCTGTTCGGAGAGGTTAAAGTAGCCCGCACCCCAGGTGTTGATACCGTAGAGCTCGGCGCTGCGCTCGCTGCTCCAGCTTGCGGCAGCGGGGGGAGGGGATGTTTTGGTGGTTTGCATGTTGGACATATTTTATTTCACTTCCTTTGCATTTTCGTTACAGGCTCACAGTCGGGATCGGATCTGGTATCCGGTGATTTAGGCAGCGCGACGCGGATGCCAGTGACGCCAGGATGGGGTTATCAAGAATCAGACAACGGAATCGCCTGCGCCCGGCACGGCGTTTAACCAGCCGGACGAGTCAGGTGAGGGGGTTGGCCCCGGGGACAGGTAGATAGCCGCAGCGTGCAACACCATCGTTACTCCTCTCAAGTTCAGTCATAAGCTGCCCCTGGAGATTGCTTCGATCTCAGGTGCGGGGCTGGGTATCAGAAAACATAAAGTCTCTAAGGTGTTTAATCAGTTGCGAATTCTATTCCAGACGACTGAGAACACAAGCACTTTCTTCGGGACCAACGGGAAGACCAAACGAAGAGTTCCTGGTACCTGTTGGGTTCAGGTGACGCCAGCCGGTCAAAATGAAATCGATGCTTCGAGACCCGCGATATAGGCCAGATGGAATGCCGTCGTGTCACTTCGGTACAGCCGTGATCAGCCATCCGCGTCCTCCCGCTCGCGCGACGATGGCAAGCCGTAATCCTCGAAGCGCGGGTTGCCCATCTCGGCGCGAAACTGATCGAATGTCCACGGCCAGGCCATGGGCAGGCCATCGGCGGCGATATACCAGCTGCGACAACCCGTGTTCCAGATCGTCGACCTCGCCGCCTCGCGCCGTCCCTCGTTGAACCACGTCATCGCGTCCGCAGAGGCCTCGATCTCCTCGCAATCGCCCCGGCGTACCCGGTCGACCAATTGCATGAGGTAGTCGAACTGCATTTCGGCGACATCGATCAGGGGAAAGTTTCCCACCGGGCTGTTCGGACCATTCAGCATGAACAGGTTTGGAAAGCCGGGGATGGTGACCGACATGTAGGCGGTGGGTGTTTCGCCCCAAGCCTCGTCCAACGCCCTGCCATTGCGGCCGGTGACCACCATGGGGCGCATGAAGCGATCCACCCGGAAGCCGGTGGCGAGAACGAGGACATCAAGTTCGTGTAGTTGTCCGTCGCCGGTCCTGACCCCGGTATTCTCGATGCGTTCAATACCCTCGGTGACCACGCGTACATGGGGCTGCTGCACGGCGTCATAAAAACTGTCGGACAACACCAGGCGCTTGCACCCGGCGCGGTAGTTGGGGCGCAGTTTCTCGCGCAGTTGCGGATCGCGGACGCTGTTCTCCAGGTTCGCCACGCAGGCGTCGTGGAGTCCCCGTAGTATGGGTGAATCGGCATCGCCAAGAATATTTGCAAAGCCGTCGACATAGGCGCGGCGTACGCGCCGGCACACGTCCGCTATCGCCTCGGGGTTGCGGCGAAACTCGTTTTTTTCCTGCTCGTCGTAGGCCGGATTTTCGATGGGGATAACCCACTGCGGCGTGCGCTGGAATAACACCAGCTCGCCGACCTGACTCGCCAGCGCGGAGACGATCTGGATTGCGGAGGAGCCTGTGCCAATCACGCCGACGCGTTTGCCCGCCAGCTCGACACCGTGGTCCCATCTGGCGCTGTGAAAGGCGGCGCCCGCGAAGTTCTCCAGGCCCTCGACGTGCGGCAGGTGCGGGTGGTGCAGTACGCCGGTGGCCGCGATGATGAAATCGCCCTCATCGACAGTCCCATTATCGAGTGTGATCCGCCAGCGCCCCTGTTCATACGCGCACGATACAACTTCGCGCCCGAAGCAGACGCGCTGGGTGATGCCGTAACGCTCCGCCACCTCCTCGAAGTACGCCTGGATCTCCGCGCCCGGCGCAAAGCGGTAACTCCAGTCGGGATTCGGCGCGAAGGAATACGAGTACACGTGCGAGGGCACATCACAGGCAATGCCGGGATAGGTGTTCTCCCGCCAGGTGCCGCCTACCCGCTGCGCTTTTTCGTAGATCTCGACATTGTCAAACCCGCGTTCATGCAGCTTGATCGCCGCGAGGATACCCGACATGCCAGCGCCGATGACAATAAAGCGGGGCTGCCAGTGTTGCGGATTGTCCATCGCGTCTATCGCTTCGCCGGTCATGGGGATTAATCCTGTTGTGCCCTGTGCCAGACGCCCTTGTGACTGACACCGTCGGGGGGGTCACGTGAAGTCAGACCCGCCGTCGACGTTGATGTTGGCGCCGGTCATGTAGGTGTTGCGGGCGGAAGCGGCGAAGGCGATCACCGGGCCAATTTCCGAGGGGTCGGCGGCACGGTCCAGGAATACGTGATGGCCGAAATTTTTGTTGATGTAACGCATCACCGCGTGCAGGTCGTTTTCATCGAGGTCCGGAATAGGTGCCAGGGCTGCCTTGAATGACTCGGAGACGAAAGTGCCGGGACTGACGGTATTGACGAGAATCCCCTCGGGTGCGAGTGACTGCGAGAGGTTCTTCGACACACTATTGACCAGTGCGTTGAGAGATCCCCACCGCTGATCGAGCTCGGCCAGCGCAGCATCAACCGATACAGCGTCGAACAGGTCTACCTGCAAACCTACCGCATCCGGTGCGCCCAGCTTCTTCAGCGCTGCAACCGTCGCGTCGAGGGTATCCTGGGACCTGGCCATGACAGCAACCCGGGCACCATCGGCCGCAAAACACTCGGCCGCTGCCCGGCCCATACCGCCGGTGCCTCCTGAAACAAGTACCGTCGCATTTTTGAGTCCCAGATCCACTTGTGATCTCCGTAAGGTAAGGGGG
>JANPDE010000233.1:0-15975 GCA_031431315.1 Haliea sp.
TCGCCTTACCCAATACAGCCACGGGGCAGGTTGTGGCTGCAAAATTTCTCCGCAATTATTGGATGTCATTCTCGCGGGCAGCGGCGCGCAGAATCTTGATCCCAAGTTGTGGGTGGGCAATACCTCGCGAGATGATGCCGCGGTATATGCACTCGATGATGAGCGCGGCGTGGTATCCACCACTGATTTTTTCATGCCGATTGTCGATGACCCTTTTGATTTTGGTCGCATTGCAGCCACCAATGCGATCAGTGATATCTATGCGATGGGCGGTGATCCTCTGTTGGCCATTGCCATTCTCGGTTGGCCAGTGAATGTGTTGTCTCCTGAAATTGCGCGTGAAGTGATTGCGGGCGGACGCGCGGCCTGCGATACAGCAGGCATTCCACTCGCCGGTGGTCATTCGATAGATACACCGGAACCGATTTTTGGATTGGCAGTAACCGGCGTGGTGGAAAAGCGCCACCTGAAACGTAACGACACCGCGACAGTCAGTTGCATCTTGTATCTCACCAAACCGCTCGGCATCGGCATTTACACCACGGCTGAAAAGCAGGATAAATTGCAAGTAAACGATGTCGGCGTAGCGCGCGATTGGATGTGCACGCTGAATAAACCCGGCGTGTCATTCAGCAAGTTAGTCGGCGTGAAGGCCATGACGGATGTCACCGGTTTTGGTTTGCTTGGTCACTTGGTGGAAATGGCGGATGGTGCTGGACTCACCGCCGAACTGAATGTGGCGGCGGTACCGCGTCTTGCCAATGTCGATTACTACATTGCACAAGCTTGTGTACCCGGCGGCACGCAACGCAATTTCGACAGTTACGGTCATCGCATTGCGCTGTTGCCAGATGTCGCGAAGTCATTATTGTGTGATCCGCAAACCAGCGGTGGTTTATTAGTAGCAGTAGCACCGGAAGGCGAAGCAGAATTTCACGTTGTCGCAAACGCCTGCAGTTTACAGCTTGCACCGATAGGTCGCATGATCGCGCGACAATCTTTCGCGGTGCGGATAGCTTGATGTGCAAATTACGGATACCTATATTTTCTTATGAGTGACGATAGCGACGATTACCGTAGAATTTTTCTCAGCGGCGTGCCGCTGCTCGATACGCGTGCGCCGGTGGAATTTAAACAAGGTGCGTTTCCTAATGCGGTTAACCTGCCGTTAATGACAGATGTCGAGCGACAAAAAGTGGGTACTTGTTACAAACATAGAGGCCAGAAAGCCGCAATAGCACTGGGTCATCAATTGGTTTCTGGTGAATTGAAACAACAACGCATCGACGCGTGGGCTGATTTTGCCAAAGCAAATCCTCACGGTTATCTCTATTGTTTTCGTGGTGGGCTGCGCTCGAAAATCGCTCAACAATGGTTGAACTCCGAAGCAGGCATCGCCTATCCGCGCATCATCGGCGGTTACAAAGCCATGCGCCGCTTCCTGTTACAAACATTGGAGGACGCATTGGCGGAATGCGACTTCGTCATTGTGTGCGGCATGACAGGCACGGGCAAAACAGACGTGTTGACACAATTTAATCATGTGCTGGATCTGGAAGGACACGCGAATCATCGTGGTTCGAGTTTTGGTAAACGCGCCACCGCACAGCCCTCGCAAATTGAATTCGAGAATGCCCTGTCCATCGACATCCTGAAAAAACGCGCCGTCGGTATTTCACATTTTTTATTGGAAGATGAAAGCCATCTGATTGGTAGCTGCAATTTGCCGCAACCATTGCGTGAAGCAATGCAGCATTTCCCGCGAGTGTGGCTGGAAGACAGTATCGACAACAGAATTGAACGTATCCTGCGCGATTATGTGATCGACCTCAGCAGAGAATTTATGGCGGTGCACGGTGAAGAAAATGGATTCAGTATATTCGCAGAAGGCTTGCTGAAGAGTCTTTCCGACATTACGCGTCGCCTGGGCCGTGAGCGTTACCAACAACTGGCGAGTATTATGCAGCAAGCACTGCACGAACAGCAGTACAAAGGTGTAATCAGCTTGCATCGCGCCTGGATTGAACGCTTGCTAGCGGAATATTACGACCCCATGTATACACATCAACGCATAAGCAAAGCGGAGCGTATGGTATTTGTCGGTGATCGTGCAGCGGTGATGGAATATTTGCAGCACTTAAAGCCCTGGGCGCCTTGATGGCCTGTGGTTGAACGCGGTCGCACCCCATCTTGGCCAGGTCCAGTTCATCCACAAAAACATCAATGACTTTGACGGGATTGTCTTCTGCGAAGTATTCATCGAGTCGCTCGGGGAACAGGTTTAATGTGTTCTCAGAATGGTATGGGGGGCGCGTTACATGAGGCGCTCTATTTATCGAACGCAGAAAAACTAATTTGTCAGTACGACTACCAGAACTTGATGGATTTCACACAGATTCCCAAGCGTCGGTGGTCTTTCGAATCAGATCGCCAGGATGGGATATGCACATGTTCCGTTTCGATTTGAAGCCAAAAGTACGGCGCAGAATGATCTTCAGGTCGCACTCTCGGAATTGCAGCCGTGCAAAACTCGGGACTACAACCGCAGGGGATCAGGACTCCTTCGCCACTTGTCTGGCCGAACCTGACCATGGTTGGTGCTGGTGTTTCGGGGTTCATGAATTCGATCTCGATTCCCTCCACGGAGTCGGTGACAGGGGCATGAAAAATGGCCCGAGGCTCCGACCAACGAGTCGCCAGGGAATCATGTTGCTCGATGCCATGCCATCCAGCCAAAAAAGATGGGGAATCCAAGTCAACGTGGCTGCCGGGTGCAAACGGCTGGGACGGTGCAACGACTTCGAACGAGAGATTGGGTCTTCGCACTCTTTGAAGTGAATCTGACGCTCGGAGCATCATCATCCCCCCGCCTCGATCGTCCGATGGGACACGAAAAGTCTGGAGGCTGTTGAACGCGATGCCACTAGCAACGTCAAACGCGAGACGCTCTCCAGGCCCGAGGTAAGCCAGGTATGCCTCCAGCTCTGGGCCATGGTCTGCACCGTAGAAGGAAGCCTCCTTGACCATGTCGTTATAGGCTCGGCTATGTATAAAGCGGACTTCTCCGTCTGTATGGGCGAAGAACTTCCCAAATCGCTCTAGTACACTACTTCGCGTTTCCATACCCACATGGCCGTCGACATGAACGAATTCCCGGATCTCGTCATCGGACATTGCATCGTAGTCAACGGCTCCACATTCGATCGCGTGAAGCATAATTCCTCCCGGCTTCAACAGGCGCTTGAGTTCGACAATGACTCGATCCTTGTCCTCGAACTCAATGTGCCCGAAGACATCAGCGCTCACCACGTAGTCGAAAGGTGCCCAGTTCGGAGCAGCGGCGACATCACCTACGAAGACGTCCTCATACCCCACCTCCCTGGCGCGCTGAGCACCATCCTCTGACAATTCGATCCCAAATACCCGGCAGCCCTTGGAGGACAAGAAACTCAGCGACCCCGCACCGCAACCGAAATCCAGCACAGTTGTCTCTGGCCGGATAGCCATGTCAAACCATCGTGATCTTGAGTGAGCCACATCGTATCGACGCAGCGGGTTGCTGAGGTAGCGTGCCGCATTCGTCGTATCGGCAAACTTGCTCGCGTAGAAAGCGGAGACGTCGTAGATGCCCGCTCTCTGGTAGTTTGATTTCATACGGCCAAGTATAAGTTGCTTACCAAGTTAAGTCACTCCGCGATACATTGAGCAGATGAATACACACGAGCGACATCAGTCCCCCCCATGGAAATATCATTTATACAGCCACGGCGTTAGTATTGCCGATAAGGAAGTTATGCTCGTGCCTTTACGACCGCACTCTGTGATCCTTACCACCAATGCTCCGCGACCGGGTCCACTACAGAGCCTTTGCGTCCAGGTCATGCCCAAAGCACTCGCTGCGCTCGCGGGGCAGACTCTAACGGCGTGACGCTCGGCGGGTGAGTGGACGTCCGCATTGGCAATCCACTTCACGCCCTTGCTCGTCCTCTGTTGTGTCATGCTTTTACACGCCCCCTTTTTCTAGTTCGGCGCCTTATCAAAATCGAAGAGCAGCAGGCCATCCGCATTGCCATGCTGCCCCCCTTTTACCCGTAAACCGAACACCATCTTGCGCCCATCGGGGCTGATCGCCGGATTATTCGCGCCATAACCCTCGTACTCACTAAACCGGGTTAGCCTTGTTGACTTGCCGCTGCCATCCAGCGCAAGTTGCCAGATATCGATATCGCCAACCGGTACGGCGGTGTAGGTATCCACTTCACGTTCGATGGCAATACTGTTGCCGTCCGGAAAGACACTCTCGGCTTCATCGTAAGCCCAATCCCGCGAATAGTTGGTGAGTTCGCCGGAGTGAATATTGACGCCCATCGCCTCACCCCCTTTGTAGGCATAGGCAGTGAAAAGGAGCTCCTGTTCCTCGGGCGGACGAAAATCCTGCGTTTCGAGAAACGCCAGATACATAAAATCCTTGCGTTCTACCAGCTTCCGTTTGTCTACGATTGTCGCCTCCCCCGCAAACACATCGATGCGGCCGAGCCATATTTCAGAACGAGCAAAGACAATTTTGTCTGGATAGTCGGATAGGGTCCACGCAATCCGCATATCGCGCCGCGATACTGCTGGCCCCTCGAAACAGGGTTCGTTGAGGCGCTGTGCGGGACCGAGCGCAGCACGGGGCAGGAACCACAGCTCAGTCTGCCAGCGGCCTTTCTCGGCATCGGCATCCGAGGCACCGATCGGGCCGCACAGCAACAGATCGCCGCTGTGAAGATAGCGTGCGCGGGTGAAACCGTGATGCTCGAAATGCCCTGTCAAAGGTTTGCTCACGCCTGTCGCTAGATCGAGCTCATGGACATCGCCTACCAGCGCATCCAGATAAACGAGACGACTACCGTCAGCCGACCATTCAGGGCGTACTCCGGATGCAAGCAATGGTGTGATCCAAGCAGGCAAGTCATCCAACGGGGAGCCTGCACGAAATCCGGAATTTTCTGCCCGTTGGCAGGCGAGCAGGCTCGAGATGGGCAGGAGCACGCAAATCACCAGCAGTATTCGTCGGGGCGCATTCATCAGAGACACTCCAAGGAACTATAAACGGTGTATGTCGAGCAGATTGTCTGCTTGGTTAGTATTGCACTCTCGGCACTCTCGCGAAAGTTTCCCGATTTTCCGGGACACCGGACCGCTGAAATCGTGTTCGTATCGGACCCACGGCGGTGGCCATGCTGATTTAGCGTTGTGGTTGTCGATTCGCTTCCTGCGAAAATACGACGGAAACTGAACGCCTACTCTCTCGAATTTGAGCGCACCAACCTGACTGCTCGCCAGTGGTCGGTGAAACGGCAGGTGGGTTTGGCAAACCGGGGGTGCCCACTTAAACGATCCCCGAACGGCTGCCCGAAATTTCGGGTCTTGCCTGGGCGATGCATGCGCGGTAGCTCGCAGCACGGTAGCACGCGATAGGGTCTATCGCACCCCCCGCACGGCGCCGCGCCTCGGCCAGGATAGGGGACACGTCGCAATGAAACGCACGCTTGAGCGTGTTGCTCGCCATCAGCGCATCGTTCTCCTCCTGGTAGGTGTTCAACGCCGTGCGGTCGACCAGTAGCGCCTGCACATAGCAGCGCTGCACGGTCGCCGCGGAATTCATCAGGCTCTCGATCGGGTCGGTGACGTTGTGCGACTGATCCAGCAGATACGCCGGATCAAATCCGGACACCTTGCGCTGCGCCGCATCGACCAGCTCGTTGAACACCAGGAACAACTGGTAGGGATTGATCGAACCGCTGTCGAGATCGTCGTCGCCGTACTTACTGTCATTGAAGTGGAATCCTGCGAGCTTGCCGAACTGGATGAGGCGCGCTACGATCATCTCGATATTGACAGTGGGCGCGTGATGGCCGAGATCGACCAGCGAGCGCGCCTTGTCGCCGAGTTGCATGGCGCACAACACGCTGGTTCCCCAATCCTGGATTACCGTCGAGTAGAACGCGGGCTCGTAGAGCTTGTGCTCGATGAACATCAGCCAGTCCGACGGAAGCGCTGTATAAATAGCGCGCGCCGAATCAAGATAGCGCTCCAGCGCTCGCACCAGGTGCTGTTGTCCCGGGAAGTTGCCGCCATCGCCCACCCACACCGTCAGCGCTTTGGAGCCGAGCTGTTGTCCGAAGCGGATGCATTCCACGTTGTGCAGGATGGCTTGTTCGCGCACCGCCTTGTTCGTGTGCGTCAGCGAGCCGAACTTATAGGATTCGCGCTGGCCCGGTGTATCCTGGAAGGTGTTTGAATTCACCGCATCGAACGCAAGGCCGAATGCGCCTGCCTGCTCGCGCAGCGCCGCGTAGTCGTCCACGCAATCCCAGGGAAAGTGCGGCGACACGCTGGGCGTACAGCGCACCAGGCGTTGGATTACAGCGCAGTCCTCGAGCTTCTCGAACACGTTGCGGGGTTCTGCAGGCGACGGAAACCGCGCAAAGCGCGTACCCCCCGTGCCGACACCCCAACTGGGAATGGCTACCGCGAAGTGCATCGCGCTGGTGGTCACGCCCTCGATATCGACTCCCACACGCGTGAGCTGCTCGCCCAGTGCTGCGTAATCCCCTGACAGCGCCGTTTCGTGCGAGCGGTTCTGCGCCTGGATAAAATCTTCAGTGAAGAGTTTCATGTCTGTATTCTCAGCGTGTGAATGACGGCGCGTGACCCGCGTCGACGTTAATAATATTGCCAGTTGATTTGGCGGACCGATCACTGACGAGGAAGTATACGGCCTCGGCAATATCCTCGGGGAATACGTTCAGTTTGAGCAGGCTGCGCTGACGATAGTACTCCTCGAGTTGGTGCTCCTCCATGTTGTAGGCTTGTGCCCGTTCCCGCCGCCAGTCGCCAGTCCAGATCTTGGAACCGCGCAATACGGCGTCCGGGTTCACCACATTACAGCGAATACCCAGTGGTGCGCCCTCCAGCGCGACGGCGCGCGCAAGCTGGATCTCCGCGGCCTTGGCCGTGCAATAGGCAGACGCATTGGAGGAAGCGACGAGCCCATTTTTGCTGGCAATGAAGGCGATAGCCCCGCCACAGTTCTGGCGCTTCATCAACTTAAACGCTTCGCGCGTCACCAGAAAATAGCCGGTGGCAAGGATGTCCATATTGCGGTTCCACAGTTCGATGCTCGTGTCTTCGAGTGCAGCGGCGCTTGCGATCCCGGCGTTGGAGACCAGAATATCGATGCCGCCATATTCGCAGGCCGACGCAGCTAGCGCTGCCATAACCGAGGCTTCGCATGTCACATCGCACACCACCTGGCGCACCGCATCCTTGCCATACTGTTGTGCGAGTTGCTTCGTCGTGCTGGCTAGCGAAGCCGGATCGATATCCGCCAGCACGACGCAGGCGCCGGCATCGAGCAGTCGACGCGCGGTCGCACTGCCAATCCCGCCGGCTCCTCCGGTCACCAAAGCCACTCGCCCTGCCAGGCGCTTCGGCTTCGGCATGCGCTGCAGCTTGGCTTCTTCGAGCAACCAGTACTCGATGTCAAACGCCTCCTGCTCTGGAAGGGCGACATAGGAGTCCACACGCTCGGCTTCGCGCATCACATTGATTGCGTTGATGTAAAACTCCGCGGCAATGCGCGCGGTCGCCTTGTCGCGCGCGAAGCTCAGCATCCCGACGCCGGGCACCAGGTAGATCACCGCATTGGGATCGCGCATCGCGGGGCTAGCGGCCCGAGCGCAGCGCTGGTAATAGGCTGCATAGTTCGCTCGATAGGCTTCCAACGCACCTGCAAGGGCCAGTTCTGTGCGCGCCAGCTCCGCCGCTGCGTCGCCTGCCGCCGGATCGAAGTCGATCACCAGCGGACGGATCTTGGTGCGCAGGAAGTGATCGGGACAGGAAGTCCCCAGCGCAGCGAGCGGTGCCAGCCGCACCGAGTTCACGAATTCCAGCACTACAGGCGAGTCATCGAAGTGGCCAACCTTGTGCTCGGCGCTGCTGACCAGGCCGCGAATGACCGGCATCAGTCTGCTTGCAATGCGGCGTCGTTCCGAGACATCCGCTACTCCTGCATGACACACACCTCCAAAACTGGGTGCAGTGCCATTCAGGGTCAGCCATTCGTCTGCACAGCGCACCACGCGTAAGGTCGTTTCATAGCACTCGCGAGACGAGGCTCCCCAGGTGAAGAGCCCATGCCCTTCCAGCACAATACCGGAGAACCGAGGGTTATCGCGCGCCATTTGCTCGAGCTTCAGACCGAGATCGAATCCCGGTCGCTGCCACGCCAACCAACCGATCTCGCCAGCAAAGGCCTTCTCAGTCAATTCGCGTGAGCGTCGCGTACAGGCTATCGCAATCACAGCATCAGGGTGTACGTGATCGACATGCGGGTGGGGAATGAAGGCGTGCAGTGGAGTGTCGATACTCGCTGCTCGCGGGTTAAGGCCGAAGGTGCAGTGCGGTAGGTAACCGACCATCTCGTCCTCGAGCGACAGGCCGCGATACAGCGACTTCAATTGTTCGAGCTTGTGCAGATAGAGCGTGGCGAAACCGTCCAGCGTCATGCTGCCAAGATCGCCGCCCGAACCCTTGACCCACAGTACCGTCGTCTCGTCGCCGCTCAGGGGATCGCGGCCTGGCAGCTTCGCCGACGTGTTGCCGCCCCCGAAGTTGGTGATGCGCAGATCCGCGCCCAACAGGTTTGAACGGTACAGCAACAGTTCGGCGTCGCTGAGCATGGCGGCACGGGCCGGATCCCAGAGGCTATCAATCGGATTCAAGTCGTCTTCCCTCACACGCCAGCTCTGGTCAATATGGATGCAGAGTACCTGCTAAATCAGTCGCACTCAATCAAATACGGTCATATTATTGCATATACGATTATATACGACTATTATCGCTCATCAAGGCTATCCGCGATTCCCGTCGCGACTCCGGTGCTAAAGACCTTCAGAGGGCTCCATAGCGCATGCTGGAACAGCAACGTCAGCAAGCAATCCTCGACCTGCTCGAGGACCAGCAGTTCGTGCGACTACAGGAGCTGGTCGCTACGCTACACGCGTCGCCCGCTACGATTCGGCGCGACATCAGCAAACTCGCGGAACAAGGCCGACTCAAGCGCATCCGCGGCGGCGCCCAACAGTCGGGTGGCGCAAGACCAGGTGTCGACACGCGCCAGCAACTGAAAGGCGCTCCCTTCCTGGTGAATCTCGAGCGCCAGGTCGCACAGAAGCGTGCGATTGCGCAGCAAGCGGTCGCGATGTGTCGCGATGGCGAGACCATTCTGATCAATGGCGGCAGCTCGACCTACATGATGGGAGAGTTTCTGTGCACGCGTGACATCAACGTGCTCACCAACTCGTTCGCATTGGCCGGGCTGCTGATGGCATCAGGCAAGTGTCGCGTGACGCTGCCGGGTGGCGAACTTTATCGCAAGCAAAACATCATCCTGAGCGCCTTCGACGAAGACATGATCGCGCGCTATCAGGGGCGGCGCATGTTCATGGGTACGCCGGCGATCGGAGCGCACGGCGTGATGGAGTCCGATCCGCTGCTGATCCAGGCCGAACAGAAGCTGCTGCGCCAGGCCGAGCAGCTGGTGGTACTGGCCGACAGCAGCAAGATCGGTGCGCGCGCCGAGCTGCTTCTGTGCCCGCTCGAGGAGGTAGACGTGCTGGTCACCGACAACGGCATCGACGGGGAATCGCGCAAGCTGTTCGAGGATGCAGGCATCGAGGTCGTTGTGGTCGCGGTGGGGCCAACAACATGAGCCACACACTGGTCTTCGATATCGGCAAAACGCATTCCCGGTGCGTGGTGTTCGACGTCTCTTTGCATGGAGTTTATCGAAATCAACGAGCCAGCGCTGTGCACACCGCCCTTCCCTATCCGCAACTCGATGTCGACGGGCTTTGGCAGTGGATGCGGGCTGCATTGCGCAATGCCGCAGCGCATTTCCCCATTGGTGCCATCAATATTGCAACGCATGGCGCGACTGCAGCACTGATTGACGCATCCACCGACGGCCACGGCCTGGTCCTTCCGGTACTCGACTACGAATATGAGGCACCCGCACGCGTAGACGGTTACGACGTCGTGCGACCGGCATTCGCTGAAACATTGTCCCCATCGCTTCCGGCGGGACTCAACCTCGGCCAGCAATTGTGGTGGCAGCAGCAGTGCTATCCCGACGAATTTGCACACGCGTCGGCAATCCTGATGTATCCACAGTACTGGGCGTGGCGCCTGAGCGGAGAATTGGTTGCCGAAAGCACGTCGCTGGGCTGCCACACCGACCTGTGGCAACCTCTGTTACGCGATTACTCTTCTCTGGTACGCAACACGGGTTGGCACTCGAAATTTCGCCGCGTGGTTCCGGCGTGGTCACCCATCGGTACGCTGCGCGAGGAGCTCGCGCGTGAGTTCGATCTCCCTGCTGATTGCGCGGTGTTCCCTGGCGTGCATGACAGCAATGCCGGTTTCGCGCGGCACTTGCGCGCGGCGCGTGGCCGCCCTTTTGTGCTGGTCTCGACCGGTACCTGGGTCGTTTGCATGGCGGCGGGCGCTCCTGTCAATCGGCTGAACCCCGCGCGTGACATGCTGGCAAATGTGGATGTCAACGGCAATGCGGTGGCGTGCGCGCGGTTCATGGGCGGGCGCGAATACTCGCGTATCTGTGCACTGACCGGCAGCGATCCCGCACAAGCGGTCACGTTGACGCAGGTGCAGGCGACTATCGATGCCGGGGTGCTGGCACTACCCGACTTCAGCGGTGGCAGTGGACCCGCAAACGGTAGTGAAGGGCGAATCACGGCCGTTCCTGAATACGGCAGCGCACTCGCCACACTTTACCTCGCGCTGATGATCGAGCTCGAGCTCGAGTTGCTGGATGCCGATGGCGATGTGCTGATTGAAGGCCCTTTTGCTACAAATCCTGTGCTGTGCGCGCTGGTCGCTGCGCTGTGCGCACGTCCGGTATACCTTACCGGGACAGTGGACGCTACTGCTCTCGGCGCCGCGATGCTGTGTCACTGGAACGACGAGTTTGCACCTGCACACCATCAGGCCTGTGGGCCCTGCAAGGTTCGCGGGCTGGAAACTTACCGCGCGCGCTGGCGCGATCAAATAAATTAAAATAACTGAGGGCATCGTGTATGAAAGCCGAGCGCAATCCACTGCTGTTCCCGTTCCTGATGGTGGCCAGCCTGTTTTTCATCTGGGGTTTCTGTCACGCGATGCTGGATGTGCTGAACAAGCATTTCCAGGACATTCTACATGTCAGCAAGACACAATCCGGCTTCATCCAGAGCTCGGTGTTCGGGGCGTATTTCCTGATGGCATTGCCATCGGCACTGTTGATTCGCCGCATCGGCTACCAGCGCGGCATACTTGTCGGACTTGCGATTCTCGCGATCGGTGCGTTCCTGTTCATTCCCGCCGGGCTGGTCTTCAAGGCCTTCTGGGCATTTCTACTCGCGCTGTTCGTGCTCTCCAGTGGTCTCGCCTGCATCGAGACCGCGGCCAATCCCTATGTCACGGCGCTCGGACCCAGGGACGGCGCAGAGGGACGCCTCTCCACCGCGCAGGCATTCAACTCGGTTGCGTATATCATCGCCCCTACCATCGGCGGAGCATTTATCTTCGGGCAGCAGCAAGCGGTAGGTGCACCCGCCGAATTTCATTCACTGATCGTACCCTATGTCGTGCTCGGTTGCGTGGTACTGGTCGTGTTCGCTGTGTTTTCCCGCGTGAAGTTGCCCAACATTGAAGATGACACTGAACAAGCGGACCCCTCGGCACACGACGCGCCGCTGCACCTGCAACCGCACTTCACGTGGGGTGTGGTCACGCAGTTTCTCTATATCGCCGCACAGGTCGGTGTGAACGCCTTCGCTGTGAACTACATCCTCGAGAACGCGATTACACACAATGCCGCGGGTGAGGTCGTGACTGCTCCGCTGTTCGCGTGGTTCGGCACGCTCACGCACGCCGCGCGGCCCGAAGCCACTGCGGCCTATGTGATCGCCGTTGCTATGGTGCTATACGCGATCGGACGCTTCTCCGGTGCGTACTTTGTGCGCTTTATCAGTCCCAACCGTTTGCTGGCATGGTACGGCGTCATCAACACGATCATCGTACTGATGGTCATCGCGGACGTGAAGCACACCTCGTGGATGATTCTGCCATTCTGTTGGCTGTTCATGTCGATCATGTTTCCGTTCATCTTCGCGATGAGCCTGCGCAACCTTGGCGGGAAAACCAAGATCGCAGCCTCATTCCTGATCATGTCGATCGTGGGTGGCGCAATCTCGCCACCACTGATGGGATGGCTCGCGGACCGTTACCACAGCATGGCGATCTGCTTCGTGTTGCCGCTCTTCGGATTTATTGCTCCCGCCGTGTATGGACTTCTTTACCCGCGCCTGCTGGCCCGGTCCGCGCGTGCCGCTGAGTGTGTGCAGCAGAAGGCGTAATCGTCTTAATTTATGCTGGGCTCGTGGCGTGCTTCGCCGCGTGCTTGGCTGCGATATATCCGAACGTAAAGCCAGGCCCGATACTGCAGCCGGCGCCGGGATAGAAGCGCCCCATCACCGAGCCTGTCGCCACACCAGTGGCATACAGGCCGCGAATCACCGAGCCGTCCGCGCGCAGCACCCGAGCGTGCTCGTCGGTGAGCACTCCGCCGAAGGTGCCGACATCACCGGGCACCACGGCGACCGCGTAATACGGCGCTTTGTCGATACTGCCGAGGGTGTTCGAGGGCGTGTGCAGCGGATCGCCCAACCAGTTGTCGTAGGCGCGCCCGCCCCGCCCGAAATCCGCGTCGTGATTGCTGGCGACAAAACCGTTGAAGCGCTTCACCGTTGCTTCCAGTGTCGCGGTCGGAGCGCCAATGAGATTCGCCAGTTCCGCGACAGTGGCGGCCTGCTTCAGGTAGCCTTCGTCGTACCAGCGCTGCGGTTTCTGGCTGCCTCCCAGGGTGCCGGCGAGCATGTACTTGGCCATGTACTGGCTGTCGAAAATCGCCCAGCTGGGAATCGCCGGTACCACTTTGTTGCGCGCCAGGATGCCGCGGCAGTAGGCCATGTAGGAGCCGCCCTCGTTCATGTAACGTGCGCCGCTGCTGTCAACGAGGATGCAGTGTGGCGATGCCGTCATGCCCTGCATGCCCGGTATCATGCGGCCTTTGACCCTGTCGGGAGGCAGCGTTGCCTGGTAGCCGACAAATTCCTCCAGCTGCGCCGGGGCCGCCCCCAGGTTCAGCATGGCCTCGATCATCTCGCCGGTATCCCCCGGTGCCGCGTTGCTCCAGTCCACCGAGACGTCCGGCTGGTAGCGCGCACGCATGGCAGGGTTGAGCGCAAAGCCGCCCGAGTTCATCAGCACGCCGAGTTGCGCGCTTATTCGCCATGGTCGATTGTCCTTCACCGTTATCACGCCGGTCACTGCGTCGTTTTCAATCAGTAGTTCGCTGACTGGCGACTCGGTGCGAATATCCACCCCCGCGCCCAGGCAAGCCTTGAGCATGCGCCCCTGCAGTGCAGCACCGGCGATGGCGTAATGCTTGCCCGTCAGTCGCGCTGCCACACCACGCCCAATCACCCGCAGCATCATCAGGCGCGCTTTCCAGGAGCGCTTCATTAACGTCAGCAATTTCATTTCATGGATGTGCGCGGGCATGTTGCCTGGCAGGGCGAGAAAACTCGGTCGCAGTCGGTGCTTCCAGGGGCCCAGCTCGTTGATGTTGAAGTGTTTTGCGACGACGGTGCGCCCCGCCGCCGAACCGCCCGGCTGCTCGTCGTAGTAGTCCGGCCAGTAGCGGGAGCGGTCCAGTGCTATGCCCTGCGCCAGCAAAAACTCGACCATCTTCGGTCCTTCGATGAGAAAGGCGTGGCGCCGCGCCGGTGTCGCGGACGGCGCATCCGGCTGGTCGCCGGTCACCGTTTCCAGATAGGTGTTGGCGTTGTCATAGCTGTCCTCAACACCGTCGCGCGCCATGAAGGGGTTGTTGGGAATCCACATCACGCCGCCGGAACGCGCGGTGGTGCCGCCGATCAAATCAGTTTTCTCCAAAATCAGCACGCGCTTGCCCTGCTGTCGCAGGTACAGCGCCGCCACCATCGAGCCGGCGCCGCTGCCCACGATCACGAAGTCAGTGCTTTCGTCGCAATCCACCACCATTATTCTCCCCTTCCCCTGTTGTTTGTAAGCAACGCCTGCGCGGCGTCCCGCTCCGATTTCAGCCACATCACTTCACTGAAGTTCTCACCGCCGGAGCTGTCCAGCAATTGCTGGTGGGCGTCGATTTTCGCCTGCAATGCCCGTGGATTTTCAGGTTCGGCCGACAGTGCGATATCAATGAGGTGCAGCGCCTGCAGCGCCTGCAGCGGCTGCTGCCGCTTGAGATAAGCCTCCGCCCGGGTTGCCAATGCATCTGCACCGCCCGCCAGCTCGACGATATCCGCTGCCACGGAGGCGGCGGGAACACCGTACAATGCAGTGGTCGCGTCATAGTGAAACCAGCCTGCGTACTCTTCCCAGATCGCCCTCACACACCAGGCGAGCTTGCCGTGGACCTGCCCCACCTTGAGATGCTCTGGCAGCGCAATGTTCGTCATCAGCGTCTGCACATCGCGGCCCTCGTTCATGCCTTCGATGGTGTAATCGAACACGTAGAGAACCGCCTCGCGCACCGTTGCGAGTGCGCGTTGAATCTCCTCCTCGCCAGTGATCACTTCATGCCCTGTCACGATGACAGCGGGCCGCATTGCGCTGACGAAATCCAGCGACTTGATAAAGCGTTGCGCGGAGCGAATCTTGTCGCCGCGCAGCGTGTAAAGATTGGGCATGTTCGCAAAAATGGGACCGAACAGATTGCCGGTGATCAGCGTACGATCCTGGGGCAACCACACGACGACGCCGTCCTCACTTTCTCCGCCAGGCGCGGCATACAGCTCGAAACGCCGCCCGCCCAGCTCGAAACTGTACTGTTCCTCGAAGGTAATATCGGGCGTCACCTCCTGTATCTGCGCTTGCACCTGCGCACGGTTCTTGATCACCGACCCCCACAGCTTGCCGGAACGACGCGCGTAAAATTTGTCCAGCAGACGCCAGTAGGCCCGGCACTCCTCAAACCTGCGCTGGGTAATCACCCTGGTGCCAGCATCGCGCAGCCCGGGGGCGCCGCCGAAGTGGTCGCCGTGGCATTGGGTGATGATGAGGTATTCGACAGACAGAGAACTCACCTCGCGGAAACGCTGCCGGTGCTGCTCGCCCTGACCGGGCATGCCCGCATTCACCACGACATTGCCCGCCTCCGTCGTTATCAGGATGCTGTCGCTGATATCCTTTGACACCCACAGATGGCCGTTGACCTTGAGCAATTGGCCGCCGCTCTCGGCATTGCCCACCAGATTGCCCAGCCGTGTCTGTGCTCCCTGCTCTTTACTGTTGCTTGTCATCACTTCCTCCCGGGCCTTACGTCGCCACAGCATAGGTCATAGGCCGCCTGCCGGTGAACTAGTGTCCGCTTATGCCGCAACACCAAATGTCATGGTCCCCAGGGAGAGTGGTGATACGCGCAGGCCCGAACGGCCAAGCAGACGGTAATCATCCAATTTATAAGCCATACGTTCTCCTGACGGCCTTGCACGCAGTCGCGCGTTTGGGAATATTCGCGCAACCAGTCGGCAGCGAAAAAGAATTAGTATAAGCTAAATCCGTGCGCCCATCAGATAGTGCCTATGAGGAAAACGTGTGATCGATTGGGTCCAGGGAGACGCACTGGGGCTGCAGCTTCCCGCGCACAGTGGCGCACTGAAGGCCGGTGGCGCAGCGTTCCTGACGCAGGCCTTTCATACCTCCGGGGCACTCCCGCTCGACAACCGCGTCGCCAGGATCACCCGGTTGGAAGAATGTGCGGGGGGCAGCACTGGACGCAAGTTGCTCCTCTGCGTGACCTATGCGCAACCTTCACCTGACTTG
>JANPDE010000234.1:0-2223 GCA_031431315.1 Haliea sp.
GGGCGGACTGGTCGTATACAATCACCGGGCTGATGTGCATGGGTGTTCGCGCGCTTTCCTGATGCAGGAAATTGTTGTCCATTTCTGAGAGCTGCTGCATGGTTCGCTATCTCGTTAATTTTTATGTGGGCTACTGTGCACCTAAGCGTTTGCCTCGGCAAGTGCCCAAAAACGGTAGCACCGGCCGCAAGGGAAATAATTAACCCATGCCAAAGTTCATCCTGTGGGGCCTGACCGCTTCACCGTACCAGCTGAAGATGCAGTCCCTGTTGGATTATACCGGACACCCCTGGGAGCGCTGGCCGCAGCAGGCTGGACGCCGCTCAGCCCTATCGATGGCGGTGCGCCTGGCGATGGCGAAACGCCGCCGCGCGGTCATGCGCTTTCCCGCGCTGTCACCCGAGTTGGATGAATACCCGGCCGTCCCCTTTTACACGCTGGACGGCCGCAGCTTCTACTACGATTCGACGTCCCTGGCACACCACCTGGATGATCTACCGGAGTGCCGCGCGGCACCTTTGGTACCGTTGGATCCGCGACTCGCTTTCATCTGCCAATTGCTCGACGAGGCCTTTGACGAATTCGGTCTCTACATGGTGCACCACATGCGTTGGGTGGGTTCTGCCCGGACCACGCCCATGGGGGCCATGACGGCCAGGGAATTGCACCCACTGCTGCCACCGGGCTTGGCGCCATTGGTAGCGCGACGGTTGTACCGGCGCCAGGTGTCGCGTTGTCCCTACCTGTTCAGCGTCGCGCCAGATGATTACGAGGCGGGGGTCACTCGCGCCAGGACGCCCCCATCGCGTACCGGATTTCCGCCCACGCACGCGCTGCTGGAGCAGGCTTGGCGCGGCTACCTCGCGGCCATGGAACACTTGCTGTCGGCGCAGCCGTATCTATTGGGCGAGCGCTTCACACTGGCGGATGCCAGCGCCTACGGACAACTGGGCATGAACCTGGTTGATCCGCAGGCTTGCGCGGCGCTGCAGGAATTGGCACCGCGCACATTTGCCTGGTTGTGCGCTATCGGCGCCGGCGAGCATGTGGGGTGCCGAGGGGAACTGGCATTGACACCGGCCCTGCAACCGCTGTTGCGCATGATCAGCCAGACCTTTGTACCTTTGATGCAGCAGAACGAAAAGGCCTACGAACAGGCGCACGCAGCGGGCGAGACGCGTTTCAACGAGGCAGCGTTCAACCGTCATCGCGCGCTGTACGACGGGCAGCTGCTGGAGCATCCGTTCAGGGCTGTAGTGAAAACATTTCAGGTGCGTGTCTGGCGTGAACTGAAGGCCAGTTGGCGGGCCCTTGCCGCGCCGGACAGGGCCGTGCTGAAGGGCGATTTCTTACCCGATGCAGACATTGCTTTTAGCGCGATCGGCCAGCATCGACCCGGGTGAGTGAGGTATCTGTCGACAATTCAGGCGGGTTTTTTCTGCCTGTGCCAAATGACCAAATTTAACTGTTTTTGGGGCTTGCAATCCGTAATCAAAACACTGAGTATATATACAGTAGTTTTGAAAACCAGCATAAAGAGAGGCGCCATTATGGACACCAACAAGACCAAAGCACTGGAAGCGGCACTGGGCCAGATCGAGCGACAGTTCGGCAAGGGCACTGTCATGCGTATGGGAGACCGGGAGCATGTGGCCATTCCTGTCATCTCGACCGGCTCCCTCGGCTTGGATATCGCCTTGGGCATAGGCGGCCTGCCCAGGGGTCGTATTTGTGAAATCTATGGCCCCGAGTCTTCCGGCAAGACCACCCTCACCCTGCAAGTGATCGCCGAGGCCCAAAAGTTGGGTGGCACCGCAGCGTTTATCGATGCCGAGCACGCACTGGACCCGGCCTATGCCGAGAAACTGGGGGTGCAGATGGATGAACTGATCATGTCCCAGCCCGATACCGGCGAGCAGGCGCTGGAAGTGGCGGAGATGCTGGTGCGCTCCGGCGCAATCGATGTCCTGGTCATCGACTCCGTCGCGGCATTGACGCCAAAGGCGGAGATCGAAGGCGAGATGGGTGCGTCCCACGTAGGCCTGCAGGCCCGCTTGCTCAGCCAGGCCATGCGCAAGTTAACCGCCGCCATAAAGCAGACCGGCACCCTGGTGATTTTTATCAATCAGATTCGTATGAAAATTGGGGTGATGGTTGGCTGCCCGGACTCCACTACCGGTGGTACTGGCCTCAAGTGTTATTCTTCGGTACGCCTGGATATTC
>JANPDE010000235.1:0-4427 GCA_031431315.1 Haliea sp.
GCTACGGGTTTTGCGCGCGGGTTTGGACGCCGGTTTGGAGGCGGATTCTCGCAGCGGCTTGAATTCCGGGGATTTTCGCTCCTCTCGCTCGCGCCGCTCGCGCGCGGGTTTGCCTGAGGGGGTTCTGGAACTGCCACGATCAGCCTTTGGCTCATCCTTCATGGCAGCACCTGCCTGCGCCTGCAACGGTTTCTTGCCCTGCGCCAGCATGCCCAGCGCGGCGGCGATTTCCACCACCGGCACGCCATACTCGTGCTGATACTCCTGCACCAGCTTCCTGAAGATCGCCAGATCCGCGGTATCCAGCGCTTCGGTTATGCGCTGCTTGAACTTGCCGACACGTTTGTCTGTCACCTGTTGTACGGTGGGGAGCTCCATTTTCTCGATCGCGTTGCCAGTGGCTTTTTCGATGGCACCCAGCAAGCGACGTTCGCGGCTGGCGGCAAACAAAATGGCATCGCCCTTGCGCCCGGCCCGACCGGTGCGCCCTATGCGGTGAATATAGGCCTCTACGTCGGACGGAATGTCATAATTGATTACGTGGCTGATCCGCTGCACATCCAGGCCGCGTGCCGCCACATCGGTGGCGACTACTATATCCAGCTTGCCATTTTTCAGTTTCTCGACAGTCTGCTCGCGTTGCTTTTGCGGGATATCGCCGTTCAATGCCGCCACTGAATAGCCGCGCGCGGCTAATTTGTCCGCCAGATCAACGGTTAGTATGCGCGTGCGTACAAAGATCAGCATGCCATCGAATTCTTCCACTTCCAGAATGCGGGTAAGGGCATCGAGCTTTTGCATTCCCGCCATCATCCAGACGCGCTGGCGAATCAGTGCCGTGGTAACCGCCTTGACTTCAATCGCGATTTCGCGCGGGTTGCGCAGGTGGCGTTTGGCGATGCGGCGAATGGCATCCGGCATAGTGGCGGAAAACAGGGCGATCTGCCGCTGCGGTGGAGTTTGCTCCAGGATCCACTGCACATCATCGATGAAGCCCATGCGCAGCATCTCGTCCGCTTCATCCAGCACCAGTGTCTTCAACGCGGACAAATCCAGCGAGCCGCGGCGCATATGGTCCATGACCCGCCCCGGCGTCCCCACCACGACATGCACACCGCGTTGCAACTGGCGAAACTGGCCGCTGTAGTCGGAACCGCCGTAGATGGGCAGCACATGAAAGCCCGGCATATGTCGTGCGTACTTCTGGAACGCCTCCGCGACTTGTATGGCCAGCTCACGCGTGGGCGCCAACACCAATACCTGGGGGAGCTTCTGCTTCAGGTCCAGGAGCGCGAGGATGGGTAGCGCAAACGCCGCCGTCTTGCCGGTACCGGTCTGGGCCTGGCCCAATACGTCGACACCGTCCAGCATATGGGGAATGATGCGGGCCTGGATCGGCGACGGCGTTTCGTAGCCAACATCGGCGAGGGCTTGCTGCAGGGAGGCGGGCAGTGACAGTTCCGCGAAACTGGTTACCGCTTCTGGAGAGGACATAGTGCAACCTTGAACGTTAGAGAGGGGCCTCCGATTGGAGACTGCCGAAGATTATACAGCGAATTCCGGTGGGTGTCCGAGTTAAACCCCGAGTAGTTCAGGTAAGCAAACACCTCATGAGATACATATTTTCGTGACCCGGACGTGGTCCCAGGTTTTCCCAGCCAAGACAATTGTAGAAGGCTTGTGCAGCAAGGTTTGTTCGGCTAACGCTCAGTTGTATGCTGCTCTTACCCATAGCTTTGAAGACGTTGCAGGCGTGGTTGTGCAGTAGGCGACCTAATCCCAGGCGCCGACAGTCTGATTCAATATAAAGGAGACTGACGTAACCTACGCTTGCATCGGCAACTAGCTTCATTTCAGCCTGCCCAATGATCTTGTTATTAGACCAGAGATGAACATTGCCAGTTGGGACTTCAGCGATATGACAAAGTAAGCGCTGTCGATAGAGAGAGTCGCTGTCGCCCATCTCATCTGATAGCCCCGCCTCACTCCCGAAGCTCGCTCGATACGACGCGGCCCTGAAGCGCACGCAGGTATCGAAGTGTTGGTCGATCAGGATGGGGCGGAGTTCTAAAGCTGTCATCAACGCTTAAACGCCAGGCGCCCCAAATCGCTCGGCGCTTCAAGAAGCGCTTCGGCACCTGCGTCTGACAGTTCCGCACGCGATCCATAACCCCAAAGCACCCCGACGGCTCTCACACCGTTCGCAATAGCTCCAACGACGTCGTGGTGCCTGTCCCCGACCATGATGGTATGCGATTGGTGCAGTTTCGATTCCGACAGCACATGGGCAATGAGATCGGACTTTTTCAGCCGGTTGCCCGTCCAGTTCACTTCCATAGACTTCGTCGAAGTAGTGACTCAAACCGAAATGATCGAGTATGCGTTGGGCATATATTTGTGGTTTCGAAGTTGCAATGAACAGGCGCGCTCCGCGCTGTCGCAGCGTTTTCAGAGCCTCCGGGATTTCTGGATAAACCGAGTTCTCGAACATGCCACTGGCGACAAACCTTTCTCTGTATGCAACGACAGCTTGTTCTGTATCACCATCCTCCCCGAGCAGTTCACGGAAAATCACCCGCAGTGGCGGGCCAATGTACATCAATAGCGCTGATTCTTCCGGCGCATCGCGCCCCATAGAGCGAAGGGCGTGCTGTATGCTGCCGACAATCCCTTTCTTCGGATCGGTCAGCGTCCCATCAAGGTCCAGAAGCACATTCATGTGAATGATCCCTTGGCGTTTACCATTGAAACGCCAGCCTGCTTCATTTCACAGAGTGCTTGTTCGTGACGAGAGCTCATACCGTTCAGTCTTCGGTAGCTTGACGCACGACTTGCCACAAGTTCATCTACGATTGCCACGTCGACCTCCTCCGGCAATATTGCACGAAGATCAAGTGCCGTCTTTCGCACGCAACTTGTTGCGAGAAACCCGCCAAGCAGTATGTGGCCGGTGCCCGAGTCGATACGAGAGTTAATGGTGGCAAGAAGTTCGGGCACGGAAGCTGCGCGCTCCGTTCGCTTGGTGATAACCATAAATCTCCCAACGGTCTCGGGAGATAGACTCCAGTCACAATCCGCGTTTGCTCCAGTCACACATGCCATAGCGTACGCATGTTCGAGGTCGCCATCCGTAAACTGGCCGGGCCGGTACTCTGAACGGACAAGAATGACCTCATCTGGAAATGGGTACGTTGCCAGGATCGACTCAATCCTGGCGATACAGTCCGCGATCGCGATGAGTTCATCAGGCCCGTAGGCCTTCGCAAGCGAACCATGTGGATCACAGAAGGCGACTTGTGCGTCAATGATCAAAATGAGACGCGGCATTGCGTGATCTTGCCGTTGCTGCTCGCACTTGTTATACGGCCGACTCATGCCACGTTTGCAACAACAATTCGATATCCAAGATCTAACACAGTCTCTTGCAACAAATTGCAGTGTTTCCGCAACCACTCTCCCGACTCCAGGTCGGCATGCAATCGAGCCAGACCATCGGCCGGTTTACTCAACTTTGCAAAAGTCGACATCCCTTCACGGACTTCCTTATTCAGATACGCATACGGCCTGCGCCAATACGCACCCAGGAATCCATCAATACAATCGTGCGGAATTAGTAGGGGAAATACTCCAACCCGCCCGAACGCATGCTCAAATTCACTGACAGGGGGAAAAATCCTTCGATCAATCTCTACGATCTCTGGAAAATAATCTTGCGTAAGCCAAAAGCCATCATGACCCGGGTCCCAGGTTACGAACACGGCTTTCTGAGTGGCTACACGACCAATCTCCTGAAAGGCTGTGGACCGGGATCGCCAGTGATGAGACGACAAGACGGATATTGCGACAGAAAATGATTCATCTCTGAACGGTAACGCCTCCGCAATAGCTTGAACGGCAGGCGCCGCGTTGAGGGAGCGCTGTTTGATCATGGTGAGGGACGGTTCTACGGCGATAATCTTCTTAACCTTCGGCTCGTACGATCCGGTACCGGCGCCTATATTTACGATTGACCCAACTGATCCAAGTCTGTGACGTATTTGCTTCGCCCAAAATGGATCGGGCCGTCGGGTGCCGTCGTAATTCCCACCAATAGTGTCATATAGCTGATTCATTGCGTGCCGAGCTCCATGGCCTGTGCTGTATAACGCTTACAACTGCGGCGCAATTATCTGCGTCCACTGCCTTGGTTTGTTAAGGCTGAGCTTGCCATTGAATGTCCACTTTCCGATGATGTAAGGCGCAATCGCGAAGATATAGATTGATAAGGCTTTGATAGGGCACGCCAGATTCTTCTGCCATGGTTTTGAAGTATTGGATGACATCTTCGCCCAAACGAATAGTGACTGATTTCTTCAGTTTGGCCGCATAAGGGTTTTTGCGCGACTTCATTTTAGAAAAATCGTACTCTTTTTTCATAGATGCTCACC
>JANPDE010000236.1:0-4692 GCA_031431315.1 Haliea sp.
CGTTTGGTGGTGAGCATTGCAAAGAAGTATACCAATCGCGGTCTACAGTTCTTGGATCTCATTCAGGAGGGTAATATTGGGCTCATGAAAGCGGTCGATAAGTTTGAATATCGCCGCGGCTATAAGTTTAGCACCTATGCCACCTGGTGGATTCGTCAGGCCATTACCCGAGCCATTGCCGACCAAGCGCGCACGATTCGCATTCCCGTTCATATGATTGAAACGATTAATAAATTGATTCGCACCACTCGCCAGTTGGTTCAAGACTTAGGAAGACAGCCGACACCGGACGAAATCGCTGAAAAAATGGATTTGCCGGTCGAGAAGGTGCAGAAGGTTTTGAAGATCGCTAAAGAGCCCATTTCGCTGGAAACCCCGATTGGAGAAGAAGAAGATTCGCATTTGGGGGATTTTATCGAGGACAAGTCGACGACAATACCCGCCGACGCCGTGTTGAACGCCAGTTTGTCAGAGCATACGCGCCGAGTGTTGGCGACCCTGACGCCGCGAGAAGAAAAAGTATTGCGCATGCGCTTTGGGATTGGCGAAAAGTCGGACCACACCTTGGAAGAGGTGGGTCGAGATTTTGAAGTTACCCGCGAACGCATTCGACAGATTGAAGCGAAAGCATTGCGAAAGCTGCGTCATCCGACGCGTTCAGATTACCTGCGCAGCTTCCTGGACGAGACCTGAGCACTGTCCTATCGACTGCGGTGCGGAAAACAAAGGTAGTAATTATTGGCGGTGGATTCGGTGGCTTGTTCACCGCCAGGAGACTGCAGAAACTGTGCCGGGGCAACCTGGACATCGAACTGATCAGCAAGATCAATTATTTCGTCTATCAACCACTGTTACCTGAAGTCGCCGCCGGCACCCTCAATCCCCAGGACGCGGTGACTCCATTGCGCACCCTGTTGAAGGGTGTGCATGTACGCCTCGCCGAAGTCACCAACATCGATCTCAAGGCCAGACAGGTCGTGCTGCTGCAGGGCCAAAAGAAAATCCTGCAGCGCGTGGACTACGACCACCTGGTGATTGCCACCGGGCAAGTCGCCAACCTGTCGCTGTTTCCCGGCTTTGAACACCACAGTCTCACCATGAAGGATTTATCCGATGCCTATCGACTGCGCAACCGGGTTATTGAATGCATGGAAATGGCCGACGTCACGCGCTTTGCCGAGATCAAACAGCGCGCCCTCACTTTTGTTGTCGCGGGAGGGGGGTTCTCTGGTGTGGAGACGATCGGTGAAATGGCCGAAATGATTGAACGCATTTTGCCCCAGTATCCCAATATTCAACGTCACGAAGTACGCATAGTGTTGATTCAACGCGACGGACGGGTGTTGCCCGAAATGTCCGAGCGCCTCAGCCACTACGCGCTCAAGCAGTTGGAGAAACACGGTGTCGAAGTGTGGTTGAACACGGGCATTCAATCGGCGACACAACAGGCAGTTTACTGCAGCGATGGTCGCTCCCTGCCCACCCGCACCATCGTCACCACCATTGGTAACGGCCCCTCGGAATTTATCAAATCGCTGCCCATAGAACTGCAGCGTGGACGAATTGCCGTCAGCGCGGAACTGGAAGTGGTCGGTCTTGAGAATGTGTGGTCAATTGGAGACGCGGCACTGGTCCCACTCCCCAGCCAGACATCCGCGCCTGTCTATGCACCCCCGACTGCGCAGTTTGCGGCCCGCCAGGCGGGAATACTGGCGCAGAATATTGTGAAGAGATCTCGCGGCCAACACCTGCTCTCCTTCAATTCTGCAGCGTTGGGCATTATGGCTTCACTGGGCGGTTACCGCGGAGTAGCCGAAGTCTTTGGGGTGCTCGTCACCGGTTTACCCGCATGGCTCATTTGGCGAGCCGCCTATATCGGTATGCTTCCTGGACTGGGCACCAGACTGCGGGTAGGACTCGACTGGTTGTTTGATTATTTTATGCCACGCACCATTGTCTATATGGCTGAGAGTGATCGCCCGGCATCACGCTACCTTAACTACCGCAAAGGCGAGGTGGTGCAATACGCCAATGAAGTGCCCGCGGGTTTTTACATTGTGGTGAGCGGCAGTGTGGAGCAGCAACTGGATAAACCCGATGGCGAATCCCTGCGGCGCAAGCTGCACGTGGGTGATAGCTGGGGATCGCGGGCGCTGAAGGAGGGGCGCCTGACGCAGGGGAAAATTACTGCACTGGAAGATACAAAGCTGTTGCTGGTAAGAAGCGATGACTTTCAACGTTTGCGCAAATCCTACAAACCGCTCAATGACCTGCTGGCAACTCACGAAAGGTAGAACGACCGTAACATGCTAAACATGGACTTCAAAAAGAAAGTGGTGATCCAAACCGTGAAGCAGAAATGGGTAGCGAGCCCCATGCCCGGCGTTTGGCGCAAGCCTCTGGCTCGCGAGGACGCGGAGCGTGGGCATGCCACCAGCATCGTGCGCTATGAACCCGGCGCGCGGTTCAGCCCCCACAATCACCCGAAAGGCGAGGAGATACTGGTTCTGGATGGAGTGTTCTCCGACGAAACTGGCGATTACCCGACCGGTACGTACTTTCGCAACCCGGAAGGATTTCGCCATGCTCCATTCAGTACCGAGGGCTGCGAGCTGCTGGTGAAACTGCACCAGTTCCAGACCGATGACACCCACCACATTGTCATCAATACCCATAGTGCGCCGTTCCGGCCGGGCTCCGGCAATCTGCAGGTATTGCCGCTACACCGGCACGGCAGTGAGCAGGTGGCGCTGGTACACTGGCCCGCCGGTGAACACTTCAAGGCGCACAGCCATTTTGGCGGCGAGGAGATATATGTCATCAGCGGGGAACTCAAGGACGAGCATGGCAGCTACCCGCAAGGTACCTGGATTCGCTGCCCGCACATGAGCAGGCACCTGCCCTTTGTCGACGAGGATACTCTGATCTGGGTAAAGGTGGGACATCTGGCGGGTTGAGCCGACCTGGCGGGAAAAGTGACGCACAACAGGCGTGACATCAGCGCTTTCTTCTTTATAATCACGCTCGCTTGCGGGGGCCCATAGCTCAGTTGGTTAGAGCATCCGACTCATAATCGGTGGGTGTAACCTATAGAAGGAGAGTTTTTAGTTACGGGGCCTGTAGCTCAGTTGGTTAGAGCAATCGACTCATAATCGATCGGTCCACAGTTCAAGTCTGTGCAGGCCCACCATTTTTCGTTATAATTCATAGAGTTAGTTATAAACCTGACCACCACAACCTCCCCCAGTATTGATGCAGGACCCTGCCCAGGGACTGCCAGATTGGGGCTGATTGGAGTTGGAATTCTATGAGTCTGAGCGTCCGACTCTGGGAAATGGGTCAGAGCCATAATTAGCTGGAGTCGGGGGTTTGACCAGATCCCTACAATCAACATCAACAACTACTATCCACATCAATACAGGATTAACTACATGCTGACAGCCGAACAATTGGAAAAAATCATCGAACTCGAAACTAACCTCCGCGCTGAGTACCAGTCAAAGCTGGATACCAAATCCGCAGAGATTGAAGGCGCTCTTAAGAAAGTGGCAGAACTGCAAGCCACCGTCGCCACCCAGCTGCAGACCATTACCGAGCTCTCTGCAAAAGCCTCGGTCAACCAGAAGCTGGAACAGCAGAACCGCGAACTGCACAACCGCAGCGAAAACATGAAGGAAGAAGTGGCTGCGATGAAGCTGCGCGTCAAGGCCCTGCAGAATGACCTGGCCAAGGAACGCGAGCAGGTCAATGAATTGAAAAAGTACGATCCAGTGAAAATGAAGAAGAGCCTGGATGATAATAAGAAGCGACTGGCGGAGAAGACCAGCGCGGCTGAGGTGCTGCAGAAGTCCTTGGGTAAGACCAAGTCTGAAAATGCAGAGTTGCTGAAGAAGGTCGCCGAGCTGGAGGCCAGGGTGGCTGAGTTGGAGCCGGTGGTTGAGGAAGATGTCGAGGCAGAGCAAGCTGAGGCGGCATAGGCTGCATAACCCAAGAAATCACGATTTAGCCAGTGCACTAGATACCAAGTTATATCCCCAAAGGCCGCCCCAGCTAGTTAATTTTGGTTTACCATACGGCGCCTTTCTAATATTGATCAATATCCCTAAATGAGGAAAAGCACCATGAGTACTTTATACGAACGTCTGGGTGGCGAAGCCGCTGACGATACCGCAGGTGATATCTTTTACGAAAAAGTTCTGGCCGATGATCGCATCAATATGTTTTTCGAAAATCTGGATATGGTCGCGCAAGCGATGAAACAGAAGAACTTTCTGACCATGGTATTTGGCGGACCGAACAAGTACACAGGAAAGGACATGCGCAATGGCCACGCGCACCTAGGCTTAACTGAAGAACACTTCAATGCTGTCGTTGAAAACCTGGCAGCCACTTTGAAGGAACTCGGAGCCTCCGATAGTGATATCGGCGAAGTCGCTGGCATCGCCAACAGTGTAAAGGACGATGTATTGAACCGCTAGGTTCTCCTTGGGACTGGCCTTCCGACGACTGAAGCAGAGGGATGCGAGCTATGCGCAAGCTAATCGGAAAATTCCAGTCTTACTGGTTGGCTGACGCCAGTTTCGTCACCTTGCTGATCATGCTTGTCAGCGCAGTATTCGTACTTCCGATTATCATGGAACTCAGTGGACGGGGCGTACTGCTGTTCAACATTCTTTTGTTGAGCGTGTTTTT
>JANPDE010000237.1:0-9117 GCA_031431315.1 Haliea sp.
ACCATGACGGCTATTGAAGACGGTATCGTTCTGGGCCATTCTGATTCATCGGTTGCGTTCCCCGGCGTACCTATCATGGCATTTGGCATTGACGAAAAACGTGACGTTGTTGCCAGGGAGAGTGCCAGGGAGAGTAAGCCAAAAGGCGAGCCAAGAGGTGAATAGCCATGACTGAAACAGCGATCAAGCAGGCTTTGCTGGCAGTAGCAAAGGAAATGATTGTCTGTGGGCTGGTGGAGGGGACGGCGGGTAATGTGTCGGCACGCTTACCGAATGGGCATGTCGTTCTGACACCGTCCTCCCTTGACTACGACACCATGACGCTGGATGACCTGGTGGTGACGGATATCAACGGCACTGTGCTTGAAGGCACAAGAACACCTACCTCGGAAAAGTCCCTCCACCTCGCCTGTCTGAAGAAACATCCCGATATTGGTGCTGTAATGCACTGCCATGCCATGTTCGCAACGATGTTTGCCGTCGTCCGTCAACCCATACCCTGCGTGATCGAGGAGTTTGATGTCTACGTGGGAGGCGATGTGCCGGTGGCCGACTATCGAATGACCGGCAGTGACGCCCTGGCGGAGGAAGTCTCGAACCGGGTCGCCGACAGGGGGGCCGTGTTGATGGCGAATCATGGCTTGTTGTGTGTGGGCAAAAACCCGACAGATGTGCTGAAGGTTGCCAAACTGGTGGAGCGCACGGCAAAGATTATCTGGGGCGCACGATTGTTAGGCGATCTGGTGCCACTACCCCAGACCACGTTGGAGCAGTTTGCCCCCCTGTACAAGTTGATGGGACGCAGTCAATAATTGTACAAAGAGCTGTTGTCACCTTTGATTGGAAAAGGTAGGCGTCGATGCAAAAAGAATATCTGTTTCAATCTGACATCGTGGAGAAAGGCCGAGAGGCGCTCGGATGGGTAACGTATCCGTTGTTCATGATTGGCTTCGCTGCCCTGTATTTTTGGGGCTTGAACAGCGGTATTTCGATGGAGACCTGGGTAGTTGCCGTCACGGTAATCAATTTCTTTACCACCCTGCTGATTGAACAGATTCTGCCCAGAAACCGGCACATGAATTACCTGCATGATGGCCAGTCACTGAATGATATTGGTCATGGCATGATGCAGGCAGCCAGCAGGGCTATTATCCAATCATCGCTGATTCTCATTTTTGCTTTTCTCAATGAATTGCGTATCGAGACATTTGGCCAGGTATGGCCGACCGACTGGAATTTTGCGGCACAGTTTCTATTGGCATTGCTGATCGCAAGTTTCATGGACTATGTGGTGCACCGCAGTTTCCACAGGTTTGAGTGGATGTGGCACTTTCACGCCATCCACCATGACACGCCGCAAATGCACATCATGAAATCGGCGCGTGTGCACTTTGGTGAGGAAGTGATTAATTCGGTGACCAAACCGCTGCCACTGGTACTGCTTGGCGCCCCGACAGAAATCGTCGTGTTTGTCGGAATGTGGACAGTGTTTGACGGCAATATAGTGCACTCCAATATCCATCAACGTTTTCCGGCGTGGTTTCACTATGTATTGGGCACCGTGCAATTGCACAACCTGCACCACGCGAAAGACCGGAAATACCAGGATTCCAACTATTCAGGCTCGGTTCCGTTGTGGGACATTTTATTCAGAACCTTCAATCACCCTGATCGCTCAGAGCTTGGAGAGCTGGGCATGGAGCAGAGCACCATTCCGAAAAGCTTCTTTAAGCAGGTTTTATACCCATTCAGGGCACAGTTTTCCGCAAGGCAAAAGTAATGGCAAATGTCGACACACAAGACAACCTGGGTTCTAAATATCTAAAACTTGAACGCGACGGTCCAATTGCCTGGTGCATCATTGATCGCCCGGAAGCAAAAAATGCATTAACACCAGCCATGTACTTCGGCATTCAGAAGGCCATCAAGCTAGTGACGCATGACCCCGACCTGCGCGCGCTCATTATCACGGGAACGGGCGATTCATTTGCGCCCGGTGGTGACATGGGGAAAGAAACCGATCCCAATGAACTCAAAATTGGCGGGCTGTTGGGGTCTGGCGTTCTGCCGTTTAAAGCCATTCTCAATTCCGCCATACCCGTCATTTCCGCCGTGAACGGTCACTGCCAGGGTGGCGGGTTTGTCATAGCGTTACTGTCAGATGTGGCTGTCGTTTCTGAAAAGGCGAAACTGAAGGTTCCGGAGTTACTGCGCGGTTTTGCCGACAGTTATTACGCGTCTATTCTCACCGCCCACGTCGGCGTCGCGCGCGCCAGGGAGTTAATGTTTACAGCTCGCGAATTATCCGCCGCTGAAGCCGTGAATATGGGGTTACTTGCTCGAATTTCCGATCACGATAATTTGCAAGTTAACGCTCGAAATATTGCACTCGAAATTTTGAAAACCGCGCCCAAGGCCAGGCTGCAATACAAACGCATGGTGAATGCCAATTACCCGCTGGTGGATGAAATTACCTTTGAGCAATCCATGGCTTCAGATGAAGTGGCCGAGGGTTTCAGCGCATTTATAGAGAAAAGAACGCCAAACTGGGTTCCCAAGACCTGACAATCATTTTCCCCCCGGAATTCCCATGACGATATCCGCCAGCAAACGGCGCTGGTAGGTAGCATCCCCCATCATGACCTGGCTGTGTTTCTGTCGTTTGGCATACAGGTGTACAAAACACTCCCACGTAAAGCCTATGCCGCCGTGCAACTGTGTAGATTTTTTTGAGGCAAAAGACGCCATATCTGACGCCGACGCCTTCGCCATCCGGGCATACTTTTCTGCTTGCACGGAGTCAGCATGGTCAGTCTGGTGATCAATTGCGCAGGCCGCGGCATACACCAGGGCGCGAGCCTGATCGATCAGCACCATCAAATCCACCAACGGGTGCTTCACCGCCTGGAAAAATCCGATGGGGTGATCAAACTGTACGCGGCTTTTCGCATAGTCTACGGTAGTCTGCAGTTGCCATTCGGCGGCACCCACCATATCGGCCGCCAGCAACGTCAACCGGGCTGGCTCTGACAGCCTCAAAATGGCGTCACCCTCCTCCGCCAGTAATGCCGCATCCACCTTATCGAATTCAATGTGTGCCTGGTCGCGCGTGAGATCCACGATATGATCGGGCACAATCTTCACCCCCGGCGTAGTCACTGGTACGGCATATAAGCCCCCCGCACGCACAATTAAAACATCCGACTTCGCGGCGTCCTGTACAAAATACGCGAAGCCATCCAATACATAGCCGTTATCGGTTTTACTTGCCGTCACATTCCTGGATTGATGTGTGCCATTTTTATCCAGCACTGCAAGCGTAACAGTACTACCACGCACCACTGCCTCCAGTAATGCATGGGCAGCAGGAGAGTTACACGCCTTCAATACGCAGGATGATTGCAAAGTGGTGAGCAGCGGCGAGGGCAATGCCACGCGTCCCGCCTCTTCCATCAATGCGGCTCCCGCTACCAACGGCATACCCGCGCCGCCGGCCGGTTCGGGAATGGCAACGGCATGCCAACCCAATTGCACTATCTCTTGCCACAAGGCCCTGTCCCATCGTGCAACCGGTGCACGAAAGGGGTCGGGGTCGTCGGCAACCAGCGTGTGCAGCGCCTGTGTGGGTAATTTTTTTTGGAAGAAATGACGTGCTGCCTGCTTCAGCTGGACGCATTGCTCATCGAAGCCAAAATCCCTCGGTTGCCTCATGATCACTTACTCTTGGGCATATCGAGTACGCGTTCACCCAGAATATTGCGCTGCACTTCACTGGTGCCTGCCGCTATGGTATTGGCAAAGGAGTTGATATAAGCCTGCGCCCAGCGACCACCAGCCGGCGCATTATTGTCGGCGACATACAGCGTGCTACTCGCGCCTTCGATTTCCAATGCCAGCTCCGCCACTTCCTGGATCAACTCAGTCACCACCAACTTCCCTTGCAACGGGATTCGCGTCGGATGTTCGCGCAAGGCAGCCACCTGGTGTACACGCATGGATTGCATCATGCCTTCATCGCGTATCAACAGGCGCATCAATTGGTCACGAATCACGGGGTCGTGGGCTGACACCCCGCCATCCGGGCGAAAGGTATGCTGTGACAGTTCGATGACTTCTTTCACCCCGGCAATGGAACTGTAATCGGAATCGGTCTGGCTTCCCGAGGAGGGCATCACCATCTGTCCTGCGCCGCGTTCGTGGGAGAGCGTGGTCATCGCCACCTGCCAGCCCTTGCCCACCGCATCGAGACGATACGCATCATCGATCTCCAGTTCTTCAAAAATGACCTCGTTAAATCCGGTTTCGCCGCTCGCTTTAATCAGGGGTCGGACTGTCACTCCCTTACCCAGCGCCGCTTTAATCGGAACGACAAAAAAGGTTAAGCCATTATATTTTTCAGATTTGTCGGTGCGTCCCAGCAGAATCATCCACGAGGCAAAGTGTGCGAGCGATGTCCACACTTTGTGGCCATTGATGATCCAGGTGTCGCCTGTCCGCCGCGCAAAGGTCTGTACGCTGGCGAGATCAGAGCCGGCTCCGGGTTCGCTGAATCCCTGGCACCAGATTTCTTCGCCGGAAAATAGCCTGGGTAGTAATTTTCGTTTCAATGCGTCGGATGCGTGATAAAAAATGGTCGGCGCCGCCATGCCCAGGCCAATGACATTGGGAAAATACGGCAGCTTTACTTTTAGCATTTCTTCATTGGCAATGCGCTGACAATCTTTGCGTCCGCCACCGCCACATTCCACAGGATAATCGCAGCCTACCAAACCCGCGCCGTAGGCTGACTTCTGCCAACGTTGCAAATACCCAAGCTGATCGAGCGTCATAATGCCGATAGCCTGCTGCGGCAAACGTACGGTCGGCGGCGGTGGAATACTATTTTCCAACCACTCGCGGCAGTGCCGCCGGAATATTTGTTGCTCGTCAGTCTCCTGCGCCATGCTGCAAATCCTCCGTGTGCTGGTCTGCTTCGACCCGCTATTAAAGCGCCGCCAGCGCTTTTATTATTTTTTAGGAAACACTAATTCCGACAAGACTTTTTTAACATGTTCCTTGGTGCGTGCCCGCAGTTCGGGATCATCGAGATCCTTGCCATACAAATCCTGGTAGTGTCTTTGCGCCAGGATATGGTTATTCAACATGCCCTCTACCGTGATCATCAGCAAACCCAGGTCAAGGTCCGGACCACCAAATTTATGATCGCGCAGGGATTCGTTTATAAACTGTATCCAGCTCTCCTGTTTCAAGCGCATACGGCCTGGGGATCCATCAGGCCGGCCTGCACTGGCAGCGGCGCGGGCGGTCAGGGCTACCCAGTCGCGCTTTTCCAGCATGAAATCAAATAACTGGTCCACCACCACAGAGAGCGCATTTTCCAGATTGCTCTGCTCACCGATAGCGGCGAGTAACAATTCCTGTACGCGGTGGTCCCAGCGACGCAGGACCGTTTGGTAGAGTTCTTCCTTGGAGCCGTAGTGGTGCTGGATAGTGCGATGGTGCACGCCCGTCGCCTTGGCGATCTCCCGCAGCGACACTCCGCCGATACCCAAACGCGCAAACAAATACTCTGCCTGGTCCAGGATCCGGTTTTGTGTACGTAAAGATTCTTGTTGCGAGCGTTTTCCGGCTGCGCTAGGATTATTAGCCATTCGGCTAATAAAACATAGCCCCCTTGGGCAAGTCAATCTGTATTGCCCGCACTGCACAATAAAGGCGCTGAGAGCCGGGAGGCGCTGATGTCCCTGACAAACAGTCGTATGACAATGAACGACATGACTCTGGTGAGCGTGGACGACCATGTGTGCGAGCCGCCCGATATGTGGGACAGGCATTTACCCGCCAGGTGGAAGGACAAAGCGCCCAAGCTGATCCGGCAAAACGGTGCGGACCTCTGGCTCTATGACGGGCGGGTGATGCCCAATATCGGCGTGAACGCCGTGGCCGGTCGCGTGCCGGAGGAATACGGCATGGAACCCACCGCTCTCGACCAGATGCGCCCCGGCGCCTACAACGTGGATGCCCGGGTCGACGACATGAACGCCGGTGGCATGCTGGGCGCGATGTGTTTTGCCTCGGTACCCGGCTTTGTAGGCCAGCTGTACAACATGGGCAAGGACAAGGAACAGGCGCTGGCTATTCTCCAGGCCTATAACGACTGGCACATCGATGAGTGGTGCGGCAAACACCCCGGGCGATTTATCCCCCTGTCCCTGCCGGTGCTGTGGGATGCGCATCTGGGTGCCGCCGAAATTCGTCGTTGTGTGAACAAGGGTTGCCACGCAGTGAGCCTGCCCGACAATCCCATTGCCCTGGGTTACAAGAGCTTCCACGATGCATTCTGGGAGCCGATCTGGCAAGTGTGCCATGAGGAGAATGTCACCATCTGCCTGCACATCGGTTCCGGCACGCAAATCAACTTACAGGATATGAACGGTCCGGCGGAAATTTTAATTTCCGGATTACCGGTCACCCTGTACAACGTGGCGACAGAATTGGTCTTCGCCCAATTCATTCGCAGGTACGACAACCTGAAATTTTCACTTACCGAGGGCGGTGCCGGCTGGATTCCCTATTTTCTGGAACGCGTGGATTACACCTATCGCCATCACAGCGCATGGACCAAACTGGATCTGGGCAAAGGCAGGTTGCCCAGCGACATTTTCCGGGAACATATCCTGGCCTGTTTTATCGATGACAAATCCGCGGTGCGCAATCGCGATGTCATCGGTGTCGATAACCTGTGCTGGGAAGCAGACTACCCGCATTCCGATACTACCTGGCCGCACACACCGGAACGCTTGTGGGAGTCATTTGCCGGGCAGGACATCAGCGAGAGCGACATCAACAAAATTACCCATGAGAATGCCATGCGCTGGTTTAACTACAATCCATTCCAATACAGGCCCAGGGAAAAATGTACGGTTGGCGCTTTGCGCGCCGAAGCCGAGCACGTCAACGTGGAGCTGGTTTCCCACAATCGGGGCAAACCACCATCGGATTTCAAGAAAGGTTACGCAACGATTGAAGATATTGTGACGCAAATGGCCAGCGCGCTGGCTAACGTGAAAGTCAAATAACCGGGAAAATGGTATGAAGTTCGGATTGTTTTACAGCCACGCCTGCCCGCGCCCCTGGGACGACGCCTCCGACCAGGTGAAGCTGCAACAGGCGCTGGAACAGGTGGCCTTTGCCGACAAACTTGGGATTGATTACGTGTGGGCGGTCGAGCACCACTTCCTGGAGGAATACAGTCACTCGGCCGCGCCGGAACTGTTTTTAACGGCCGCCGCCATGCTGACCAATAATATACGCCTTGCCCATGGCATCGTGCACACGATCCCCGCCATCAATCATCCGGTGCGTGTCGCTGAACGGATCGCAACACTGGACCTGCTATCCAACGGCCGCGTGGAATTCGGCACTGGCGAGGGTTCATCCTTTGCCGAATTGGATGGCTTTATGGTGGATGCAAAGCGGAAACGCGAAATGTGGGAGGAAGGTGTTCGCGTCGCCGTGCGGTGCATGACGGAAGCGCCATTTACCGGATTCAAAGGTGATTTTGTCACGGTGCCACCCCGCAATGTGGTGCCCAAGCCCCTGCAAAAGCCCCATCCGCCCTTATGGGTGGCCTGCTCCCGCCGCGACACCATTCACATGGCTGCCCAACATGGCATGGGGGCCCTGGCGTTTGCCTTTTTTGATCCGGAAGAAGCTAAACACTGGGTGGACGACTATTACAGCACCCTGGAAAATGAAGGTGTGCCAATCGGCGATGCCGTGAATGCCAATCTCGCCGCGGTGACCACCTACTTCTGTCACCAGGATGAAGAAGAGGCGATACGACGCGGATCTGAAGGGGTGAATTTCATTGGCTACTCCCTCGGCCATTATTACGTCTACGGCAAACACAAACCGAATGAGACCAATGTGTGGGACGAGTACCAGACATTACGCCGTGAAAAAGGCTTTGACCCCGATGCTGTGAAAATGGCCAAAAATAATGAGAGCATCCTCGGCGCCAAGGCCGTCGAGGAAGGCAGCAGCGGTTTGCGGGGGGCGATGGGTACGCCGGCACAGGTTAGTGACTACCTGCGCCGTTACGAAGAGTGTGGCGTCGACCAGGTGATCCTGTCGCTGACCGCCGGCAAAAATAAGCACGAACACATCATGGAGACACTTGAATTATTTGCCACCGACATCATGCCGGAATTCAAGGAGCGCGATAGAGAAGCCGCTGCGAAGAAAGCTGAACGGATGAAGCCAATTATTGAAAAGGTGATGGCCCGCAAGCCCGCCAGTGATCACCCGGCCATGCCAAAGGGTTATGAAATTGTCGCAACCCCGCGCGCCATTGCCGAGGGAAAAGGCTCCAGGGAATTCAACAAGTGGCTGGACGACTACGCGGTAGATGTAGCAACCGGTAAAGATATCAGCGAGAGACTCGCTGGCGCCAGGACCGGCCTGGATGCAGGAAGCAATAAGTGAATACAGGGATGAGTCCACAAGAGTTAATCGAATTCCTGGAAAACCAGCGTACCGTAATTCTTGCGACTACGCGGAATACCGGCAGTCCGGTAATGCACGCCGTTTGGTTTGTCTATCTCGACAACGCCATCTACATCAACGTGCAGCGCAGCAGTTTTAAATTCAGCAATATACTCCGTGATCCTCGCGTTTGTGCCCTGACAGAAGATGGCGAGAGCTATTTTGAGTTGCGCGGTGTCAGTATAGAAGGGGAAGCTGCTGAAGTGACCGACGACACAGAAATTCTCCGCGTTCAGGATGCACAGGATGCAAAACACCTGCGCATCGGCAGCGGAACTGAATCCATGCCAAACTATTTCGAAAAGAGTCGGGCAGAACGACTGAAACGAGGCGATCGCGTTCTGGTTAAAATTCCCATGACGCGCGTACGCTCCTGGGATTTCGGCAAAACCCGAGCGCATTACAACGAACGAGGCAAACCATGACCATTAGCTTTAAAGATACAGTCGCCATCGTCACCGGTGCCGGTGGTGGACTAGGCCGATGTCACGCCCTGGAACTCGCGGTACGCGGCGCAAAAGTGCTCGTGAATGATTTTGGCGGGAGTGCCGACGGTTCCGGCCATTCCGC